>NZ_KB897837.1:0-112422 GCF_000377185.1 Rhizobium sp. 42MFCr.1
GCACTGCGGGGGACAAACGTAAAGCCGGCACGGTCGAGTTCTGTCGCGACAGTCGTGATCGCAGCCTCGTCCGTCTTGTCGATTTCTCCGTCCGGCCGGTAGAACTTGATGCCATTGCGATCGGCTGGGATGTGCGAGCCTGTCACCATGAGACCCGCGGCTTTTTTCTGAAGTCCGTAAAGCGCCAGCGCCGGTGTTGGCACCGTGCCGCAGCCGCGGACCTTGAATCCAAGGCGATCAAGTGCATCGGCACAGTTTGCAACGATCTCCGGGCTGGAATCCCTGAAGTCATGACCGATCAGGATGGTGTCACCCGGGCGGGTCATTCCACGGTCGAGCAGATAGCGGCCAAAGGCTGTGGCATAAAGCGCCGAAGCCCGGCCCTTAAGGTCGACAGACAGGCCGCGAAGCCCACTGGTTCCGAATTTCATTCTGAATAAGCCCCGGATGCGCTTGAATTCGCCAGCGATTCGACCTCAATCTACTAGGTGTCCGTAGATAGTGAACTCCGATGAACAATAAAATGTTTGCCAATTCCCGGCTCGAGACAAGCCGGAGGCGCCCACGCGCCGACGAGGATCGTCGATGAATGAACAATCAATCGCACTGGAGGAGGGCTGGAGGGACGCTCTCGCCGGCGAATTTTCCAGCCCCTATATGCAGCAGCTCAAGGCGTTCCTCGTCGCACAGAAGCAGGGAGGCAAACGGATATTTCCCAAGGGATCGGAATATTTCCGTGCGCTCGATCTGACGCCGCTGGCAAACGTCAAGGTCGTGATTCTGGGCCAGGATCCCTATCACGGGCTAGGGCAGGCGCACGGCCTGTGTTTCAGTGTTCGACCAGGCGTTCGCATTCCGCCTTCACTCGTCAACATCTACAAGGAGATGCAGAGCGATCTGGGGATTACACCGGCGCGACACGGATTTCTGGAGCATTGGGCACGGCAGGGCGTCCTGTTGCTGAACAGCGTGCTCACTGTGGAGGAGGCCCAGGCCGCGTCGCACCAGGGCAAGGGCTGGGAGCGATTCACCGACGCCGTCATTGGCAAGGTCAACGATGAATGCGATGCCGTCGTCTTCATGCTCTGGGGCTCCTATGCCCAGCGCAAGGCAGCCTTCGTCGATATAAGACGTCACCTCGTGCTGAAGGCGCCACACCCGTCTCCGCTCTCCGCTCATAACGGCTTTTTCGGTTGCGGCCATTTCTCCAAGGCCAATGCGTTTTTGCAGACGCACGGTCGAGGGCCAATCGACTGGCAATTGCCGACGAACCCCGGCGACGCCCAACTCTTCTGAACGATTGGCTTTTGTCGTTCACTAAAAAGAGACAATGCGTTCCGGTCCTCGGGGCTATTCCAATTGGTCCGGAGCGATCATCTATACCCCATACGAAGCCCGCGAGGCGGGCAAGAAAGGGGTCTTAAATGCTCGATCAAATCAAGGGTCTGCACCACGTCACGTCCATGGCGGAGGATGCCCGCACAAACAACCAATTCTTCACTACCGCCCTCGGTCTGCGTCGCGTCAAGAAGACCGTGAATTTCGACGCGCCCGACGTTTATCACCTCTATTATGGTGACGAAACCGGTGCACCCGGCACGATCATGACGTACTTCCCATTTCCGAAGATGGCGCAAGGTCGTCCGGGAACCGGTGAAGTTGGAACCACCGTTTTCTCGGTCCCGCAGGGCTCGATCGGCTTCTGGAGCGATCGCTTGAACAAGTTGAATGTCACCGGCCTGAAGACTGAGGAGACATTCGGCGAGAAGCGTCTGAATTTTGCCGGTCCCGATGGTGATGGCTTTGCCCTTGTCGAAGTCAAGGATGACAGCCGCCAGCCTTGGACACACGGTGGTATCAGCGAGGAAAACGCGATTCGTGGCTTCCATTCGGTGGCCATGCGTTTGCGTGACGATGGCGCCACGTCAGAACTGCTCAAGTTCATGGGCTACGAAGTCCAGGAAGAGCGTGATGGTGTCAAGCGCCTGACTATTCCGGGTGGGAATGGCGCGCATCTCGTCGATCTGGAAACCATGCCGAACGTTTCACGCGCTTTGCCAGGTGCAGGGTCCGTGCATCACGTGGCCTTTGCCGTAGAAAATCGTGCGAAACAGCTTGAGGTCCGCAAGGCGCTGATGGATACCGGCTACCAGGTCACGCCCGTCATCGACCGTGACTATTTCTGGGCGATCTACTTCCGGACCCCGGGCGGCATCCTGTTCGAGATTGCGACCAACGAGCCCGGCTTCAACCGGGACGAAGACACTGCGCATCTTGGCGAGGCACTGAAGCTGCCACACCAGCACCAGCACTTGCGCGCTCTCATCGAGCAGCACTTGCAGCCGCTTGAGGCTTAAAGGGGACGCACAATGACCGATAACAGCTATGTGCACCGGCTGCAGGCCGGTGCACCCGGAAAGCCCATTCTGTTCGTGCTGCACGGAACGGGCGGGGATGAAAACCAGTTCTTTGATTTCGGGCGGCGCCTGCTGCCGGAGGCGACGATTGTCTCTCCGCGTGGGGACGTCTCGGAGTTTGGTGCCGCACGCTTCTTCAAGCGTACCGGCGAGGGCGTCTACGACATGGCGGACCTCGCCCGTGCAACCGAGAAGCTTGCATCCTTTGTCGCGGCGCTGGCGAAGCAACATGAGGCAAGCGACGTGCTCGGCCTGGGTTTCTCAAATGGGGCAAATATCCTCGCCAATGTGTTGATCGAGAAGGGATTGTTCGATGCATCGGTTCTGATGCATCCGTTGATCCCGTTCCAACCGATGGCAAATCCCGCCTTGAGCGGGCGCAAGATACTGATCACGGCAGGCGAACGCGACCCGATCAGCCCTGCGCCCGTGACGAAGGCCCTGGCGGATTACTTCGAGAGCCAACACGCTTCCGTCACGACGGAATGGCATGCAGGTGGTCACGATATCAGGCAGAATGAAATCGACGCCATCCACAGGCTCTTCGAGCCGTACCGGTAAGCCACTGCTGTCGGATGGTCATCGGCCATCCGACAGGGCTCCTTCGAATGCAGAGGGTGATAATCCAATAGGCTTATTTTTGGTTGTGAAGCCTTTTTGTTGTGATAATTGTTCGCGCGATGAAACCTTAGCGAGTATTTTGCTGTAACGAGTTGAAGGGTTGCATTCGCATGAACGATGTCGCAGACGTTCGAATGCTGATTGGATTGGCCCACCGACAGGCTCGGACAATATTGCTGGTGGGATTGCCGATCTTCCTGCTGAGCCTCGTCATCGTCTTCTCGTTCACACCTCGCTACACCGCCCAATCGTTGGTTCTTGTCGATACAAGTTCGAAGAATCTGCTCGACCCGGACGCTGCCACGAGTAGCGGCCTTACCGATAATTCCCGGGTGGAAGGCGAGGTTCGTATCATTCAATCCGATGCGGTGCTGCTGGAGGCAATCAGGAACGGCAAGCTTCTCTCCGATCCAGAGTTTGCTCTCAACCGTTTCAACGGCCGATTACTCTCCGCCGCTGGGCTCGCTGCCGACACGCCCTCAGGCGATGCGGCGCCGGGTGAAGTGCTGTCGGCTTTCAAGGATGCCGTTCGGGTTCGCCGCGAAGGCTTGACCTATCTTATCAGTGTGGGCGTGACATCGGATGATGCGGACAAAGCCGCGCGTCTCGCGAATCTTGGAACGACCGTCTACCTCAGGAAGCAGGTCGAAGCCAAAGTGGCGAACACCGTTTCAGCCGGGAAGATCCTTGAACATCAGGTGACGGCCGCCAGAGATGTGCTTGCGCAGAATGAACGCAATCTCTACCTTTTCGTCACATCCCATAGTGATCTCCAGGCAGCCGGTTCTCTCTCGCAACTACGGCTTGCGGATGCGCAGTTTGGCGAGACGACATCCGATGCGCACCAGGGGGGTACGGGCGCGGTCTATCGGCGGAGGTCCTGACACAATTCTACG
The DNA here is from genome assembly GCF_000377185.1 of Rhizobium sp. 42MFCr.1. Classification (NCBI taxonomy): domain Bacteria; kingdom Pseudomonadati; phylum Pseudomonadota; class Alphaproteobacteria; order Hyphomicrobiales; family Rhizobiaceae; genus Rhizobium; species Rhizobium sp. 42MFCr.1. The sequence continues at coordinate 3,935 of NZ_KB897837.1, forward strand.
CGCTCCAGCAGTCGGCACAGGTCGCGAGCGTGCAGTACCAGAACCTTTTGACGCGATTGCAGGACTTTGAAGCCCAAGCCAGCCTCCAGGTGGCTGACGGTCGCGTGGTTTCCGCAGCCCTTGCCCCGATCGAGCCGTCCTATCCGCGGAAAGGTCTGGTGCTCGGCATCATGGCCATCGTGGCGTTGGGTGCGGGCGTCGGGGGGTGCCCTGCTACGAGAGTTTTCCATCGGCGGCTTCGCGAGCGAAGATCAGGTGAGTGCGGTCCTGAATGTCCCGCTGGCCTCGGTCACGCCCGATCAGGCGGGGAGTGAAGTTGAGAAGCCGCACGGTCGCGGTCTCTCCGACACGATCATCTCCGCCCCGCTCTCGGTCTGACGCGCCCGCGCCTGCTGTCAGGCTGTCCCCGAAGGCGACGATAGAACGCCGCTTTGGTATGGCGCGACGCGCTGCTTGCGTTGGATTGACACTGAGACCGAGAAACATAAAAGGCTCCACAGTAATGAATGGGAATGTGATCCTATTTCGGCTGGAGAAAGCGGGGATAATTCCACTCGGCGACCGACTAGTCTGCGGAAATCGACCGGGCGGTTTGTGGCAAACACTGGCTCAAATGGCTTGTTTGGAAGGGCGAAGGGCAGTCGTTCTTCAAGTGCGGCTGTGACCAGTGGAAGAGATGGTATAAGATCGACCGCGGTGGCGACCCATCGCCTATGCGCTGCGAGACCAGAGACCACAAAGCGGAGTTTTGACATTGAGTGTAGCCTTCGTCAAAGAAGAAAGTGCCGAAGCTGCTTCGGAAACACTTTTGCCGGACCGTCCAATTTCGCCGCATCCGAACCTCGTTACGGAAGCGGGCTTCAAGGCCCTGGAATTGCAGCTGCAGCAAGCGCGCGAGGCCTACGATGCCGCGAACTCCATTGAAGACGTGAACGAACGGCGGCGACAGGCGGCAAATCCGTTGCGGGATCTGCGCTACTTTGCTGCCCGAGTCCGTACGGCGCAGGTCATCCCTGAGCCGATTTCGCTTGATGTCGTCGCCTTTGGAACCAGCGTGACCTTCAGCCGGGACGACGGACGCGTGCAGACCTACCGTATCGTCGGAGAGGATGAAGCCGATCCGAAAACCGGATCGATTTCCTTCGTATCCCCGGTGGCCAGGGCTCTCACCGGCAAGACGGTTGGAGATGTCGTCAGCGTCGGCGGTCAAGAACTCGAGGTCATCGCCATCGGTTAGGCGCTTTTTTCTTAGCTGATGCGAAAGCGATGGCTGTCCGATTTTCGAACAGCTTATGGCTCTTAACCCGTCTTCATGCTCTATTAAGTAATTATCTTGAGATTGTAATCTCCCTGTTCCATGATGATTGCGATGCAAAGAATTTCGGCTCGTACTTCATGACGATCGCTGCAGATCGCTTCAGCCATGAACATGTTTCTTTGCCGTCGGGTGGCTTTACGGCTGTTAGACTTTGATCTTTATTTATCCCGCAGGCTCTCAACTGCGGTCGATCTGATTAGGGACGTTGCATGAATTCGGAGTTTACCGTTCGTCCGATGCGACCCGGTGAGTTGGAGCTAGTGCTCGAGTGGGCACGTCAGGAGGGATGGAATCCCGGCCTCGACGATTCGGTTGCCTTTCACGATGCGGACCCGTCGGGATTTTTCGTGGGCGTGATCGGGGAGGTGCCCGTCGCCTCGATCTCAGTCGTCAAATATGGCGAGGATTTTGCTTTCCTCGGTCTTTTTATCGTCCATCCGGATTTTCGGGGCAGGGGCTACGGCAAGGCCATTTGGAATGCCGGGATGATGTCGGCTGAGGGCCGTAGCATCGGTCTGGATGGTGTGCCCGCACAACAGGACAATTACCGAAAGGCCGGGTTCGAAGAGGCCTATCGGACGGTTCGCTATGGTGGCGTGATCTCTGCCTTGCCGGAATCAACACTGGTTGCCCACGCTGTCTCGGAGAGACTCGACGGATTGCTGCGCTATGACGCGATGATCTTTCCGGCGCCGCGGCCAACCTTCGTGGCGTCATGGTGTGCTACTCGCAAGGACAGGCACTCGGCAGTGGTGCGCAAGCGTGGCAAGATTCGCGGCTACGGAACCATCCGCCGTTGCTACGAGGGCTACAAGATCGGCCCGCTGTTTGCAGGCGACAGGGATAGCGCGGCGGCTCTGATTTCGGTTCTGGCGCAGCATGCCAAGGGAGCGAAGGTCTTCATCGATGTTCCCACCAACAATGGCGAGGCCATTGAACTTGCCGAGAGCCTGGGCTTGGCGCCCGTCTTCGAAACGGCGCGGATGTATCGGGGCACAGCGCCGGTCGTTCCGCTCAGGAGCATTTTCGGCGTGACGACCCTGGAACTCGGCTAGCGCCTTTCGGGGTTAAATCGAAGCGTTCTGTTGGCTCAAACGGAGTCGGTCGGTCGATCAGGCGGCCCGTGAGGCCGGGCATCGTTCCGCCAGGAACAGCGGCGACCGGCTCGGACGTACCTTGGGGTATGTCCTTCATCAATCGTTCCTGCCCTGTCGAAAACCTGCTCCGGCAGAACGTTTCAATTTTCTGAAAGCTCTAGGCTGTGGTGACAATTTAACGATCCGGGATTCCATTCGAGTCGCAAATCAGATTCAACGCTGACTTTGGAGGTCGGCGATGGATGGTGAGGTTCTTCGAGATGACCAGTGGGAGCGGCTGAAGCCGTTTGTGCCCGGTGGTCGCAAAGGCAGGCGCGGTCCTCGCAGTGATGGGCGTCGGTTCTTCGACGCGATACTGTGGCTTGCCCGGTCCGGAGCGCGCTGGCGTGATCTGCCGGAAGACCGTTTTGGTCCCTATCAGACGGTCAAACGGCGCTATTACCGTTGGATCGAGCAGGGCATATTCGACCGGATTTTCGAAGCAGTTTCTGTCGATCCGGACATGGAGTGGTTGTCCATCGACGCCACGGTTATCCGGGCGCAGGCCCAAGCCGCCGGCGGCGAAAAAGGGGGGAGCGCAAGCCCAGGCTCTCGGCCGCTCCCGAGGTGGATTTGGCAGCAAAATCCATGCGGTAGTTGATGCACTGGGATTGCCGGTTCGCTTTCAACTCGGCCCTGGACAACAGAACGACATGGCACCGGCTTGCGACCTTATCCGCGCACTCCCAGCCAAACAGGTGCTCGCGGATCGCGCCTATGATGCCGACAGCTTGCATGACATCATTCTTGATCAAGGCGGCGAGCCAGTCATTCCGCCACGCCGACATCGCAAGCACCAACATGCCTATGATCGCCTTGCCTACAAACAGCGATGGGGCATTGAGAGCTTCTTCGCCAAGCTCAAACAATGGCGGCGTATCGCAACGCGCTACGACAAGATCGCCGACAACTTCCTCGGCTTCATAAAGCTCGCGAGCATCATGCTATGGATCAAATAGTTAAATTGTCACCACAGCCTAGTCCATAGGCGAGGCGGGGACGGTCGAGACTGCGCGCTGGGGACGGCCTTTTTCGGCGATGGCAATGCCGCCCAAAGCGAGCGCAAGCGCGATCACATGGAACGGTCGAAGATGCTCGCCAAGCAGCGCCACGGACAACAGCGTTCCGAAGACCGGCACGAGGTTGATGAAGAGCCCGGCGCGATTTGCGCCGATCGCCTCGACGCCCTTGATATAGAGGATCTGGGCAAGCAGGGACGCGAAGATGGCAGTGTAGAAGGCAATCAGCCAGCCCTTGTTGTCTGGCAATTGCACAGCACCTTGCGTGCCCTCCCAGATGAGAAGTGGCACTGCTGTCAGCGTCGCGCCGAGGGCGGGGATCGCCATCAGCGTGCGCCAATCAAGGGGCGGTTTCCAGCGTAGAAAAATCGTGTAGACAGAATAGGCGGCTACGGCGATCAGCATGAGGCCGTCGCCACGGTTGAGACCGAGCTGCAGCAGGGTCGTCAGGTCACCATGCGCGGCGGTCAATGCGACGCCGCCGAGCGTCATGGCGAAGCCGACTATCTGTGCTGTAGAAACGCCTGTGCGGAAGAAGACGAAGTTCAGCAGGAAGATCAGCATCGGGATCCCGGCCTGCTCGATCGCAACATTGATCACGGTTGTGTACTGGACGGCCGAGTAAAGCATCGCGTTGAAAAGCGTATAGCCGATGATGCCGTAGAAGAAGAGCAGCGGCAGGTTCTTGCGGACGATCGGCCAGTCGCGCTTCAATTGCGGTACGGAAACGGCGGCAATGAGTGCCGTCGCAAGGAACCAGCGCAGAAACGTCAGCGTCATCGGGCTGACGTGCCCGAGCGCGAGCTTGCCCGCCACCGCGTTTCCGCCCCAGCATAGTGCCGCGACGACGAGAGAAATATAAGCGGCGACCTGCACAGGCGATTCTTCCAGATGACGGCGATGTGGTTCTCAACCTTGGGACATGATCGGCCAATAGCCCGATGATGGCTGATTTGTCACGTAAAAAGCCGATTTCGGCGGCATAACAGGGTCGATTTCCCGGTGACAAAGCTTTATAGATGCGCGGGTTTGAGAAGGGTGCGGTTAAATCCGCCTTTAACAGGAAGACGTGAATGACGAACGTAGTTGTAGTCGGTTCGCAATGGGGTGACGAAGGCAAAGGCAAGATTGTCGATTGGCTTTCGGAACGCGCCGATGTGATCGTGCGCTATCAGGGCGGACACAATGCGGGCCACACGCTGGTCATCGACGGTGTCAGCTACAAGCTTGCCCTTCTGCCATCCGGCCTCGTGCGCGGCAAACTCAGTGTCATCGGCAATGGCGTCGTCGTCGATCCGCATCATTTCGTCGCCGAAGTCGCGAAGCTGCGCGCGCAGGGTGTCAATGTAACGCCCGAGGTGCTGCGCATCGCGGACAACGCACCGCTGATCCTGTCGCTGCACCGCGACCTCGATGGCTTCCGCGAAGACGCGGCTTCCAACAGCGGAACCAAGATCGGTACCACTCGCCGCGGCATCGGCCCGGCTTATGAAGACAAGGTCGGTCGCCGCGCGATCCGCGCCATCGACCTGGCCGACAAGGAAGCGCTGCCGGCCAAGATCGACCGTCTGCTGACGCACCACAATGCGCTGCGCCGCGGCCTCGGACTGCCGGAGATTTCGGTGGAATCGCTCGAGAAGGAACTGAACGAAGTCGCCGACCAGGTTCTGCCTTATGTCGACCAGGTCTGGCGTATCCTCGACGACCAGCGCAAGGCCGGTGCCCGCATCCTGTTCGAAGGTGCGCAGGGTGCGCTGCTCGACAACGACCACGGCACCTATCCCTTCGTCACCTCGTCGAACACGGTTGCCGGTCAGGCCGCCGCCGGCTCGGGTCTCGGCCCGACGGCAATCGGCTATGTTCTCGGCATCACCAAGGCTTACACGACGCGCGTGGGCGAAGGTCCGTTCCCGTGCGAACTGAACGATGAGATCGGCAAGCATCTTTCGACAGTTGGTCGCGAAGTCGGCGTCAATACCGGTCGTCCGCGCCGCTGCGGCTGGTTCGATTCGGTTCTGGTCCGCCAGACGGTGAAGACATCGGGCATCACGGGCATCGCGCTAACCAAGCTCGACGTTCTCGACGGTCTCGACGAACTGAAGATCTGCGTCGCCTACAAGCTTGACGGCAAAGAGATCGATTATCTTCCGGCTAGCCAGGCTGCCCAGGCCCGCGTAGAGCCGATCTACATCACGCTGGAAGGCTGGAAGGAATCGACTGTCGGCGCACGCAGCTGGGCTGATCTGCCGGCCCAGGCAATCAAGTATGTTCGCCAGGTCGAAGAACTGATCGGGGCGCCCGTCGCTCTCTTGTCTACAAGTCCTGAGCGCGACGACACGATACTTGTGACCGATCCGTTTGAGGACTAAGGTCGCGGGTCATTATTTGTGCGGTTCGCAGGGCGGACCGCACTCTTAGAGAAAGTACGAATGGCGGATTTTATCGCAGTTATCCGGCGGGCGGTTGACGGCCTGTCTGAAAATACTCCCGAGATGCGGGTGAAAGTCTACGAGCGTGCTCGCGGTGCTGTTCAGCGGCAGCTCGAGAATATGAAGCCGCGCCCACCGGAAGCGATGCTGCAACGGCAGCTTGAAAAACTCGAAGCTGCAATCCGCGAAGTCGAAGCCGAACACGCAGATGCCGTTCTGGTCGACGATGCAGCGCTAGCCGCCGAGCCTGAGGTTGAGGCAAGCGCCGAAGCGGCCAACGAGCCGGAAGCGGCCGTTCCCGAACCGGTTGCCAGCGAAGCTGTGGTCGAGGAGCCGGCGCATAAAACGCCGGTTCACGAAGAGCAGATGGCAGCCGAAGAACCTGCGCCTGCCTACGAAGAGCCGGTCGAAGAGCCTGCGCCCTATCACGAAGAACCTACGTCTCATTATGAGGAGCCTGTCGCTGCCGAACAGGAACACACCGCGCAGCAGGACGCACATTGGGAGCATGAAGAGCCGCGCGCTCCTGTCGGGGAAGCCGAGCCTGTCGAGCATTGGCGGGCCGCTCATGAAGACGACGTCGCTCGCGAGGAGCAGTACGGTCACGAGGAGTATGTTGGCGCAGTCGAGGAGCCTGTTGTCGAGCCGCCCGAGCCGCCCGACGAAGAGCCGGTTCTGCAGCCAATTGCTCGCGACTACGACCTGACCAATCGCCTTGTCGAGCCCGTCTATGGGCTGGATCGTCCGCCGGAAGAATTCGTGGATCGCAGCCAGGAGGAGCCGCTCCAAGCGGATGCCGCTGCGCATTTCGATCCGGTGTGGGCAGAGCCAGTAGAGGAAACGCCTGCACCTCCGGCCAAGGATGCGCAGACGGATTGGGCGCTCGAAGAACTCAGGCAGTTTTCGGAATCTGCGCCGGTTGCTCCGGCCAACGAAGCGGCGCGCGCGTTTGAAGACGTCATCACGGGATTCGACCATACGCCGGGCGGCGTGAAGATGCCCGCCGCGAATGAGGGCTTCTCCTGGGAGGCCGCAGCCTTCGACGATCTGCCACCGATCGAAAACGGCAAGAAAGTTCCGATCAACGCTCATTTCGATGACGGCGATCTCTTCTCCGAAATTCATGGGACGCCGGCAAAAGCTGTACCGGAAACCAATTGGCAGGAGGCAAAGCCGCTTCGCGGATACGACAACCGCGGCGTGGTTGCCGAAGATGATGATGGCATTCCGGCCGCCGATCTCGACAGTGCTGTTGCTGCTAAGTTCCAGCGTAAGAACCTGCGCATGGAGCCGAAGCGCCGTCGCTTCGGCATTGGCTCCATCGTGACGATCCTCATTGCGCTTGGCGTGGTCGGTGGTGGCGGATACGCTGCCTGGATCAATCGGGACGCGCTGTCGTCAATGGTGAAAAACCTCGTCAGCGCTGCTCCCTCGCAGAGCGCGAAGAACGAGCAGACGCCTGCCAAGCCGGATGCGGCGCCCCAGAGGAGCGATGCGAAGCCAGCTGAGGCAAACAAGGAAGTTGCGTCCTTGAATGACGGGGCTTCCGTCAACAACAAGTTCAACCAGCGGCTTCTTGCCGATGGCACCGAAGTCGACAACGGTCCGGCCTCCGTTCCGGGAACGCCTACGGCGGAAGGAAAGTCGGTAGCCGAGCAGAACGTTGCTGCAGCGGATCCGACGCCGCCCGCGACCTCGACGACACCTGCCGTCCCGGCTGCCACCGCACCCGCGACGACGCCGCCGGCGGCTGGAGCCACGCAAGCTGCGCCGGTCGGCTCCTCCGAGAAGATGTTCCTGTACGAAGAGCGGATCGGTCAGAGTTCACCGACCGCCATCCAGGGCTCGGTCGTCTGGAGTCTTCAGCACGAGACAGGCCCGGATGGCAGGCAGGAAGCGACCGTACAGGGGACCGTGACTGTTCCAGAACGCAATCTGTCGGCGCAGCTTACCTTCAAGCGCAATTCCGATGCGTCGCTGCCGGCCAGCCACATCGTCGAGGTGGTTTTCTCGCTGCCGCCGAACTTTGAGGGTGGCGCTATCGAGAGCGTTCAGCGTATCTCGATGAAGCGAACCGAACAGGATCGGGGCGACGCCCTGATTGCCGTTCCGGCAAAGATCACCGACGATTTCCACATGATCGCGCTGAACGACTATCCGGATGCGCGCAAGGCGAACCTCGATCTCCTTTCAAGCCGCGACTGGATCGATATGCCGATCACCTACCGCAATGGTCGCCGCGCGCTTCTGACGATGCAGAAGGGTACTACGGGCGGCGAGGCGTTCAACGCCGCGATCAAGGAATGGGCTGCTTTTGGCGATGTATCGACCAGCCAATAAGCGCCTGTCGAATGGATAAAAGAAAGGGCGGGACCATCGGTCCCGCCCTTTTTGATTTGAAATTGCAATGGCGTTACGCGGTCGCTTCGACCACGCGAACGGCCTTGGCGCGTTCGAGAGCGTCCTTGCGGACGGCATCCTGGACCTTTTCGAAGGCGCGGACCTCGATCTGACGAACGCGTTCGCGGCTAATGTCGAATTCGGACGAGAGGTCTTCCAGGGTCACCGGATCTTCCGCGAGGCGACGTGCCTCGAAGATACGGCGCTCGCGGTCGTTCAGAACGCTCATCGCCTTCGCCAGCATGCGGCGGCGCGTGTCGAGCTCATCCTGTTCGATAAGAACCTCTTCCTGGCTGTCATGGTCGTCGACGAGCCAATCCTGCCATTGACCGGATTCGCCTTCAGAGGCCTTGATCGGTGCGTTCAACGAGGCATCGCCGGAAAGGCGACGGTTCATCGAAACGACCTCCTCCTCGGAGACGTTCAGCTTGGTGGCGATCTCAGCAACGTGTTCCGGCTTCAGGTCGCCATCGTCAATGGCCTGGATACGGCCCTTGAGGCGACGCAGATTGAAGAACAGCCGCTTCTGGTTGGCGGTCGTACCCATCTTCACCAGAGACCACGAACGCAGGATGTATTCCTGGATTGAGGCCTTGATCCACCACATGGCATAGGTGGCAAGACGGAAGCCGCGCTCCGGATCGAACTTCTTGACGGCCTGCATCAGGCCGACATTGCCTTCAGAGACGACTTCGCCGATTGGTAGGCCATAGCCGCGGTAGCCCATTGCGATCTTCGCAACGAGGCGCAGGTGGCTGGTGACGAGTTTGTGTGCCGCTTCGCGATCGCCGTGTTCCGCATAGCGCTTCGCCAGCATGTATTCCTGCTGCGGCTCCAGCATCGGAAATTTGCGGATTTCGTCGAGATAGCGATTGAGACCGTTTTCGCCGGCGGTAATGGACGGCAAGTTATTTCGGGCCATAAAGCACCCTCCTATCTGAATTCCGGTTCCCAATGGAACGCGCCCCTGCGTCGAAAGGCAAACCGGGACATGCGGCTTTATCCAAGCCCGCACTAAGTCAATATACAGATAAGTATGGCGGAACAGGGGTTCAAGACCATACACCGCTTCACGAAGGCGTTACTCTCGCTCCGCACGCAGGGCGTCTGCCAACTCTTCCATGTCCTCGGGCAGAGGCACCTCGAAGTGCATGACCTCGCCGGTGCGAGGGTGCTCGAATTGCAGCATGTAGGCGTGGAGCGCCTGTCTTCCGAAGGCATTCACGGTCTTCCTGGCGGCATCCGGAAGCAGGTTTGCCTTTGTTTTGAAACCTGCTCCGTAGACGGTGTCGCCGAGTAGCGGATGGCCGATATGTGCCATGTGGACGCGGATCTGATGGGTGCGGCCGGTTTCGAGATGGCACTCGACCAGCGAGGCTAGCGACGTGGCATCAGGATTCTCATGGAAGCGTTCGAGCACTTCGTAGTGGGTGATCGCCTCGTCGGCATCCTGCATCTCGGATCGCTTGACGGCGCGACGCGTGCGGTCGCCGACGGCGCGGCCGAGCGGTGCATCGATCGTTCCAGTCAGCGTGCGAGGGCGGCCCCAGACAATCGCTTGGTAAGCCCGCTCCAGCGGCATGGTCCGCCCATGGTCGGCGAATTGCAGCGACAGATGGCGATGGGAGATGTCGTTCTTGGCGACGACCATGACACCTGTGGTGTCTTTGTCCAGCCTGTGGACGATGCCCGGACGGCGCACACCGCCGATACCGGAAAGACTGTCGCCGCAATGATAGATCAACGCGTTGACGAGCGTGCCCGTCCAATTGCCAGCCGCGGGGTGCACCACGAGACCGGCCGGCTTGGAAATGACGATGAGGTCATCGTCTTCATAAAGAATATCGAGCGGGATATTCTCGCCCTTGGGCGTCGGATCCTCCGGCTCGGGCAGCAGGATCTCGAAGGTGTCGCCTGGACGAACCTTTTTCTGCGGATCGGCGAGGATCTTGCCGCCCACGGAGACCTGGCCCTCCTTGATTAGCGCCTTCACGCGGCTGCGCGAAAACGCCTCGCCGAGCTGTCCGGTCATCCACGCGTCAAGACGGCCTTCGGCGTTCTCGTCGGCGGTGAGGACTTTTCTAATGCCGGCAGCTTGTTTAAAGGGGTCGCTCAAGACGCTTCTTCTCCGAATTACTTAAAGAACGGAACGCCACATATGACGAATATCCAGCCAGAAGACGATCAGGACGAAAAGCCCCTGGATCCGGCGATGGAACGTGTCCGGCGCAAGATGATCCGCCTGCAGATCGTCTCAGGCGTCATCATGTTCGTGAGCCTTATGGCTGTCTTCGGCGCGGTTGTCTACAAAGCGATGCGCGCGCCCGCGAAGGAACCGACAGCCGTAACTTCTGCCGGTGTTCCATCCGATGCGCCGGTATCGGTCACGGCAACTTTGCCGTCGGGCTTCGTCATCCAGTCGTCGTCGCTCTCGGGAGGCCAGATCATGTTCTTTGGCGCGACAGCCGATGGAATCAAGAAGTCGCTCATCTTCGATATCAAGTCGGGGCGCATTGTTGCCGATGTGACGGTCAGCGGCGGCTAGGACAATGGCCTCTCGCCTCGTTGCCATCGAGAGCGCGGACGATCCTCGTATCGCTGACTTTCGCGACATCCGCGAGCGCGATCTGACCGGCCGGCAGAACCGCTTCATCGCGGAGGGCACGGTAGTCCTTCGCGTGCTTGTGGAAGCGAGCCACGGCGGTCGCTTTGCAACCGAAAAAGTGCTGCTTCTCAGGAACCGTGTCGACGGCGTCGCTCCAATCCTCGAGAGACTGCCTGATGACGTGCCGGTCTATGTCGCAGAGGCGGACGTCCTAGATCGGATCGTCGGGTTTCATCTCCATCGAGGCGTGTTGGCCCTTGGCAGGCGAGAGGTGGTCGGAACCGAGCTTGTCGACCGATTGCCCGATCGTTCGCTTGTCCTTGTCGGCTGCGGTATTTCCAACCATGACAATGCCGGGTCGATGTTCCGCAATGCGGCCGCCTTCAAGGCGGATGCCATCTTTCTCGATGAGACTTCGTGTGACCCGCTTTATCGCAAGGCGCTACGTGTTTCTGTCGGCTCCGTACTCAGTGTTCCCTATGAGCGGAAGGGCACGGCGCTCGACGTTCTAACACGGCTTGCTGCGAGTGGCTTTGCAATCTGGACGCTCTCGCCGCGCGGGGAGACCGACATTCGAGCCATACCGCCAACCGATCGCATGGCGCTGGTCGTGGGTACGGAAGGCGAGGGGCTGCCGCCTGCACTCCTGGAACGTTTTCAAAGCGCGCGGATCCCGCAGTCGGAGGGACTGGACAGCCTCAATGTGGCGACGGCGACCGGCATCGCCCTCTTTGCCATGTCATCGGCAGCGAAGCTGATCTGAGTTCAGCCCGGTTCGGACAGGATTGTCGCGGCGCGTTGCGCGAGGTTGATACGCTCTCCGTCCTGATTGTCGGTGCCATCCGGCAGAAGGTCGCGGATCGGTGAGGAGGGTCCTTCGTTGATAGCGGTCAATGCAACCATGCTTGCAGCAATGCCGGCGATCTCTTCACGTATCGCACCGTCGTGGCTGGTGTCGGATTTCGCTTTCAGAAGTTGTTCCGAGACGGCGGCGCTGCGCTTGCGCACTTCGTCGCTCAGGCGCGCTGCAATCGCTGCTGTGTCGAGCTCAGTCGGCATTGTTTCCTCGGTTGCCCGCTCCTCTGAAACCGCATCTGCGACCACGGGCTGAAGTCCAGCGTTGCGCAATGCACGGTTTGCCTTGCGCAGCTCGGCATTCGCCGCCTTGATCTGTTCCTTCAGCTTGGTAATTTCCTGCTGGCGGTGTCCGAGAAGCGTATCCTTGTCGGCCGTTGACGCCGCATCGCGCCCCGCTTTGTCCTCGAGCCGGATGACTGCGTGCTCATGCTGGGCGAGCGCCTGCTCCGCATCCTTGGCGCGCTTCTGCAGCAGGTTCACGTCCTGGCGAAGATTGTCGCGCTCGATGCGGACTGCGTTCGCCTTGAACGTCAGGCTCTCGATTTCGGTATCGCGCGCTGCGAGATCGATCTTGAGATTGTCGGTCTGCTCCGCAAGCTTGTTAAGGCGCGTGCGAAGAGCGTCGAGCTCGCCTTCCTTGGCGGCGCTTGCTTGCTCGGCGATGTGGAGGCTCGTCTTAAGCTGGCTAATGTAGTTCTCGTCCTTGCGCAGGTGCGAGCGCTGTTCCGCGGCCTCGACACTCATGTCGCTGATTTGCGCCTGTAGCCCCTCGATCTCGGCGGCAAACCGTCCTGCGTCGAGCGCCAGCGAGTCATGCTTCAGTTGCAGCGCCAGCGACTTTTCGCGCTCGCGCACGAGGTCCTGTGTCGTCTTGGCGTTCTCGGCAGCATAGAGGGCCCGGACCATATCCTTCTGCGCGCGCACTTCCTGCGGGCTGAGTGGCATGGTCGCGCGCATACGGTTTTCCGTATACCAGACGATGCGGCGGTGGACGGCAGGCGACACGAGAAAGACGAGAAACGCTGCCGCCAGGAAGCCCAATCCGAACAAGAGAGCATATTCGATCACGGCGCGGCCACGGCTTCCAGAAGTTGAGTTGCGTCAGGACCAATGATTAAGCGGACCTGACGCGTAGAGCAAGTGGCGGATAGGTCACGGCGAGCGAGAGTTCGCTGCGCCGATGGGAATCAGAAGGGATTCCAGGTCGGATTAGGGGTGACCTTGAGGTAGCCGACATTCAATCCGAGGCGAGCACCGACGCCTGTGCGGATCGGCACCACCAGTACGTTGTCGTTCTTGAGAAGCGTCATGCCGAAGCCGGCGATAACGAAGGCTTGACCACTGACGCCACCGAAGCGCGCGTAGATGGCGTCGGTCGAGGGCAGGTCGTAGACGAGCATCATGACGCGCGTGCCCTGACCGCCATAGTCGATCCCGAGCGACGGACCCTGCCAGTAGAGCGGATGCTCACCGGCATTCTTTGTATTCAACTGGCCTTCGCCGTAGGTGAGACCGGCGATGAAAGCTCCGGAACCTTCCTGGCCGAGGACATAGCCGTTGGGAAGGCCGTATTTCTGAAAGGCGGCTTCGATCACCTTGGCCAGCCCGCCGCTGGTCGAGCCGAAAAACGAGTGCCCAGCGTCGACGATTTCCTGCATCGAATACTGGCCGCCGTTAGACTGCTGCGCCGATGCCTGCATTGGGACAAGCGCGAGGGGCGAAAATGTCAGCGCAACGAGAAGCCGCCAGATGGCGGAGAGTCTTCCGAAAAAATGGGCGCGCATGGTGTTATCCGTTCATCATGGTCGGTACGATGAGCCGTTTCCGGCGTTTCGTTCATTTTGCGCGTATGGTCTTAACAATCGGTTTACCAAATATGGTGTCATTATGGCGCTGAGTACGGCCGCAAACTTCGCGCAATTTAAATGACGCAAAAGAGGCGGCGGAATGAACCTGCCGCCCTCCTGGAGACTATGATGTCGAAGAATCCAAACCTCACCCTTGCTGGCCCCGACCTGGCCGCGCTTCTGTGCAGCCGCGTCTGCCATGACGTCATCTCGCCGGTTGGCGCAATCAACAATGGTCTGGAGCTTCTGGACGAGGGCGGCGCCGATGCCGACGCGATGGATCTTATCAGGACAAGCGCGCTCAACGCCTCTGTCCGTCTGAAGTTCGCCCGGCTTGCCTTCGGGGCCTCGGGATCGGTCGGGGCTTCGATCGATACCGGCGAAGCCGAACGTGCGGCGAAGGATTTTGCTGCCGCGGAGAAGAAGACCGAGGTTGTCTGGACTGGTCCGCGCGCGATTATCGCCAAGAACCGCGTCAAGTTGCTGCTCAATCTCTTCCTGGTAGCCTATTCGTCAATTCCACGTGGCGGTGTCATCGAAGTCACGCTTGAGAACCCCGAACTGGACGCAAAATTCAAGATCGTTGCGAAGGGCAAGCTGATGCGCCTGCCGCCGAAATTCGTGGAGATCTCTACGGGGGAAATCGAGGAAGCCATCGACGCCCACTCGATCCAGCCCTACTACACCGTGCTGCTTGCCGATGAATGCGGTATGGCGCTCGGGCATAGCGCGACCGCCGAAGAACTTACGTTTACCGCTGACGTCATCGCAGCTTGATGCAGGGACCTCGACGGCGATCCGACCGTCGAGGTAATAAATCCTTAGCCTAATGTTTCTATTCTTGGTCGGTAACACGCCAGCCGCATTAGAAGCTGGGGCAAGGAGCAGCCATGCAGAGGTTTATGATCGCCGACTCATCTGACGTCGTTCGGAAGGTGGGGAAGCGCATCCTTTCCGAACTCGACTTCATGGTCATCGAAGCCTCCAACGTTGTCGAAGCTCTCTCCAGTTGCCAGGTGGAACTTCCAGAATACCTGATCGTCGATTCTGGCATGGACCGCGCGCTCGAGTTGATTTCGGCGATCCGCGGCATGGAAGGCGGCAAGGACGTCAAAATCTACTATTGCGTGGTTGAGGCCGACCTCAAGAAGCTGATGATGGGCAAGCGGGCAGGGGCGACTGATTTCCTCCTCAAACCCTTCGATCGCAAGATTCTGACGGCCGTATTCGGCCACCGCGCTATCGCAGCATAATTGCGACTACCCGCCAACGATCGAAGCCGCCACGGCGGCTTTTTCTATGTCACAACGAAAAAATCCCGCCACAGAGGACGGGATTTTCTCAGTCGTGGCAAAGGGGCTGACGTATCAGGCGGTCTCGGCGTACTCGGCGCTGTCGGGCTCGCGCAGAACATAGCCGCGGCCCCAGACGGTTTCGATGTAGTTTGCGCCACCGGCAGCATTTGCGAGCTTCTTGCGCAGTTTGCAGATGAAGACGTCGATGATCTTCAGTTCCGGCTCGTCCATGCCGCCATAGAGATGGTTCAGGAACATTTCCTTGGTGAGCGTGGTGCCCTTGCGGAGCGAAAGAAGCTCCAGCATCTGGTATTCCTTGCCCGTCAGGTGCACGCGCTGGCCACCAACTTCGACCGTCTTGGCGTCGAGGTTGACGATCAGTTCGCCGGTCATGATGACCGACTGGGCATGACCCTTGGAACGACGAACGATTGCATGTATGCGCGCAACCAGTTCGTCCTTGTGGAACGGCTTGGTCATGTAGTCGTCGGCGCCAAAGCCGAGACCGCGAACCTTGTCCTCGATACCGGCCATGCCCGAGAGAATCAGGATGGGTGTCTTGACCTTGGACAGGCGGAGAGTGCGGAGCACTTCATATCCGGACATGTCGGGAAGGTTCAAATCGAGAAGGATGATGTCGTAATCATACAACTTCCCTAGGTCCACGCCTTCTTCACCCAGATCGGTGGTGTAGACGTTAAAACTTTCTGATTTGAGCATCAATTCGATGCTCTGCGCTGTCGCGCTGTCGTCTTCAATGAGTAGTACCCGCATTATTATCCCCTTTACCGCCGCCGAAAGGTGGTCTGGCCCCTACGCGATACCGAATACATCATTGCGTGATTTGGAAGCTGCCACGAAATGGTTAACAAATTCTGATTCACTCTGGCAAGAGGTAACGAATTTATTAAATATTTTGTCCATTCCGCTGTTTTCCAACGAGAATTCGCAAAGCCAGATCTTAACTTTTACATTAAGAACGGCCGGTAAGCGATTCATTCGACTCACCAATGAAACAGTATCGGAAATCGCGTAGTTGTGTTTACCGACCCTTAAATCATCGGCACTATCATTAACGATGCCCGTAAACGAAAGGTTACCAGCGGTAGGTTTTTGTTAATACCGACGGAAATTTTTTAGCAGGCCGCGTCAAAGCGGCCGGCAAGGGCGATTTAAAGTGGAGCAGGGGTCTCGCATCACTGGAGTAATGCGTATGAAGTCGCGTGAGAGCCTAGTTCGCCTGAAGGAGTTTCAGGTGAACGAAAAACGTCGCCAACTGCAGCAATTGCAGATGATGATGTCCGAATTTGATAGGATGACGAAGGATCTGGAGAGCCAGATCGTCGTCGAGGAAAAGAAGTCCGGCATTTCCGACCCGAATCACTTCGCCTATCCGACCTTCGCAAAGGCAGCTCGCCAGCGCGCGGACAATCTTCAGGTCTCAATCAAGGAACTGAAGATGCAGGAAGAGGCGCTTGAACAGGCGCTCGAAGAGATACAGGCGGAATATGCACGTGCAGCCGCGCTCGAAGAGCGCGACGGCGCAGTCCGGGCAAGAGCCTAAGGCGGGAAACGGGTGCTGTCGGCACCTTGGGATCGCCTCGAAAAAAGCCATGCATGACGGGCCGTCACGTCCGTCATACATGGCTTTTGGCGTTATTGGGCTAACCGTTAATGACGTCGCGCCACTCCTCGTGGCGTTGCGCTTGCGCTTTGAAGAAGGGACATAACGGGAAGATCTTCCATCCCCCTTTGCGTGCCTCCTCGACGGCATGAAGAGCAAGTGCCTGGCCAACGCCCTTGCCGCGCAGCGCATCGGGTACGCCGGTGTGGTCAATAATGACAAGCGCCGGCGATGCGCGGGAATAGGTCATTTCGGCCTGATGGCCCTTGACCTCTGCAACGTAGCGGCCGCCGGAGGGATTCTCTTCATTCCTGATGTTCATTGCCATTCCTCGTCAACATTCGGCTGTCGGTCGGAAATTGGCATGTCATCCCGGCCGCGCCAAGGCGGGCGATGTGGACACAGTGTTCGATGAGAAGAGGCGGGGACAATTGCTGCCGGTACGAGGCCGGCAGCAATTCCGGCTCACCGACCGATTTTCCTGCCGAGTGGTCTATGGAGCAGGGAACTCGTGGTGAGGCTTGTCGCAGCATAAAAGCAGGGCGTCTGCAGGCTGCGTTAATGATTGCGGGCCGTTTGTATATCCCCCTCAGGACATGCAAGCGGCCCGAATCTGAAAATCGTTGCCCAGGATGGGCGTGTCAGTGGCGATACTGCTGAATACGCGTGGTGCGCAAACCGGCAAGGCCATGGCTGTTAATGGAAGACTGCCAGGACAAGAACTCTTCGACAGTCAGCGTGTAACGCTCGCACGCTTCTTCCAAGCTCAACAGGCCACCGCGAACCGCCGCTACAACCTCTGCTTTGCGACGGATAACCCAGCGCCTGGTATTCGGCGGTGGCAAATCCGCAATCGTCAGCGGGCTGCCATCGGGGCCGATGACATATTTTACTCGGGGACGTATCATTTCGGTCATTGGACTCTCTACACAACTCAAGACCACGGCCGTCACTCTAGCTTGTCACATTTAAGAATTGCCTAAGCGCATAGTAACACTTTGATAAGAAGTTTAGGCGTCGACTTCCTGGAAGCAATTTGCGCGCCCTCGTAGCCTTCCCCTGCGTAAATTTGTGATGAGCGCATAGGAGCCATGCGCAATGGCTAGTGGGCAATTGACGAACGTCAATTTATAAGCGCCGCAACATAGTTGTTAGTGCAAGACCGCGTCTCCGTTCTCTTCGTGGTGCCCGGAATAACTAAGGTTTGCTTCGTGTCCTTTTGATACGTGCCTTTGCTTTTCCTCTGCGGCGCGTGGCCATTCTGGTCGACGAAATGAAGAAGCTGAGGCGAAGCTAGCCGCCGAGGGACAGGAAAATGAAGAAGCAAGAACGCGCCGTCCGCGACGGCGTGGGGGATGCTGTTTTTTCGCGGATCGCGTCCGCGCAGAAAATGTCCTCGGAACGATTCAACGATTGCGTGGCTGAGATGGCAGTCGAGGCGGGATTCAACCACTACTTGTTTGCGGAGTTTCCGCGCGGGGACCGCAGTGGCTTCGCCAGCAACTATCTCGCTAGCAACTGGCCGCAAGAGCTCATTGATCTCTATGAGGAGGTTGACCTCTTCTATTGCAGCAAGCTGGTCTCGGCTCTCAAGACGACAGCGATGCCTGTCTTCTGTGACAAGGCGCCATTCGAAAGCGCGGCTGCAAACCAGGGAAACGACCGGCTGACGGCGCACTTCAGGGGCCATGGCCTCAAGGACACATTTGCCTTTGCCTTGCATGACATGCATTTGCGGCACTTCATATTCGCATTCTCGGGTGAGCGCGTGCGTCTCGCTCGCGAAGAGGCAATGCAGCAGGTTTTCCGGGCGATGGAGTTTCTGGAGCTGTTTGCGCAGCAGAACCCTGTTGAGCAACCGATGGAGAACCTCAGCAGCCGGGAAATCGAGTGCCTGCGTTGGTCGGCCGCCGGAAAGAGCAGTGGAGAGATCGCGATTATTCTCGATCTCTCCGCACATACGGTCATCGGCTACCTGAAGAGCGCGATGCGAAAGCTCGACTCTGTTAACCGCATGCAGGCAATCGCTCGCGCACTTCGCTATCGGCTGCTCTAGGCGTTTATCGAACCGATCTAGAGCATTATTGCCGAAAGCCCGGTCTCTGCGGCTCCAAACTCATATTGTGCGCTTCCGTGATGCAGGAGCGCCAGCCAGTCTCCCTCGTTCAATGCGGCCACGGTGCAGGCAATATCGCGTGCTGCGCTGGTCGACGCGGAACCGACGAGAGAGGCGAGTTCCGTCGTACCATTTACCTCGATCGCAGTTTCGTGCCCGGAGGAGGAGAGGGTGCTTGCTGTCAATTGCAGGAGATAAAAGCCGGTCTCCGGGATAAGCAAGCGATTGCCAGCGCCTGTGGGCAGAGCCGAGCCAAGAGAAAAGCCGCCCTATGAGACGTGGACAGCGAAAGCCGCATCCCGCTGATTTTGCGTGTTTTTCCGACGAGGTTATGCCCGCTCCAAAGCGGATCTGGCGCCGCCCCAGGAAATGAAGTTCGGGTTGGCGAAGTCGCTGTCATGCATTTGAGACGTCTTGCCGTAGGTCAGCGGCAACCCGTCCAGCGTTACGGTGGAGCCGCCCGCAGCGCGCAGCACGGCATCCCCCGCGGCTGTATCCCACTCCATTGTCCGCGTGAAGCGCGGATAAACGTCGGCCAGGCCTTCAGCCAGCATGCAGAATTTCAGCGAGGAGCCGATGTTGGTGCAGTGGGAGATCGCGTTTGCGGCGAGAAAAACATCTGTCTGGGGGCTGTTGTGGGATCGGCTTGCCAAAGCCGTCCGGTCGGCCGGTTGCGGACGCACCTGGATGGGCGTCCGCCGTGTCACCTGAAAACGGTCGTCGACAAGGAGTTTCTCGGCCTTGCTGTCCTCGCCAGCGAAGGCGACGCCGAGGGCGGGGGCATAAACGATCCCTGCGAGAGGGCGTCCCCCGCTGATATAGGCAATGTTCACGGTGAACTCGCGTCGTCGCTCGACGAATTCCCGTGTGCCGTCGAGCGGATCCACAAGGAAGAAGGATCTGCCGATCGCAGGCACGTTTCCTGCTGCCACTGATTCTTCCGCGATAATCGGCGTATCGGGGAACGCGGCTTCAAGCTGTGCAATGATAATGCGCTCGGCGCGCTCGTCGGCGATGGTGACCGGGCTGTTGTCTGCCTTCCTGGCGGTCGGGCATCCCTCCCGATAGACCTTCATAATCGCTTTGCCCGCTTCGAGAGCGGCGCGCTCAAATGTTTCGAGCATTGCTCGCCTTCCGGATCTTTTTGTTGCGCTCACCTGAAGCGTTTCACCTTTATATAAGCAATTCCCTCGGCCAAGTGAAACTTGCCAAATTCAAGCGACAGTTTCTGGGACAGAATCCAGCCTGCCCCGTGCCGCGGCATTGTCCGAAAGCGGGATGGTGTTGCAGTTTGCACCATTCTAAAGTCAAAAAGCGCTTTCTGGGGCTTCACATGTTAAAAAAAGCGAATTGTTAGTCGCAAAAAAGTCATTTTCACCAAAACGGCAAAGAACTTTGGAGCTTTGCGATTTTGCGCTTCCCTTTTGGTTTGAAAGCGGTATGAAATCCTTAATCAAGGGCGCATCAAAAGCTCTAATAACAAGAGATGTTGGCTAAACCGGCTTGCATCCAGGGGAAATGGTATATGGAATATTTTGTCCAGCAGCTCGTTAATGGGCTGACTCTTGGATCCATCTATGGCCTTGTGGCTATTGGCTATACGATGGTTTACGGCATTATCGGCATGATCAACTTCGCCCATGGCGATATTTTCATGCTTGGCGGTTTCGCCGGCCTCATCGTTTTTCTCGTCCTCACCTCCATGTTTGCGGGTCTTCCGGTTGCAGTTTTGCTGCTGGTTATGCTCCTTATCGCAATGTTGATGACGAGCTTGTGGAACTGGACGATCGAGCGTGTTGCTTATCGTCCGCTACGCGGATCGTTCCGCCTGGCGCCGCTGATCACTGCGATCGGCATGTCGATCACGCTGTCGAACTTCATCCAGGTGACCCAGGGGCCGCGCAACAAGCCGATCCCGCCGCTGGTCAGCACTGTATACAACGTCGCCGGCATCTCCATCTCGCTGAAGCAGATCGTAATCATCCTTATCACGGTGGTGCTGCTAACGGTGTTCTGGTACCTCGTCAATCATACGTCGCTTGGGCGCGCTCAGCGTGCAACTGAGCAGGACCGCAAGATGGCGGCGCTGCTGGGCGTCAATGTCGATCAGACGATTTCCATCACCTTCATCATGGGCGCGGCGCTGGCTGCTGTCGCAGGTACCATGTATCTGATGTATTATGGTGTCGTGAACTTCAACGACGGCTTCGTACCGGGTGTGAAGGCGTTCACCGCGGCCGTTCTCGGCGGCATCGGTTCGCTTCCAGGCGCTGTCCTGGGTGGGCTGATGATCGGTTTGATCGAGTCGTTGTGGTCGGCTTACTTCACCATCGCGTACAAGGATGTGGCGACATTCGCCATCCTCGCTTTCGTGCTGATCTTCAAGCCGACAGGTATCCTGGGCCGGCCGGAAGTCGAGAAGGTTTAACGTCATGGAAAATGTTGTACGTTCCGCTGACAAGCCCGCCAAAGCCGGACTTGTTCAGACGGGTATTAAAGAAGCTCTGTTTGCTGCCCTGATCGCGTTCGGCATGTTCGTGCTGTACGTTGGCCTGAAGACCGATCAGAATATCAGCAACGAACTCATCATTGTTCAGCGCTGGGGCCTCCTGGCTATATTCGTAGCGATTGCAGCCGTCGGTCGCTTCCTGACCGTCGTCTTCCTGCGGCCGCACCTTGATGCACGCAAGTTGGCGAAGGCGCGTAGTGGCGAGCTGGATATCTCGGCCGAAAAGGGCTTTTTCCACACACATTTCTTGAAGATCGCGCTCGTCGCACTGCTGCTCTATCCGGTGTTCATCTACGCCGTCGCGGGTCCGCAGGGTTCGCTGAAGTGGGTGGATAACTTCGGTATCCAGATTCTGATCTACGTGATGCTGGCCTGGGGGCTGAACATCGTCGTTGGCCTGGCTGGCTTGCTCGATCTTGGCTACGTGGCGTTCTACGCGATCGGCGCCTACTCTTACGCGCTCCTGTCCAGCTATTTCGGCCTGTCGTTCTGGGTGCTCCTGCCTCTGTCCGGTATTCTGGCAGCGCTGTGGGGTGTGATTCTGGGCTTCCCGGTCCTGCGACTGCGCGGCGACTACCTCGCGATTGTCACGCTGGCCTTCGGTGAAATCATTCGCCTGGTCATCATCAACTGGACGGATCTCACCAAAGGCACGTTCGGTATCTCGGGCATTCCGAAGGCGACGCTTTTCGGCATCCCGTTCGATGCGAGCGCCGGTGGCTTTGCGAAGCTGTTCCACCTGCCGATGTCGTCGGCGTACTACAAGATCTTCCTTTTCTACCTGATCCTTGCCCTCTGCATGTTGACCGCCTATGTGACGATCCGCCTGCGCCGGATGCCGATCGGTCGTGCATGGGAGGCCATGCGCGAAGACGAAATTGCCTGCCGCTCGCTCGGGATCAATACGGTGACGACGAAACTCACGGCCTTTGCGACGGGCGCTATGTTCGGTGGTTTCGCAGGCTCCTTCTTTGCCGCTCGTCAGGGCTTCGTTTCCCCGGAATCGTTCGTCTTCCTGGAATCGGCTGTTATCCTCGCCATCGTCGTTCTCGGCGGCATGGGCTCGCTGACCGGTATCGCGATCGCTGCAATCGTCATGGTTGGCGGCACGGAAATGCTGCGTGAGATGGCCTTCCTGAAGATGATTTTCGGACCGGACTTCACGCCTGAGCTTTACCGCATGCTGCTGTTCGGCCTGGCGATGGTCGTCGTGATGCTGATCAAGCCGCGCGGCTTCGTGGGGTCGCGTGAACCGACAGCCTTCCTCAAGGAGCGCAAGGCAGTTTCCGGCAGCTTTACCAAGGAGGGCCACGGTTGATGAGCCCTCAGGAAACAAACATGACCAGCGATACTTTGCTGAAGGTCGAGCATCTGTCGATGAAGTTCGGTGGCCTGATGGCGATCAACGACTTCTCATTTGAAGCCAAGCGTGGCGACATTACCGCACTCATCGGCCCGAACGGCGCCGGCAAGACGACGGTCTTCAACTGCATCACCGGCTTCTATAAGCCGACGATGGGCATGATCACGCTGAAGCAGAAGGACGGCAAGGAGTTCTTGCTGGAGCGCCTTCCAGACTTCCGGATCACCAAGGAAGCCAAGGTTGCCCGCACGTTCCAGAACATCCGGCTGTTTTCCGGCCTGACGGTTCTCGAAAACCTGCTCGTCGCCCAGCACAACAAGCTGATGAAGGCGTCCGGGTTCACCGTGATGGGCCTCGTGGGCATCGGGCCGTATCGGGCAGAGGCGAAGAATGCCGTTGAACTGGCACGCCACTGGCTAGAGAAGGCTGATCTGATTGATCGCGCCGATGACCCGGCTGGTGATCTGCCTTATGGCGCACAGCGCCGGCTTGAGATCGCGCGCGCCATGTGTACGGAGCCGGAACTTCTGTGCCTGGACGAGCCTGCTGCTGGCCTCAATCCCCGCGAGTCGGCCGCGCTGAACGCGCTGCTGCGCAGCATTCGCAGCGAAAGCGGCACGTCGATCCTGCTGATTGAGCACGATATGTCGGTGGTCATGGAAATTTCCGACCATGTCGTCGTGCTGGAATATGGTCAGAAGATTTCCGATGGCACGCCTGATGAAGTGAAGCAGGACCCGCGGGTTATCGCGGCCTATCTCGGTGTCGAGGACGAGGAAGTGGAAGAAGTGATTGCAGCCGTAGAGAACCTCGAAGGAGGCTCGCACTAATGACTGGCCAGCCACTTCTGAACGTTCAGGGCGTTGAAACCTACTATGGCAACATCCGGGCCCTGGCCGGAATCGATATCGAGGTCCATCGCGGCGAGATCGTCAGCCTGATCGGTGCCAACGGCGCCGGCAAGTCGACGCTGATGATGACGATTTGCGGAAGTCCGCAGGCGCGCAAGGGCTCGGTGGTTTTCGATGGCCAAGATATCACGCGTCTGCCGACGCATGAGATCGCCCGCCTTCGCATCGCGCAGTCGCCTGAAGGACGCCGTATCTTCCCGCGCATGACCGTCATGGAAAATCTCCAGATGGGCGCGGGCCTCGACAACCTGAAATATTTCAACGAGGACGTCGAGAAGGTCTTTGCGATGTTCCCGCGCCTCAAGGAGCGCCAGGGTCAACGCGGCGGTACGCTCTCGGGCGGCGAACAGCAGATGCTGTCGATCGGTCGCGCGCTGATGGCGCGTCCGAAGCTGCTGCTACTCGACGAGCCCTCGCTTGGTCTGGCACCGCTGATCGTTAAGGGCATTTTCGAGGCGATCAAGAAACTCAACAAGGAAGAAGGGCTGACCGTCTTCCTCGTAGAGCAGAACGCCTTCGCAGCTCTGCGCTTGTCGGACCGTGCCTATGTCATGGTCAACGGCAAGGTC
Organism: Rhizobium sp. 42MFCr.1; assembly: GCF_000377185.1. Lineage (NCBI taxonomy): Bacteria > Pseudomonadati > Pseudomonadota > Alphaproteobacteria > Hyphomicrobiales > Rhizobiaceae > Rhizobium > Rhizobium sp. 42MFCr.1. Next base: position 27,934 of record NZ_KB897837.1, read on the forward strand.
ACCATGAGCGGTTCCGGTATGGAACTTCTCGCGAATCCGGAAGTGCGTGCCGCTTATCTTGAAGGCGGACGTCATTGAGCATGACGAAGGGGAGACTTTGATATGCAGGGACTTTTCTTTGAGAGCGATACGGGCGTGCGCAGCGCCATTCGCTTGGTTGTCGTGCTGATTGGATTCTGGACGGCATGGAGGGCCGGCAGAGCCGCGGCCGAGAGCTGGAGCAACTATCCTCTGGTAATCGCCTATACGGTTCTGCTTGCTGGTGCGATGCAATTCCTGCATCACGCACTGTTCGATGGACCGGTTCTCAGCCTCTTTTACTATGTAATCGACCTGGTCTTGCTTCTGATCTTCTCGACGGCCGGCTATCGCTATCGCCGGACCAATCAGATGGTCAACAACTACTACTGGCTATACGAAAAGACGTCCCCCTTCTCTTGGAAGGCAAAACATTGACAGCCGGTTGAATCTAGGGACAGATGCCCCTCGGAGTGGAACAAGTTTCCTGGCGCAGTAAAGTGGGTAATGCGCTGGGTAGTGGAACGGAACCCGCTAAAAAATTGGGAGTAACAGAATGAAAAAGTCTCTCCTGTCGGCTGTGGCACTGACGGCGATGGTCGCCTTCAGCGGCAACGCATGGGCCGACATCATCGTTGGCGTTGCTGGTCCGCTGACTGGCCCGAACGCTGCGTTCGGCGCTCAGCTCCAGAAGGGCGCAGAGCAGGCGGCCGCTGACATCAACGCCGCTGGTGGCATCAACGGCGAGCAGGTCAAGATCGTGCTCGGCGACGACGTTTCCGACCCGAAGCAGGGCATCTCGGTTGCGAATAAGTTCGCTGCTGACGGCGTCAAGTTCGTAATCGGCCACTTCAACTCGGGCGTTTCGATCCCGGCTTCCGAAGTCTACGCTGAAAACGGCATGCTCGAAATCACCCCGGCCGCTACGAACCCGAAGTTCACCGAGCGCGGCCTCTGGAACACATTCCGTACTTGCGGCCGTGACGACCAGCAGGGTGCAATCGCCGGCAAGTATCTTGCTGACCACTTCAAGGACGCCAAAATCGCTGTCGTTCACGACAAGACGCCTTACGGCCAGGGTCTCGCTGACGAAACCAAGAAGGCTCTGAACGCTGCTGGCACGACGGAAGCCCTCTACGAAGGCATCAACGTTGGCGACAAGGACTTCTCGGCTCTCATCGCCAAGATGAAGGAAGCCGGCGTCACGATCATCTACTGGGGTGGCCTCCACACCGAAGCTGGTCTGATCATCCGTCAGGCTGCCGACCAGGGCCTCAAAGCTACGCTGGTTTCCGGTGACGGTATCGTTTCGAACGAACTGGCATCGATCGCTGGCGACGCAGTTGCCGGTACGCTGAACACCTTCGGCCCCGATCCGACGCTGAACCCGGCCAACAAGGACCTCGTTGCGAAGTTCAAGGCTGCCGGCTTCAACCCGGAAGCTTACACGCTCTACTCCTACGCTGCGCTGCAGTCGATCGCTGGCGGTGCAAAGGCTGCCGGTTCCAACGACGCTGAAGCCGTTGCTGCTGCAATGAAGGCAAAGGGCCCGTTCCCGACCGTTCTCGGCGACATGTCATTCGACGAAAAGGGCGACCCGAAGCTTCCCGGCTACATCATGTACGAGTGGAAGAAGGGTCCAGACGGCAAGTACAGCTACTTCCCGCAGGAAGCCAAGTAAGGGTTCATCCCCCGCTTGTGCGAAATTTGGAAGCCCGGTCGCAAGACCGGGCTTCTTCTGTTTGGCCCATCGGGCTTTTTGGGCTACTGGCTAGAAAGCCAACCAGCATTCGGAACAGGTCACCATGTCCAAACCACGCATTCTCGTTACGCGCCGCTGGCCGTCAGCCGTCGAACGCATCCTTTCGGAACGGTTCGATGTAACATTGAACCTGCGCGATGAAGCGATGAGCGTGGAGGCATTGCGCCAAGCGATGGATGAGTACGATGCCATCTTGCCGACGGTCTCCGACAAGTTGCCCGCAGCCGTTTTCGATGTCGTGACGCCGCGCACGCGCATACTCGGCAATTTCGGGGTCGGCTACAATCATATCGACACCAATGCCGCCAAGGGCCGCGGGATCGTCGTGACGAATACGCCCGACGTGCTGACCGATTGCACGGCTGACATCGCCATGCTGCTGCTACTGACAGTGGCCCGGCGCGGCGGCGAGGGCGAGCGTCAGGTCCGCTCCGGCGAGTGGGCCGGGTGGTGCCCGACGCACATGATCGGGACGAAGGTCACCGGCAAAACCGTCGGCATCATCGGCTTCGGGCGCATCGGCAGGGCGTTCGCACAACGTTGCCATTTCGGTTTTGGCATGGACGTGGTTTTCTACAACAGATCACCGGTCGATCCGTCGGAAGCGGCGCGCTACGGGGCACGGCAATTGCCGACGATTGAGGAGGTATTGGCGCTATCCGACTTCGTGTCCCTGCATTGCCCAGGTGGTGCGGTAAACCGACACCTGATGAATGTGGGTCGACTTGCGGCAATGAAGCCCGGCGCCTTCCTGATCAATACTGCACGCGGCGATGTCGTTGACGAGGTGGCTTTGATCGCCGCCCTGAAGGACGGCGTCATTCGTGGTGCCGGGCTCGACGTATATGCGGCCGAGCCGCACGTACCGGATGCGCTGAAAGTCATGGAGAATGTTGTTCTGCTGCCGCATCTCGGCAGCGCGACCGAGGAAACCCGCACGGCCATGGGGATAAAGGTGGTGGACAACGTCACTGCCTTCTTCGAGGGGCGGTCGCCGCCCGACCGCGTTGTTTGATCTGCCTCTTCCTCCGCGAGAGTTTTGCTAGAGGCTGAGTTCGAAGAGTAGCTCGCCGTCTCGATGGCCGCTCAGGGGCCAGCCGGCGCGTCGGTAAAGCCTTTCGGCTCTCGTCGCGGGATCCGTCGTCAAGCGAATCCGCTCGAAGCCGGCGGATTTCAACGTTTGACACGCGCGTTCAAGCAGGGCACGCCCGATCCCGCGACCGCTGTACTGCTCGTCCACGAACAATGCCCAGATGAAGCCGTCGCGGGTGTCCGCCGCCGAGAAGCCGGCGACTTTGCCATTTTCTTCCCCGACAAAGATGCCGGGATTGGCAATGAACCAATTGATATCGTCCAGGGTAACCTTGGAGGGATCGGACAGGATGTTCTCCGATACCCCGGCGCGGATTTCGACGATCCGGGCAATATTCTGATTTGTCGCCCTACGGATCAATGCTGCGCTCTCCGACTCTAGATCGTTCACGTCTCATGCAAGACATGAGCGGCCTTGACCGCCGCCGAGGCACGGTTTTCGACGCCGAGCTTCACATAGATCTGTTCGAGATGCTTGTTCACGGTGCGCGCCGACAGGCCGAGAATCTCGCCGATATCGCGGTTGGCCTTGCCTTTCGCAATCCATAACAACACTTCGGATTCCCTCTGTGTCAGCGAGAAATGCCGGCGCAGCACCTCGTCGTCGGCCCGCGCGTTGTTTGCCGTCAGGCGAAACAGATATTCATCCGGACCGATCGCGCCCAGGAAGGCCAGCTGAAGCACGTCCTTGCCGGCATGCGAAAGCGAGATCGCGCCCTCGCGCGCCGAGGCCGGGCGGGTCTTCATCCACTCTGCAATCCTGCCGACCACCGTGTCCATGGCATCATCTCGGTTCATCGCAGCGTTGGCGAGGCGTGTTGCCTGTGGCGTCGACCAATGAATATCGCCGTCGCCCTTGACGGCGAGCAAATGTCGGCCGGCAGCGTCCAGCGCAACGCGCGCGCTCTGTGTGGAACGGGCGTTGCGCAGATGGACGCCGATCCGCGCTCGCAGCTCGTCGATATTGATCGGTTTCGTCAGGTAGTCGACGCCTCCAGATTCGAGTGCACGAACGACATGCTCGGTTTCTGTCAGGCCGGTCATGAAGATGACCGGTATCTGGCTGATTGCCGGGTTGGCTTTGAGTCTCCTACAAGTCTCAAAGCCGTCCATGGAGGGCATGACCGCATCCAGCAGAATGAGATCGGGCGTAATGCGCTCCACAATATTCAGGGCAGCCGAGCCTGACGTGGCGATCAGGACCGAGAATCCGGACTGCTCCAGAGCATCGGTCAGGAACCCCAAAGCCTCTGGCGAGTCATCCACCAGCAGAACAATGTCGCGCGGGAGCTCAGCCAAGGGTTTCTACCTTCTCGTCAAAACGGTGCAGGAAATTCATGAGGCCGTTCAGATCGAAGGAGGCCGCATAGGAGCGAAGTTCTTCTGTAAATGGCTGATTTGCTTCTACCTTGGCAAGGTCGCCGAGCTTTGCCTCGATGCCTCTGATGTAGCCGATTTCGGCGAGCCGCAACAATTCCTGAACATGGGAGTGTCCTGGACTGACCAGCGGCCGGTCGTGCTTGGCGGGGGCGGGCGGGATCGCCTCCGCATAGATCCACCTCAAACCCAGATGGAGCGCAAGCTTGTCACGCAGTTGCTTGATGTCGACAGGCTTGCCGATGGCATCATTGTGGCTGTCATCGCTATCGCGGTGTGCGGCGGCGTCGCCGATATTGGCGGACAGCATGACGATCGGGGCAGTCTGGCCGTTCGCGCGCAGGCGCGAAACGAGTTGCCAGCCATTCATGCCCGGCATCGAGATATCGACCAGGAAGAGATCGGGCTGGATGCCTTCGATCAAAGTCAGGCAATCGGCTCCGCTTGCCGCCGTCAGCACGACGAAATCAAGTGGGGCGAGCACCTCGCGCATCATCTCGCGGTGGTCCTCATTGTCGTCCACGACGACGATCGTGCGCCGAGGACCGTCGTAGCTGACGATCTTCTTCTCCTGTGGCGGGACCGTCATTTCGCGAAGCACGGCGGAAAGCATGAGGCGAACGCGGAAGACCGTTCCGCGATCCTTCTCGCTGCTCACCGAGATTTCGCCGCCCAGCGTGTTGGTCAAAAGCTGCGTGATCGTCAGACCGAGGCCAAGGCCCGGCATCGGCCGGACGCTGTCGGCTTCGCCACGCTGGAACGGCTCGTAGATACGGCTCAAGTCCTTCTCGGCAATGCCGCGACCGGTGTCGCTGACCGTGAAGGTGGCGACCTGGCTGCGATAGCTAACGTCGAAGGTGACGCTGCCTTCGTCAGTGAACTTGATGGCGTTGGAGAGCAGATTGACGAGGATCTGGCGCAACCGCTTCTCGTCGGTGCGTACGAAGTGGGGCAGGGCGGGTGAGCGGTCGTGATGGAACGTCAATCCCTTGGCCTGGGCCTGAGGGCGGAACATGTCGACGATTTGATCCAGGAAATCCTGAATGTTGATCTCGTTGGAATAGACCTGCAGGCGCCCGGCTTCGATCTTGGAGATATCGAGGAGACCGTCGATAAGACCGGAGAGATGCTCGGCGCTGCGGCGGATGACCTTGATCGACGACTGTCGTGGAGTGGGAATGGTTTCGTCGCGTTCGAGAATCTGCGCGTAGCCGAGCACGGCGTTCAGCGGCGTGCGCAATTCGTGACTAAGGCCGACGACATAACGGCTCTTCGCACGGTTGGCGGCTTCAGCCGTTTCCTTGGCGGTCTGAAGGGCGGCGTCGGTCTTCTTGTGCGCGGCGATTTCCTTCAGCAGCAGCGTATTCTGGCGAGAGGATTCTTCCTCGGCAACGACCCGGCTGTCATGCGCGAGCACGTAAAACCAGCAGACGACTCCCGCAATCACCGCGAAGACGAAGAAGACTACCAGGATCGTTCCGTTGACGACGTCGGCGGTTTCGGGTGACGCCGAGGAAACCTGATGGGCGATCATCGCGAGGATGGTTCCGACGGCCGTCAGGGCGAGCACGACGGCGATGCCATAGCGACCGAGGCGTGTGGTCAGCTTCTCAACGACGCTCCCCGGCAGTACTGCCTTGGCGACCGTGCCAACCTGTGCGTTGAAGCGCGCCTTCGGCTTGCACATGTCGTGGCAGCGGCTGTCGAGCGAACAGCAGAGCGAGCAGATCGGTGCCGCATAGGCCGGGCACCAGGCCATATCTTCAGGCTCGAATGGATGCTCGCAGACGGAACAGGTGATGTTGGTAAGGTTCTTCCAGCTGTGGCGCGGCTTGCGAGCGAGATAGAACCTGCCCTTCGTACTCCAGGCGATCAGCGGCGAGGCGATCAGCGCGACAACAAGCGTGATGTAAGGCGCGAGGGAGGCTGCGATGGAGCCGAAGACGCCGAAATGCGCGACCAGCGCGATGCCGGCCGATAGCGTCATGGCGCCGAGGCCGACGGGGTTGATGTCGTAGAGGTGAGCGCGCTTGAACTCGATGCCGGGAGGCGCAAGGCCGAGCGGCTTGTTGATGAAGAGGTCCGCCGAGATCGTGCAGAGCCAGGCCATGGCGATGATCGAGAAGATGCCGAGCGTTTCCTCGAGCAGCCTATAGATGCCAAGTTCCATCAGCAGAAGGGCGATCGCCACGTTGAAGACGAGCCAGATGACGCGGCCGGGATGGCTATGAGTGAGGCGGGAGAAGAAGTTCGACCAGGCGAGCGAGCCTGCATAGGCGTTCATCACATTGATCTTCAACTGCGATACGACCACGAAGGCAGCCATCAGCAGCAGGGCGGCGTTGTGCCAGGGGATCATGTATCCAAAGGCGGTCAGATACATCTGGGCGGGATCGGCGGCACGATCAACCGGCACGCCGGACGCGAACGTCAGCACGACGAGGAAGGAGCCGGCTAGCAGCTTCGGCGCCCCGATGATCACCCAGCCTGGGCCGGCGAGGAAGACCGCGAGGCGGTGGCGCCATTTCGTCTGCTTCTCCGGGGGTAGAAAGCGCAGAAAGTCGGCCTGTTCGCCGATCTGCGACATCAGCGCCAATATGACGGCTGAGGCGGCGCCGAATTCGACGAGATCGAAAGGTGCGACCGTGCCCGGCGGCCCCGAAGCATGGCGAATGCCGGCAAAGGCGCGCCACAGATCGAACTTCTCCCAGTCCATCACGGCGATGAAGAGGAAGGGCAGGACATTGAGGACGATCCAGAAAGGCTGGGTCAGCAACTGGAATCGGCTGATCAGCCGGACGCCGTGCGTCACCAGCGGAATGACCATGACGGCGCTGATGATGTAGCCGATCCACAGAGGGATGCCGAGCGTCAGCTCCAGCGCGCCGGACATGATCGAGGCTTCGATCGCAAACAGCATGAAGGTGAAACTGGCATAGATCAGGGACGTGACCGTGGAGCCGATATAGCCGAAGCTCGCACCGCGGGTCAGCAGGTCGATATCGACGCCGTGGCGGATCGCGTAGCGGCTGATCGGCAGGCCGATGGCGAGCATGGCGATCGAGGCGACGATGATGGCGTAGAAGGCGTTGGTCGTGCCGTAGGAGAGCGTGATGGCGCCACCGATCGCTTCCAGCGCCAGGAAGGAGATGGCACCGATTGCCGTCTGCGAGATGCGCTGCGAGGAGAACTGCCGGGCGCTCTTGGCGGTGAACCGCAGCGCATAGTCCTCCAGCGTCTGGTTCGCCACCCAGCGATTGTATTCGCGCCTGACCGGAATGATGCGTTGCCGCGCTGCCATGCGTTAGTGCCAGCCCCTTTGTTCCCCTTGTCATGCGTTCGTAACATGGAACCACGCGAGGCTTAAGAGTGCGGCGCAGCACAGAACTGCACATTTCGCCCCGTCACCTACGTCATATCACGTATACGCTTTCGCAGTGCAGCACCGGATAGTCCTTTAAGCAACAGTTAACTTCCGTTTTCGGCCTGTTGTCTAACAAGAAGAGGGGATCAACCAGATGAATCTCAAGTCCTATATCACGGGCGCCGCACTCGGCGCCGTCATGTCGGCCACGGCCGCATTCCACGGAGCCGTTGCGGCTGACGACACCATCAAGGTCGGCGTTCTGCACTCGCTGTCCGGCACGATGGCGATCTCCGAAACGACGCTGAAAGACGCCATGCTGATGCTCATCGACGAGCAGAACAAGAAGGGCGGCCTTCTCGGCAAGAAGCTCGAAGCTGTCGTCGTCGACCCGGCCTCCGACTGGCCGCTGTTTGCCGAAAAGGCACGCGAGCTGATCGAAAAGGACAAGGTCGCCGCCGTCTTCGGTTGCTGGACGTCCTCGTCGCGCAAGTCGGTCCTGCCGGTCTTCGAAGAGCTCAACTCGATCCTCTTCTACCCGGTTCAGTATGAAGGCGAAGAGTCCTCGCGCAACATCTTCTACACGGGTGCCGCTCCGAACCAGCAGGCGATTCCGGCCGTCGACTACCTGATGGAAAAGGAAGGCGTTAAGCGCTTCGTTCTCGAAGGCACCGACTACGTCTATCCGCGCACCACCAACAAGATCCTGGAAGCCTATCTCGTCTCGAAGGGCATTCCGAAGGAAGACATCATCATCAACTACACGCCGTTCGGCTTCTCCGACTGGCAGACGGAAGTGAAGAAGATCAAGGAATTCGGCGCGGCCGGCAAGAAGACGGCGGTGGTCTCGACCATCAACGGTGACGCCAACGTTCCGTTCTACAAGGAACTCGGCAACCAGGGCGTCAAGGCAACCGACATTCCCGTCGTCGCCTTCTCGGTCGGTGAAGAAGAGCTTGCCGGTCTCGACACCAAGCCGCTCGTCGGTCACCTCGCTGCCTGGAACTACTTCGAGTCGGTCGAAAGCCCGGCGAACAAGAAGTTCATCAAGCAGTGGCACGAGTTCACCAAGAACGACAAGCGCGTGACCAACGACCCGATGGAAGCTGCCTATATCGGCTTCAACGCATGGGTTAAGGCTGTTCAGGCTGCCGGCACGACCGACACGGACAAGGTTCTCGACACGATCATCGGCACCACGGTTCCGAACCTGTCGGGCGGCTATGCGACCGTCATGCCGAACCACCACATCACCAAGCCGGTTCTGATCGGTGAAATCCAGGCGAACGGCCAGTTCGAAATCGTTCAGCAGACCCCGGCGGTCGTTGGCGACGAATGGTCCGACTTCCTGCCGGACTCCAAGGACCTGATCTCCGATTGGCGCAAGCCCATGAACTGCGGCAACTTCAACGTTGCCTCGGGCAAGTGCGGCGGCAAGGGCTCCTGAGTGCGAACCACCCCGTCACTCTGACGCCTGAAGACTTCCGCCCGGTCTCTCCTGTCCGGGCGGAAGGTCCATCTCCGGAGCGCAGCCTTGATGCTTCGGACGGCGGCGGTTCCATGGTGGATCGATGCCGATTTAAGGGCTTATTTTTCCCGATTGCGCCGGAAGGCCAACGATAACCGAGGCAAGAGAGCCGATGTATCGCGCCATCAAGATTTTGCTTTTGACCCTATGCCTGGCCATGCCGGCTTTTGCGACCGCGCTCAAGGCACAGCAAGACATTCACCCCCTTATCGATGCGCTTGGCGTCGGCGATTTCCCTGAGCGCGAAGCCGCGATCAAGGCACTGGTCGCCTCCAAGGACCCGCGTGTCGGCGAGATCCTGCAGTTGCTGAGCGATGGTCAGCTTTACGTGAATTCCGAGACCGGCGGTCCTGTGCTGGTGCAGGGCGGCACCGAGGATGAGCCGACCTATGCCGACCCGATATCAGGCGCGGTCGTTTCCGACGTCGATCCGGACTATATGTCCAAGGTCAAGATCAACAACTCGCTGCGTACGGTGATTGCCACCGCCACCAGCCAGCTGACGCTCCTGAGCGCGGATCGGGGCGCGCGGCTTGCGGCAGCCCAAGGACTGCTCAAGGACGCCGATCCGGCAAATCTTGACCTCCTCACGTCGGCGCTGGCTGAAGAAAACGACGCCGAGGTCAAAAATGCGATGGAAGCGGCGCGCGCTGTCATCGTGCTGAAGAGCGATGTCAGCGCCGAAGAGAAGAAGGCCGCGATCGATACGGTCGCTGCGCGCGGCGGGCGCGATGCGCTGACCATCCTGAATTCCGCGATGGCGACCGCGCCTGAGGAACTGAAGGGTGCTATCCAGACCCATGTCAACGCGATCAACCGCAGCCTGGCGCTTTGGGATGTCGGGCAGAACATCTGGTACGGGCTGTCGCTTGGCTCGGTGCTGCTGCTGGCCGCGATCGGCCTTGCCATTACCTTCGGCGTCATGGGCGTCATCAACATGGCGCATGGCGAAATGGTGATGATCGGCGCTTACACGACGTACGTCGTGCAGGAGTACATCAGCTCCGCATTTCCCGAACTCGGAAACTATTCGCTGGCCTTCTCCGTGCCGGTGGCTTTCGTCTTCACCGGCTTTGTCGGTCTTGTCATCGAGCGGGTCGTCATCCGTTATCTCTATGGCCGGCCGCTCGAAACGCTGCTCGCCACCTGGGGCGCGTCGCTGATCCTGCAGCAGGCGGTTCGCACGATCTTCGGCCCGACGAATCGCGAGGTGCGCAATCCAAGCTGGATGTCCGGCGCATTTGAACTGGGCGGGCTCTCGATCACCTGGAACCGCCTCTGGATCATCGTTTTCTCGATGGCTGTGTTCTTCGCGCTGCTCGTTCTCCTGAAGCGCTCGGCCTTCGGCCTGCAGATGCGCGCGGTTACGCAGAACCGCCGCATGGCCTCGTCGATGGGCATCCGCACCGGCTGGGTCGATGCATTCACCTTCGCGCTCGGCTCCGGCATTGCCGGCATAGCGGGCGTCGCGCTCAGCCAGATCGACAACGTGTCGCCTAACCTCGGGCAGAGCTACATCATCGACAGCTTCATGGTCGTGGTCTTCGGTGGCGTGGGCAATCTCTGGGGCACGCTCGTCGGTGCGCTGTCGCTCGGTGTCCTCAACAAGTTCCTCGAGCCCTTCGCCGGCGCTGTGCTCGGCAAGATCCTGGTGCTCGTCCTCATCATTCTGTTCATCCAGAAGCGTCCGCGTGGGCTCTTCGCACTCAAAGGAAGGGCGGTGGAAGCATGATTACGGCCTTCCTGCTTCGGTCTCTCGACCATAAGATCGTCGCTGCGATCGTCATTCTGCTTGCAGTCGCCGTGCTGGTGCCGGTTCTCAACCTGATGACCGCGCCGACCAATCCGCTGCATATCCCGACCTATATCATGGCGCTGTTCGGCAAGTATCTCACCTACGCCCTGCTGGCGCTGGCGCTCGACCTTGTCTGGGGCTTCTGTGGCATTCTCTCACTTGGCCACGGCGCCTTTTTCGCGCTCGGCGGCTATGCGATGGGCATGTATCTGATGCGACAGATCGGCTCGCGCGGCGTCTATGGAGACCCGATCCTTCCGGATTTCATGGTGTTCCTGAACTGGAAGGAACTGCCGTGGTTCTGGTACGGCTTTGACAAGTTCTGGTTCGCGGCGCTGATGGTTCTGCTGGTGCCGGGACTGCTGGCCTTCGTGTTCGGCTGGTTCGCCTTCCGCTCACGCGTCAACGGCGTCTACCTGTCGATCATCACGCAGGCGATGACCTACGCGCTGCTGCTCGCCTTCTTCAGAAACGACATGGGCTTCGGCGGCAACAACGGCATGACCGACTTCAAGGAAATTCTCGGCTTCAACGTTCAGGCTGATGGCACGCGTGCTGCGCTGTTTGCAGCGACCGCCATCTTCCTTGCACTGTCGCTCATGATTGCCTCGGCCATCGTCCGCTCGAAGTTCGGCAAGGTGCTGGTCGGCGTGCGTGATGCGGAAAGCCGCACGCGCTTCCTCGGCTACCGCGTCGAGCACTTCAAGCTCTTCACCTTTGTCGTCTCCGCGATGATGGCGGGCATTGCCGGTGCGCTTTACGTGCCGCAGGTCGGCATCATCAACCCCGGCGAATTCGCGCCGGCCAACTCGATCGAAGTGGTCATCTGGACGGCAGTCGGCGGACGCTCGACGCTGATCGGGCCGATCATCGGCGCCATTCTGGTCAACGGCGGCAAGACGATCTTCACGGGCATTTTCCCCGAGTTCTGGCTGTTCGCGCTTGGCGGTCTCTTCGTGCTCGTCACGCTGTTCCTGCCAAAGGGGATCGTCGGGACCATCGGCCAGTACTTCACGCGCCGCAAGCCGAAGACGGAGGCGACCCCGCCCGCGCTTCAGGAAGAGGGTGTCGATGCAAAAATCCAGCCGGCGGAGTAAGCGATCATGATCCCTGACGTCAAACCAAACAGCGTTCTCTATCTCAACAACGTCTCGGTTTCCTTCGACGGCTTCAAGGCACTGAACTCGCTCTCGATCGTCATCGAGCCCGGCGAACTTCGGGCCATCATCGGCCCGAATGGTGCCGGCAAGACAACGATGATGGACATCATCACCGGCAAGACGCGACCGGATGAAGGCGAGGTGTTCTTCAACGGGCAGACCGATCTCACCAAACTCGACGAGGCCGACATCGCGCAGCTCGGGATTGGTCGCAAGTTCCAGAAACCGACGGTCTTCGAAAGTCACACGGTGTGGGACAACCTCGAACTCGCCTTGAACCGCAAGCGCGATGTCTTCTCGACGCTGTTCTACCGGCTCTCCGCGGAAGACAGGGCGCGCATCGAGGAGATCCTTGAGACCGTGCGGCTGACGCATCGGCGCGACGAACTCGCCGCCAACCTCTCGCACGGCCAGAAGCAGTGGCTGGAGATCGGCATGCTTCTGGCGCAGGAACCGAAGCTTTTGTTGGTCGATGAGCCGGTCGCCGGCATGACGGACGCCGAAACCGCGGAAACGGCGATCCTCCTCAAGGAGATCGCCAAGACCCGCTCGGTCGTCGTCGTGGAGCATGACATGGGCTTCATCCGCGATCTCGGCGTCAAGGTGACCTGCCTTGCCGAAGGTTCGGTGCTGGCCGAAGGATCGATCGATTTCGTGAGCTCCGATCCGAAGGTGATCGAGAATTATCTGGGGCGCTGAGATGCTGACAGTCGAAAATGCAAACCTTCACTATGGCGCCGCTCAGGCGCTGCGCGGCATTTCCATCAAGGCGGAAATGGGCAAGATCACTTGCGTGCTGGGGCGTAACGGCGTGGGCAAGAGTTCTCTTCTCCGCGCCGTTACCGGCCAGCATCCGCTGTCGGCGGGAACGGTGACGTTCAACGACACCAGGCTCAACGGCCTGCCGCCCTATGCGCGCGCCAAGCAGGGCATCGGCTATGTGCCGCAGGGGCGTGAGATCTTTCCGTTGCTGACGGTAAAAGAAAATCTCGAGACCGGCTTTGCGCCGCTTTCACGGGGCAGCAAGAATATTCCCGACGATATCTTCAGCCTGTTTCCTGTGCTGCAGACCATGCTTGGACGTCGCGGCGGCGACCTTTCCGGCGGACAGCAGCAGCAGCTGGCGATCGGCCGGGCGATGGTAACGCGGCCGAAGATCCTCGTGCTCGACGAGCCGACCGAGGGCATCCAGCCGTCGATCATCAAGGATATCGGCCGGGCAATCCGGTATCTGCGCGACAGTGCCGGGATGGCGATCCTGCTGGTGGAACAGTATCTCGATTTCTGCCGCGAACTTGCCGACTACGTCTACATCATGGATCGCGGCGAGATCGTTCACGAGGGGCTTGCGGAAACGCTCGATACGCCGGAAGCGCGTCGTCATTTGACTGTATGATCCAGTGGTTATCTGTTGGGCAGATGCTGTTTTCCTCGGCAGTTTCTGAGGGATCTCGTTGCCGCCGGTCCGATCGTGGTGAGTGTGTCGGAGCGGCACGGGAATTGCTTGCTTTCTGCAAGTTAGTGACTTCAATGAAAACGGCCGGGGTCAACCGGCGGTCCATTGGGAAGGGACGGAATGACGAACGCGGGGGCAGCTAGAAGACCGCAGAGAGCCGAGGGGCGCGGGCATCTGGCTGCGAGGATGCTCGACGGGCGTACGCGCCTGCAGGAACTCTACCAGGAAGGAGCGGGCAAGATCCGGCTTCCGGATACGTTCGATTCCTCCATGGAAGCCGTCATCATCAATACCGCGGGCGGCCTCACCGGCGGCGACCGAATGAACTGGAGCGTTACGGCTGGTCCCGGCGCCCGCATCGACGTCACCACGCAGGCCTGCGAGAAGATCTACAAGGCATCGGCAGGAACGGCTGAGGTCAACACCAGCATTACCGTGGGCGCAAACGCCCGGGTGGACTGGTTGCCGCAGGAAACCATCCTGTTCGATCGTTCATCGCTGTTTCGAAAGCTCGACGTTGATCTCGATGATGATGCCGAATTCCTGGCCGTCGAGGCCATCCTGCTTGGCCGGAAGGCGATGGGGGAGGCGGTGGAGAGCGGCCTCTTTCGCGACCGCTGGCGTATTCGCAAGGCAGGCCGGCTCTGCCACGCCGAGGACCTGGCGCTGCAGGGAAATGTTGCAATGTTTGCCGGTGCCGATGCCGTGCTGTCAGGCAAGGTCGCGTTTGCAACGCTGCTGTATGTCGGGCCGCGCGCCGAAGCCTACCTCGGTGCAGTGCGCTCGCTGCTTGAGGGCCATATGGGCGGCGCCAGCAGCTGGGCCGGCAAGCTTGTCGTGCGCCTTTCAGCGCCCGATGGTTTTGCCTTGAGAAAAATTCTCATCCCGATCATTTCGGCCTTGCGCGATGGAGCGCCGGTGCCGAAAGTCTGGAATCTCTAGTTGAAGCAGATGGATGCACGATGAACCTCACACCGAGAGAAAAAGACAAGCTGTTGATTTCGATGGCGGCGATGGTCGCGCGGCGGCGGCTGGAACGGGGCGTCAAGCTCAACCATCCCGAAGCGATCGCGTTGATCACCGATTTCGTCGTCGAAGGCGCGCGTGACGGGCGTCCGGTCGCCGAACTGATGGAGGCGGGGGCTCATGTCGTCGGCCGTGACCAAGTGATGGAAGGCATCGCGGAGATGATCCATGACGTCCAGGTCGAGGCAACCTTTCCTGATGGCACCAAGCTCGTCACCGTCCACGAACCGATCCGCTGAGGTTCCCATGCTGGAGCTGCGCCCCAATTGCGAATGCTGCGACAAGGATCTTCCGCCCGACAGTTCTGAGGCAATGATCTGCACATTCGAATGCACGTTCTGCGCCGATTGCGTTGCCGATGTTCTCGGCGGCATCTGCCCGAATTGCGGCGGCGAACTTGTGCGCCGCCCGGCGCGCCCCGCTGCCAAGCTTGCCAAGTACCCGGCGTCGACAAAGCGCGTTCTGAAAGCCGAGGGCTGCGGGCCCATCAAGGCTGCGTGAGGAGAAGATCATGATCCCAGGAGAAATCATTGCCGCAAGCGGCGACATCGAGCTGAACGTCGGCGCGCCGACAGTGACACTTGAGGTCTCGAACACCGGCGATCGCCCCGTGCAGGTCGGCAGCCACTATCATTTCGCGGAAACGAATGCCGGTCTCTCTTTCGATCGGGAGAAGGCACACGGCATGCGGCTCGATATCCCGGCCGGCACGGCCGTACGTTTCGAGCCCGGTCAGACGCGCTCGGTGACGCTCATCCCTCTCTCCGGCAAGCGCGAAGTCTACGGTTTCCGCCAGCTGGTCATGGGCAAGCTCTAGAGTGGGCCGGGAGCAGACGATGCGTGCGAGCCTGCACCTTCTGGCCGCCGGTGCTGCGACGGTCTTTGCCTTCGGCGCCAACGCCGAGGATCTTGATTGCAAAAATCCGGTCACGCAAGCTGACATGACGGCTTGTGAACAGGCGCGCCAGCAGACCGCCGACAAGGCACTGAACGCACAATACAAGATCACGCGCGCGGCTCTCGCAGCACTCGACAAGGATCTCGATGCGGATATGCGGGGTGCCGAAGAGGCACTGGTGAAGGCGCAGCGCGCATGGGTGAATTTCCGTGATGCGGAGTGTGAGGCGGCAGGCTTTCAGGCGCGTGGCGGCACGATGGAGCCGATGCTCGTAGCAGGCTGCATTGCAGAGTTGACGGACGCGCGCACCAAGCAGCTCAAGGAACTCGCAGAGACGATGGGCAACTGACATGGTTGGCAGGATCATGGTCGTCGGCAACGGAGAGATCGGCGCACAGGCGGCGGCCGCAGTGGCGGATGCTGCGTTCGTTATCCGCTTTAACGAATGCCGCTCCTACGAAGCGAGCCCGGGGCGCACCGACGTCGTCGCCGTCTGCAATACCGGGCGGCCGGGCAAGGCAATGCTTGCTTCCGAGGCGTGGCGGGAGCATCCAGCCGTGCGTGAGGCGGCGGCGATCTGGAGCGTGCGCGATCCGCAAAAGTTCGCGGAACTGCGAGCGCCGCTGGCCGTATCGCATCCCGAGCTCGACGATTTCTGCGACGACTACACGAGTCAATTCAATGCGTTCTGTGCTGATGTTGGCAAGATGCATGTGGTCGTTGACAAAGTGATTCATGAAGCGGTGGACGAGGCGCTGGCTGCCTACCACCCGGCGCCCTACGTCGTGCCGAGCAGCGGCATGATCGTGATATCAGAAGTGATGAACAGATTTCCCGAGGCGACCATCGATCTCGCAGGCTTCGGCCACGCGGGATGGGAATGGCATCCTTTTGCTGCCGAGCGGCAGCTTGTCGATAGTTATGTCGCCGCTGGCCGCGTCACGCGGCTGCCGGCAAGCGCATCCCTTTCTTCCTCCCAAGGAGCCTGACATATGCCCTACAAGATTTCCCGCGCCGCCTATGCCGGCATGTTCGGCCCGACCACCGGCGACAAGGTGCGCCTTGCCGATACCGAGCTCTTCATCGAGATCGAGAAGGATTTCACCACATATGGCGAAGAGGTGAAATTTGGCGGCGGCAAGGTCATTCGCGACGGCATGGGCCAGAGCCAGGCGACGCGGGCGCAGGGTGCTGTCGATACCGTCATCACCAATGTCGTCATCATCGACCATACGGGCGTCGTCAAGGCCGATATAGGCCTAAAGAACGGCCGCATCGCGGCGATCGGCAAAGCCGGCAATCCGGACACGCAACCCGGGGTCAACATCATCGTCGGCCCCTCGACCGAGGCGATCGCTGGCGAAGGCAAGATCATCACTGCCGGCGGTATGGATGCGCATATTCACTACATCTGCCCGCAGCAGATCGAGGAAGCGCTGATGTCGGGCGTAACCTGCATGCTGGGCGGCGGCACCGGCCCGGCGCATGGCACGCTCGCCACGACCTGCACCGGTGCCTGGCACATCGAGCGGATGATCGAGAGCTTCGACGGCTTCCCGATGAACCTTGCGCTTGCCGGCAAGGGAAACGCCTCGCTGCCCGCCGCACTCGAAGAGATGGTGCTTGCGGGCGCATCGTCGCTGAAGCTCCACGAGGACTGGGGCACGACGCCGGCTGCGATCGACTGCTGCCTTTCGGTCGCCGACGACTATGACATCCAGGTGATGATCCACACCGACACGCTGAATGAAAGCGGCTTTGTCGAGGATACGATCGGCGCCATTAAGGGCCGCACCATCCACGCCTTCCACACGGAAGGAGCGGGCGGTGGCCACGCTCCTGACATTATCAAGATCTGCGGTCAGTCGAACGTCATCCCGTCGTCGACCAACCCGACGCGGCCCTACACGGTCAATACCGTCGCCGAGCATCTCGACATGCTGATGGTCTGCCACCATCTGTCACCGTCTATCCCCGAGGACATCGCATTTGCCGAAAGCCGCATCCGCAAGGAGACGATCGCGGCGGAAGACATCCTGCATGACATCGGCGCCTTCTCGATCATTTCGTCCGACAGCCAGGCCATGGGTCGTGTCGGGGAGGTAGCAATCCGTACTTGGCAGACTGCCGACAAGATGAAGCGTCAGCGCGGCCGCCTGAAGGAAGAGAAGGGCGAGAACGACAACTTCCGCGTCCGCCGCTATATTGCGAAATACACGATCAACCCGGCGATCGCGCAAGGTCTTTCACACGAAATCGGCTCGATCGAAGTCGGCAAGCGCGCCGATCTGGTTCTGTGGAACCCTGCCTTCTTCGGCGTCAAGCCTGAGATGGTATTGCTCGGCGGTTCGATTGCTGCGGCTCCCATGGGAGATCCGAATGCTTCGATCCCGACGCCGCAGCCGATGCATTACCGGCCGATGTTTGCCGCCCACGGCAAGCTGCGAACCAGTTCGTCTGTCACCTTCGTCTCGCAAGCGTCGCTCGATGCGGGTCTGAAGAGCCGTCTCGGCGTCGCTAAAAATCTTGTCGCTGTGAAGAACACCCGCGGCGGCCTTTCCAAGGCGTCGATGATTCACAACAGCCTGACGCCGCACATCGAGGTCGATCCGGAGACCTATGAGGTGCGGGCTGATGGCGAGTTGCTGACCTGCGAGCCGGCCACCGTCCTGCCGATGGCGCAGCGCTATTTCTTGTTTTGAGTGTTTGGGGCGGCCGAATGCGAGGTGGCGGCTCCTAAAGCCGCGCGTTAAGACTGAATCTCCTGTGGGTTGTTTTTTATTTTTGTATGTTCCACCTTGAGGCGTTCCTTCCGTAATAGGACATTCTCCTTGTTGGTGGTTATAAAACACAAGTAAAAACAAATTGTTACGCTTCAAACCTCGCTGGATGATTGATCGCGGAAAGCGTCACGTTTTTGGGCAGCTTTCAACCGCCGCTCAATTCACCAAACTCGTTCGAACTTTAACAGTTCACTTAAGAACTCAGCAGGAGGTGACCTCTAAGCAATGTGCCTAGCGGCGGGCAAGAAGGTCGATTCGCATGAGAATTTCACTCCAGGCGGAGCTTGGCGATTTTCGTGATCGCCGCGCAATTTATGTGTTTGCTCTCAAGATGAGCTTCCTTGCGGTGACGCTCTCGTCGATCGTCATTGTCCTGCTATTGCCGCCGCTCGACTGGGCGGGACTGATGCCTGTTCCGCTCGCTCATGGTGTTGTCTACGGCGTGTTACTGTCGTGGCTTATTGGCGGGGCGGTCTCAAGCGTGCTGTCGCTGATAGCCGGTCACGCGATGCACCAGCTCAGCGTCTCGCGCGCGGAGTTCGAGCAGTTGAGCCGCACCGATGTGCTTTCAGGTCTTCTCAACCGACGTGCCTTTACAGAGGCATTGGAGCAGGTCGATGGAAATGCCTGTCTCGCGATCTTCGACGTCGACCGGTTCAAGGCCATAAACGATCGCTTCGGCCATGCCTGCGGCGATTCCGTCATCGTGGCGGTCTCCGCCATCCTCGCGGCTGCCTTCGGCGGGGACTCCGTCGCGGCGAGGCTGGGCGGTGAAGAGTTCGGCGCGATCGTTGTCGGTGGCTCACAAGAGCAGCGGATCGAGAGAGTGCAGTCGGTCTGCGCCCGCCTGGCCGGGCATCCGGTCGTTGCCGACGATTGCGTGGTCGCACTGACTGTGTCGGCCGGTATTGCGGAGTTCGAGCCCGCACGGAGCAACGAGGCTGTTTATTCGGCGGCCGACAAGGCGCTCTACCTGGCAAAGGCGCTCGGTCGAAATCGCGTGGTGCATGAGAATGACGGGCTGCATCCTGGTTGGCGTAGACGTTTGCCGGAGGAGGCCGTGGCCGCGCACGCAATGAACATGGATTGCGATGAGGCGCGGCTGGCCTGACGAATTCGCGGAATTACACAGCGAATGCCTGCAACGACAAGTTGGAGCCGGCGGATAAGCGCCACGCGGCCTCGTTGATCCCACGCGACGGCGGAAATCATGCTTCGCCGCGTAGTTCTGTGTTACGCTTGTCATTGTCACTCATGCGATCGCTGGTTACTTGGAGAGCTTATGGCAAGGACGCCCCTCAAGCGACGGCTGGCAGCAATCATGGCCACCGACGTAGTCGGCTATTCTCGTCTCATGGAGGCTGACGAGGAGGCGACGTTAGCTTCAGTCAAAGCGATGCAGGAAGAGCTGATAAGGCCGAATGTCGAGCGCGAAGGCGGCAGGGTTTTCAAACTCATGGGCGACGGCACCTTGGCCGTATTTGATTCCGTGAACGGTGCAGTGGAGTGCGCGATTGCAATCCAGGGCGAACTTATGCGCCAGCCGGAAGGGTCGCGCCTAATTCTTCGCATTGGAATCAATCTGGCCGATGTTTTGGTCGATGGTACCGACTTATTTGGCGACGGAGTGAACGTTGCCTCTCGCATTGAAGCAAGCGCATTCCCCGGCGGCATAAGCATCACCGATGGCGTCTATCACCAGATCGCCAAGAGGACTGGGACGGATTTTGTGGATGGCGGCGAAAGGGTTCTAAAGAATATCGATCGACCCGTGCGCGTTTGGCACTGGCAGCCACGTTACAACGGTTTCGTGGAAGAGGAGCGACCGCGCCCTGCTGACGGAGCAATCGCAAAGACCGCAGTTAGAATCACCGCCGCGCCGTCAACGGCCCCGCAGCAGCTGGACTTGGCGGAACTGGTTGTATCCTCCCTTGAAGACCTTCTTACCGAGCAGCGTTGGCTCGATGTCTCGCGTGTTGGATCCGCTTCCGCCGCACTGGATGGAAGTGCTATTCGCCCGTATGACTACACGGTCAAGATTGGTATTCATGGCGCAGGCCCGTTCCGGGTAAACGCCAAATTCATGCATACGAACGTCACGCCTGTGATGTGGTCGCGAGCTTTCGATCTTCCGGAAAGTTACCATTTCGATGTCGTTGAACTGGTGGCGGCGGAGATAGGCTCGCTGGTTCAGGACAAGGTGCTGCTTGCAGCATCCGAGATGATTGCCAAGAAACCACAGTCGTCCTGGTCGGCCGACGAAAACTTCCTCTATGGCAGGATGCTTGATAGCAAGCATATGCTTCCCGAGGCGGAGGTTTTCTTCTTGAGGGCAACGGAACTGGATCCGGGGATGATTTATGCCCAGGCCAGCTATGCCATTGCCCTGACTTACAGTTTTGCCCAAACAGGCGACTTCGAGCACCTGCGCCGCGCCGACGAGATCGTACGGATCGCCTTGCGTATCGACAACAATGACGCCCTTTCCCACTATGCGGCAGCGCTGGTCCATCTGCTTTCACGCGACTACGACGGGGCCAGATCGCATTATGGCAAGGCGCGCGACCTTGCGCCCAGCGATCTGCAGATTCGCGCCGATCACGCGGAAATGCTCCACTACCTCGGCGACCTGGAACAAGCGGACGCCGAAATCGGTGAATGCTTCAGGTTGGCAAAATATCCCCCGGTGTGGTTCTGGGTGATCAGGGGAATTATCCGACTCCACCAGGGCCGCTTTGGTTCTGCAATTGAGGATTTTGAGAACATTCCATGGAGGTCGTGGCGAACGCTTATCTTGCTTGCTGCGGCCTATGCCCTGCACGGTGACGAAGTTCGACGTGGGCAGTACCAGACTGAGGCCTTGAGCCTTCAGCCCGCACTCGGACCTGAGCTTGTGCGAAACACTTTTCCCTATCGCGACCAGGACGCGCTTTCAAAACTTCTCTGTGCCTTTGTAGGAACTGCATAGGAATTCCGGGCGCAAACATCTGCTGCATATGCCTTTCCGGCAGGTTCCTTCTTGCATCGCATCAGGCTATTTTGCATGGTCGCAGTCTCAAGCGAATTGGACACGTCATGCAACGCGTTACTTCCTACCTGCCTGCGGGCACGCCTTCCTCGAACCCCATCGGAAAAGTGGTTTTGCCGCACGACCTGAGGCATTTGCGGCGAAAGCTGCTTCACCTCGACAACGGCGAGATGGTCATGCTCGACCTCAAGGAGCCGGTGCTTTTTGCCAGTGGTGATATGTTGGTTCTCGAGGATGGCGAGCTCATCGAAATTGTAGCCGCAGACGAGAAGCTCTTCGAGGTGAGGGGCAGGGATCGCGTGCACCTGATCGAGCTCGCGTGGCATCTCGGCAATCGGCATCTCGGCGCCCAGATCGAGGAAGACCGCATCCTTATCCTTCGTGATCATGTGATCCGCTCCATGCTCGAAGGGCTCGGTGCGACGATCCGCGAAGTTGCAGAGCCGTTCCAGCCGGCACGCGGTGCGTATCATTCACATGGCCATGCACACGGTCATGACCAAGCGCATCATCATCACTCGCACGACTGATCCGATATGACTGATGATGCCGACCTGCAGGCGTTGTTGAGGATGATGACCTGGCTGTCGCCAGCTTTCCCCGTCGGGTCCTTCGCCTATTCAGGCGGTCTGGAGCGCGCCGTTCATGATCGGCTGGTCCCCGATGCTCATTCGCTTACTGCGTGGGCGTCGAACCTGATGGAGCGTGGGCCTGTATGGAACGACGTGGTTCTCCTTGCCGAGAGCCACCGCTGTCACCGACAGTCGGAGCGGCTCGGCGAACTGGCGGAGCTCGCCGAAGCGCTTGCCGGCTCGCGCGAGCGTCATCAGGAGACGATGCTGCTCGGCGATGCGTTCCTGTCCGCCGCCGGTGCGTGGCCAGACGAGGTTTTCGATCGATTGCCGCGACATGTGGCCTACCCGGTGGCGATCGGTGCCGTGGCGGGTGCCCATGGGGTGGCGTTGGAGAAGGCGATTGCGGCATTCCTGCATGCCTATCTCTCGCAGGCAGTTTCCGCAGGTATCCGTCTCGGCGTGGCCGGGCAAAAGGATGGCGTTGCCATTCTGTCGCGGCTTGAAGGCGACATAACCTCGGTTGTGAAACGGGCGGCAGCTTCAACACTCGACGATCTCGGATCGGCGACCATCCAGGCCGACATCATGTCGCTGCGCCATGAAACGCAGTCGACCAGGCTCTTTCGATCGTGACTTGTCCGCAGACGCGCGGCCACCCGTCGCCACCTGCGTCATTTGCCGGTGGTCGCCCTTCAGGCGGCACGCTATCATCGGCCGTTATTGGAGTTCAGAATATGAAATCAGGAAACGGACCCTTGCGCGTGGGCATCGGTGGGCCGGTCGGCTCCGGCAAGACGGCGCTGACGGAGAAGCTCTGCAAGGCCATGCGCGACGACTATTCGGTGGCTGTCGTCACGAACGACATCTACACGACCGAGGATGCCGAGGCGCTCATGCGCATGCAAGCTTTGCCATCGGATCGGATCGTTGGCGTGGAGACCGGCGGTTGCCCGCACACGGCGATCCGTGAGGACGCGACGATCAATCTGCAGGCCATCGCGGGCCTGAATGAGCGGATTCCCGATCTCGATGTTGTTTTCATCGAGTCGGGCGGTGACAATCTGGCCGCCACCTTCTCCCCTGATCTGGCTGATATCACGATCTACGTTATCTCGGTTTGCCAGGGCGAGGAAATCCCGCGCAAGGGTGGCCCAGGCATTACCAAATCGGACCTTCTCGTCATCAACAAGAAGGATCTGGCTCCCTATGTCGGCGCGGACCTCGAGGTCATGGACCGCGACGCGACACGGATGCGCCAGGCACGCCCCTTCGTATTCTCCGACATGAAGCGTGGCGATGGCGTTAGCTCCATCGTCAGCTTCCTGAAGGAACATGGCGGCCTGTAGTCAAACCTGCCTCAGCGCGTTGACATCCTCGATCGCGATGGCGCGGCCGCTGACGCGTACGCCTGATGTGCGCAAGGCGGAGAAGGCACGTGACAGCGCTTCCGGCGCAAGGCCGAGCTTTCGTGCCAGCAGGCGCTTTTGGAACGGCAGGCGCAGGGAAGCCCGCGCACCCTCACTCGTACAATGCGTCAGCAGATAGTGGGCGACGCGCTGCTGGCTGGTCTGCATGCGATCGCGCGCCAGACACTCCATGGTCGACAGCAAATGCCGCGAGAGGCTGCGCGCGATCGCGCTGCCAATCCGCGGGTGTTGAGCGAGCAACGCCTTGACCTCAGCGAGATCAAAGCGGGTGAGGATGACGTGCTCCATCGCCTGTGCGCTATAATTGTATGCGTCGCCGGCAAGCACCAGGCATTCACCGAAGCTGTCGCCCGGCTCGCAGATGCTGACATCCGCTTCGCGTTCCTCAGAGCCGCGATAGAGCCTGACGTAGCCACTTAGCACGCAATAGAAGTAGTGCGCCTTCTCGTGTTCACGGAAGAGAACATCCTGTGGACCGTAGCGCACCGCCACCGCGCAGGACAGCAGAGCGTCTCGCTCGTGTCGGTCAAGGTTGGAGGTGATCAACGCACCGCCAAGCATCGCCTGCTGCGCGCTGCTCAGTTTAAAAGCTCCGGACATCTGTTTCTCCCTGTGGCGCGGCGGGTGCCGTTCCCTACCTGATATTTGGAAGGATAACCGGGAGACGCGGTTCAGAACTTGAGCTTGATCAAATGTCAGCTAATAAAAAAGCCGGGGTGTTGCCCCGGCTCTTGGCTCGAGCGGCTACTCTGCCGCGAACGGCGGCAGGCGTACGACATTGCCAGATTTGCCGCGCTTGCTTTCCGGGGTCTCGATTGCCGTTACCCGGCCCTCGAGCGCACCCAGCGCTTGTGTGAGTTCTTCGCGGGACATGGCCAGATCTTCCTTGTCCTTCTTGCCCACGAGACGACCGAACATCCAGGCAAGCAAGCGGGACAGATCGTCCATGATCAGGAAGAACGAAGGCACGACGACCAGCGAAAGCACGGTCGACACGATAATGCCGCCGATCACCGCAATCGCCATCGGCGCACGGAACGAACCGCCTTCGCCGACGCCGAGCGCTGATGGCAGCATACCTGCTGACATGGCAATAGACGTCATGATGATCGGCCGGGCGCGCTTGCGACCTGCTTCGACCATGGCTTCGACACGCTCCATGCCGCGATGACGCATCTCGATGGCGAAGTCGACGAGCAGGATCGCGTTCTTCGTCACGATGCCCATCAGCATCAGGATGCCGATCATCACGGGCATCGAGAGCGGATTCTGGGTGACCAGCAGCCCGACTGCCACGCCGCCGATCGCAAGCGGCAGCGAGAACAGGATGGTGAAGGGCTGGATCACGTCCTTGAAGAGGAGGATCAGCACCGTCAGCACCAGCATCAGGCCCATCAACATGGCGTTGACGAAGCTCTGCTGCATTTCGGTCTGCACCTTCGTGTCGCCACTTTCGGCAAGCTGTACCGTCGGCGGAATGTTGGCTTCCTTGACGATCTGGCGGAACCGTGCCGAGGCAGTGTCGAGTGCCACGCCCTGCGGCAGGTCCGAGCCGATCGATACGACGCGGTAGCGGTTGTTGCGCTTGATCGAGCTGACGCCTTCCGAATAGTCGATATCGGCGACAGTGGAGAGCGGTACGGTGCTGCCGCTTGCCGTCTGGATCTTCATTGCCCGCAAGGCGGCAAGATCGCGACGCATGTCGAGCGAGGCCTGCACGCGGATCGGGATCTGGCGATCGTCCAGGTTGATCTTGGCGAGCGCCGCATCAATATCGCCGATGGTGGCAACGCGGATGGTTTCGGAGATCTGCTGCGGCGTGATGCCGAGGCGAGCCGCCTGATCCTTGCGCGGACGGATCTGGAGTTCCGGACGGGGCAGGGCGCCTTCGGCGCTGACGTTCGCCAGCAGCGGATCGGCTCGCAGTTTCGCTTCCAGGATACCGACAGCATCGTTCAGATCCTTCTCGTTCTTGGAGAGGAAGTTGAACGACAGGTCACGTTCGCCGCGATCGTTGAGCTTCAGGATGCGAACGTCTGGGATATCATGGAGTTTGGCAAAGACCTCCTTTTCGATATCCCACTGCGGACGAACGCGTCCCTTTGGTTCCACCTTGGGCAGATAGGATCCAATGACCGGGACCTTAACGAGCATGTCGTCCAGCTTCTTTAAAAGCCTCTGGTCAAGCTTGTGGAGCGTGAGCGTTACCGTCGCACGGCGCAGTTCGAGGTCGCCCTTCGGAGACGCGCCACCAAGCACGAAGACGCTTTCGACGCCGTCGATATCCTTCACGTCCTTGTAGATCGCGTTCGTGGTCGCTTCCGTGTCGTCGAGCGTCGCATTCGGCGGTAGCTCGACGGACAGGACGATGCGCGATGCGTCCTCCGGCGGCAGGAAGCTGCCGGGCACCTGCGCAAGCAACATCACGGAGCCGACAAGGAAGGCGATCGCCGCAATCAGTGTCGCATAGCGGGTCCACCACCGGCGGGTCGTAGCGCGCACGAGGCGCGTATATCCGCGGAAGAAGAGGCCGTCGTTGTCGTGATGATCTTCGATGCCGTCTTCCGCGCGCATCAGATATGCGGCCATCATCGGCGTGATGAGGCGCGCCACCATGAGCGAGAAGAAGACCGAGAAGGCAACTGTCAGGCCGAACTGAATGAAGTACTGACCGGGGATGCCAGGCATGAACGACACCGGCACGAACACAGCGATGATCGTGAAGGTCGTCGCGATAACCGCGAGGCCGATTTCGTCTGCCGCCTCGATCGCCGCGCGGTAGGGCGTCTTGCCCATCTTGATATGTCGGGCGATGTTCTCGATCTCGACGATCGCGTCATCGACGAGAATACCGGTCGCGAGCGTCAGGGCGAGGAAGCTGACAAGGTTCAGCGAGAAACCCATCAGGTCCATGATCCAGAAAGTCGGGATCGCCGACAACGGCAGCGCGATGGCCGAGATAAGCGTTGCACGCCAGTTCCGGAGGAAGAGGAAGACAACGATGATCGCAAGCAGCGCGCCCTCGATCAGCGTATCGATGGCCGCTTCATAGTTGCCATAGGTGAAATAAACGGAGTCGCTGATCAGCTCGATGCCGACGTTCGGGTTTTCCGCACGCACCTTGTCGAGGCTCTTTGCCACGGTTTCGGCGACGCTGACCTCACTGGCACCCTTCGAGCGGAAGACGCCGAAGGTCACGACAGGGGTATCATCGAAGCGCGAGAAGGATTTCGGCTCCTGATAGGTGTCCTTGATGACGCCGAGATCGGAAACCTTGACGAAGCGGCCGTTCGGCAATGCGATCGTGGTGTTGGCAAGTTCGGCGACGTTGCGGGCGTCGCCGAGCACACGGATCGCCTGTTCGCTGCCTGCCACCTGGCCACGGCCGGAGCCGAGGTCGACGTTGGTGCCGCGCAGTTGTTGGTTCACGCTTGCCGCGGTAATGCCGTGGGCGTTCAGCTTGTCGGGATTGAGCTCGATACGCACTTCGCGGTCTGCACCGCCGTAACGGTCGACACGGCCGATGCCGGCCTGCCCCTGCAAGGCGCGCTTGACCGTATCATCGACGAACCAGGAGAGCTCTTCGAGCGTCATGTCGGGGGAGGAGACGGCAAAGGTCTGGATCGCCTGACCCTCGACGTCGATCTTCGAGACGATCGGTTCTTCGACGTTGGCAGGCAGGTCGCTGCGGATGCGGTCGATCGCGTCCTTGGTGTCCTGAACGGCCTGCTCGGTCGGCACTTCCATGCGGAACATGACGACCGTCTGCGACTGGCCGTCCGTCACCGTCGATTGGATTTCATCGATGCCGTTGATACTGGCGACGGCATCCTCGATCTCCTTCGTCACCTGCATCTCGAGCTCGGCCGGCGAAGCGCCGCTCTGCGTTACGACGATGGAGACGAGCGGAACGTCAATGTTCGGAAACCGCGTGATCGGCAGCCTATTGAAGGACTGGATGCCGACGAAAAGCAGAAGTGCGAACGCCAGAAGCGAGGCGACGGGATTTCGGATAGACCAGGCTGAAAAGTTCATCGGCCGTCTCTCAGTTGGAAACCGGTGGCTGTTCACGAACCGGCGTGATGCGGTCGCCGTCACGGACATAGGCGCCCGCTTTGGCTACGACCTCATCGCCAGCTTTCAATCCATTGACGATCTCGACATAGGCTCCGTCCTGAATGCCGGTTTCGACCTTGGCAAACTTGACGACGTTATTCTCGACCTTACGGGCCGAGGATCCTTCATTGCCCGACAGCACGGCCGAGACGGGGAGCGCTACGTTTTCCGTTGTGCGCACGACGATGTCGGCGCTGCCGTACATGCCCGAACGCGCCTTGCTGGAATCGTCGATCAAAATGTGGACCAAACCGAGGCGCGTGAGCGGATCGACTGTCGGCGAGACCAGACGCACGGAGCCGCTAATCTTTTCGCGACTACCAGAGAGCAAGATGGTGGCCTTCTGGCCGGGTTGAACCTTCACAATCTCGCTCTCACCCACTTCCGCCACAAGCTCGATCTCGTCATCGCGAATGACCGTGAAAAGCGGATCGCCGGTGGCGAGCGCAATTGCTCCGATCCTGGCGTTCTTGGCTGCGACAGTACCGGCGACCGGCGTCTTGACGTCGGTGCGTGCGAGCTTCAGATCAGCGTCCGCGATCTGGCTCTCCGTGACCTTGATCTCCGCGACGGCTACCTGGATTGCCTGCTTTGCCGAGTCGACACGGGCGTTGGCGGAAGCTGCAGCGGCATCCGCCTGTTCGACCGTTGCTGTCGAGACAGTGCCCTTCTTGCCCATTTCCTGGGCGCGGACCTGCTGCTGTCGTGCCTGCTCCGCATTAGCCTCTGCTTCAATCAGTTGTGCGCGAAGCTGGGCAAGGCTCGCCTCGTTCTTGGCCTTCGTGGCCTGCATCTGGCTCTTCTGCAGGATGATTGCGTCGTCGTTCAGGGTCGCCAGCGTGCTATCGGCCTGGACCCTGTCGCCGATATCCGCGTTGAGCGCACGGATCGACAAGCCTTCGACCTGCGGCTGGATATAGACTTCCTCGACTGGCTTAACCGTACCGGTCGCGACAACACGATCGACGAGCGTGCGGGTGGAGGCTTTCGTCACGACGATGGCCGGCAGGTTTTGTTGCGGCTTTGCGACCGGCTGTTCCTGGGCAAATGTCGTTGAAGCTACAACCGCCGCGATCAGCAGAGTTGAGGCGCGAAGTATCTTAACAGGCGTACGTGCCATGCGTCGTCATCCAGTTTTTGCTCGGCCTAGCTTGCGCGTTGTCATCAGCGCGCCCATGACCGGTTCCCGTATTGGTATTCTCAGAAGTATTTTCGTTCATTTGCCGACTCTTACTTAAGAAGTCCCTCATCCGGCAAACTCGGCTTGTACGTGGTAGCTATTTGCCCATCGCGCAAGTCCGGCAGAAAATAATTCCTCGTTCGAACACAATAATTACCAATGTGATGCAGATCAATCACTGTGCGGTTATGCAAGCATTCCGTTAGTTGATCCTGCGTCGTTGTTATGACGTGCGAGCACCGCTCGATGCGACATCGATCGCGAAATTTCTTCGATAAAAACAGCAAAAAAATGAAAAAACGCGCGGAGGGTCCGCGCGTTTCGTGTCTTGTCGTTACCGAATTACTTGGAAGCAGCGTCCGTTACGTCGTGCGTCCAGGCTCCGGTCGGTTCCTTGTTGATGATCTTTTGGTCAAGGAGTGCCTTGGCCGTGCGATCATAGAGGGTCGTGTCGAGCTTGCCGGTGCCATCGCCGATCAACTTGGCAACTTCGCCCATCATACGCTTCTGGTGGTTTTCGTCCTGGCCGCCGGCGTCAACGACGATTCCGGCAGCTTCATCCGGGTTCTCGGTTGCGTACTTCCAGCCCTTCATCGAAGCCTTGACGAACTTGACCATCTTTTCCTTGAAGGCCGGGTCCTTGAGCTTGTCTTCCATGGCATAGAGGCCGTCTTCGAGAAGGTCGTTGCCCATGGCGGTATAGTTGAAGACGATCAGGTCTTCGGGCTTGAAGCCGGCATCGATCGCCTGCCAGTATTCGTTATAGGTCATGACGGAGATGCAGTCGGCCTGCTTCTGCAGCAGCGGCTGCACGTCGAAGCTCTGCTTCAACACGGTCACGCCATCGGCACCGCCTTCGGTCTTCAGGCCAAGCTTGTTCATCCAGGCGAAGAACGGATATTCGTTGCCGAAGAACCAGACGCCGAGCGTATGGCCCTTGAAATCGGCTTCGGTCTTGATCGGGCCGTCCTTGCGGCAGACCATTTCCATGCCTGATTTCTGGTAGGGCTGGGCGATGTTGACGAGCGGAACGCCCTTCTCACGAGCAACAAGCGCGCCGCCCATCCAGTCGACGATGACGTCAGCGCCGCCGCCGGCGATCACCTGTTCCGGCGCAATGTCAGGGCCGCCCGGCTTGATGGTGACGTCGAGGCCTTCTTCCTCGTAGTAGCCCTTTTCCTTGGCGACGTAATAACCGGCGAACTGCGACTGCGTCACCCACTTGAGCTGCAGCGTCACCTTGTCGGCAGCCATCGCTTGGGTTGCCGCGAGCGACATCGCGCTCGCCATCATCGCAATAATCAGTTTTTTCATTTTCTTTTTTCCCTCTGAAGTTATGCCCTAATCCCATTCGCGGGAATAAAGCGACGCCTAGCCACCACGGATAGACGGATGCCAGAAAGTCACCGCCCTTTCGGCGAGGGCGACGACGCCATAGAAGACCGAGCCTACCAGCGCCGCAATGGCGATTTCGGCCCAGACCATGTCGACATTCATGCGCCCGATCTCGGTGGAGATACGGAAGCCCATGCCGACGATCGGCGTACCAAAGAACTCCGCAACGATGGCACCGATCAGCGCCAGCGTCGAGTTGATCTTCAATGCATTGAAAATGAAGGGCATCGCCGCCGGAAGCCGGAGCTTCAGCAGCGTCTGCCAATAGTTGGAGGCATACGTCTGCATCAGGTCGCGCTCCATCGCGCCGGATGCGGTGAGGCCGGCGACGGTGTTCACCAACATCGGGAAGAACGTCATGATGATGACGACGGCTGCCTTCGACTGCCAGTCGAAGCCGAACCACATCACCATGATCGGCGCGACGCCGATAATCGGGAGCGCCGACACCATATTGCCGATCGGCAGAAGGCCCCGGCGCAGGAAACCGACGCGATCGGCGAGGATCGCGACGGCAAAGCCTGCGCTACAGCCGATGATGTAACCGGCGAATACTGCCTTGAAGATCGTCTGACGTACGTCGTCGGCCAGGATCGGCAGCGAGCCGGCGATCCTGGCTCCAATGGCGCTAGGTGGCGGCAGCAGGACGAAGGGAATGCCGGCGCCGCGCGTCAACGCCTCCCAGAGTATCAGGATCCAGGCACCGAAGATTGCCGGGATCAGCAGCCGCAGGCACGAGCGGCCCAAATTCGAGGCCGGCGTCATGGCCGAAAGCTCGGTGACGCATCGCCAGGCAAGCAGCCAGCAGGCGGCCATCAGTAGGAAGAAGGATTTCGTCGCCAGGCCTTCGTTGCCGGTCACACCAGCGAGCAGGACCCATGCCGCCCAGTGCGCGCCGATCAGCAGAATGGCGGCGACATACAGCTTCGGCAATGGCGAGAAGGAAACGAGGGCGACCGCGACGATCAACGCGATCGTAAGGCCCGCGGTTATCGACGACACCGGGTCCGGTGCGCCCTCGGCCATGATCGGCAAGGTGATTATCGCAATCGCGGTCAGCACCAGGGCAAGAATACCGGAAAAGGCCATCTGCTTCATGCCGGCCTCCCGCCCATCGAACGGTCGACGAACTTTGCGACAAGGCCGACGATGGCGACCAGGCTTGCGGCCAACACCGAGCCCGCCACAAGCGCTGCCCAGATGTCGATCGTCTGGCTGTAATAGGAGCCGGCGAGCAGTTTCGAGCCGATGCCGGCGACGGCGCCGGTCGGAAGCTCGCCGACAATGGCGCCGACAAGGCTTGCGGCGATCGCGACCTTCATCGAGGTGAAGAGGAACGGCACGGATGCCGGAACACGCAGCTTCCAGAATGTCTGGGCGGGTGTCGCGTTATAGGTTCGCATCAGGTCGAGGAACATGACCTCGGGCGACCGCAGGCCCTTCACCATGCCAACAGTGACCGGGAAGAAGGAGAGGTAGGTCGAGATCAGCGCCTTCGGGATCAGCCCGGTGATGTTGATGGCGCCGAGGACGACGATCACCATCGGTGCGATTGCCAGGATCGGTACGGTCTGCGAAGCAATGACCCACGGCATGAGGCT
This sequence comes from Rhizobium sp. 42MFCr.1, assembly GCF_000377185.1. Lineage (NCBI taxonomy): Bacteria > Pseudomonadati > Pseudomonadota > Alphaproteobacteria > Hyphomicrobiales > Rhizobiaceae > Rhizobium > Rhizobium sp. 42MFCr.1. The sequence continues at coordinate 59,515 of NZ_KB897837.1, forward strand.
GCGGTCGAGCGCCTTGATATGAACGATCCCGACAGCGATCAGGATCCCGAGCAGCGTGCCGAAGCCGAAGCCAAGCAGCGTCGAGGAAAGCGTGACCCAGCTGTGGTAGACGAGGCTGCGGTTGCTCGAGAGCTTCCGCAGAAACGTGTTTTCGAAGACGTTTTGCACTACCTGATGGGGCGCGGGCAGCAACGGCTTCGGTTGCGAGAGCGTTTTCTCGATGAATTCGATGGTGTCAGGCGTCTGGTTGGCGCGCTGATCCATGTCCCGCTGGAAGGAGGCGTTCATCAGAACCGCCGCAACGTACCAGATCGCGATCAGGACCACGAGGATCGTGACGACGGGGACGATCCTGTCTTTGAGAGTGTCGGGCTTCATGAGCGCCCCCGCGCAACGGTTCCAACGCTAAGTGCCTTAGTGCTCATAGCTGTGCCCCGCTCTCAGGCCCTCGCGCACGCGGTGGGCGATTTCGAGGAACTCGGGCGCCTCGCGGATGTCCAGCGGTCGCTCCCTGGGAAGCGGCGAGTCGATGACATCAGTCACGCGGCCGGGGCGAGGCGACATCACGACAATCTTGGTGGAGAGGTAGACCGCCTCGGGGATCGAGTGGGTGACGAAGCAGATCGTCTTGTTGGTGCGCGCCCAGAGCTTCAGAAGCTCCTCGTTCAGGTGGTCGCGGACGATTTCGTCAAGCGCGCCGAAGGGTTCGTCCATCAGGAGCAAGTCGGCATCGAAGGCGAGCGCGCGGGCGATGGAGGCACGCTGCTGCATGCCGCCGGAAAGCTGCCAGGGGAACTTCTTCTCGAAGCCGGTAAGATTGACGAGATCGAGCGCATCGGCGATGCGCTTCTTCTGATCGGCCGACGCATAGCCCATGATCTCGAGCGGCAGGGCGATATTCTTCTCGATGGTCCGCCAGGGATAGAGCGCCGGCGCCTGGAAGACATAGCCGTAGGCGCGGGCCTTGCGGGCCTCCTCAGGCGTCATGCCGTTGACGGTGATTTCGCCCGATGTTTTCTTTTCCAGATCGGCAATAACGCGCAGAAATGTCGTCTTTCCGCAGCCGGAAGGGCCAATGAACGAGACGAAGTCGCCCTTGCGCACGTCGAGATTGACGTTGGTCAGCGCATGCACAGGAGCGTCGCTGGCATCGTAGGTCAGACAGAGGTCCTTGGCGGATACGACTGAGGTAGCTTGCGTCAACGCTTGTGTATCCTGTTTTCCCCGCGCTTCCGCGGTTTGCGTGATAGTATGAGTAGCTGTTTTCATTGTTCCGGCAAGGTCCATGGAGGATGACGATGGACGCGACATCAAAGCCCACCTGTCACATTGTGCACCCCAGTCATGCCTATGATGGCAAGCAGGGGCTCAGTTACTTCGAAGGCATCGCGGCCGAGACGGTCGGCGCCAAGGGTATCTGCATGCATTTGCTGACGATTCCGCCCGGCGTTCGCGCCAAGGCGCATCTGCACGAGTCGCATGAAACGGCGATCTACATGCTCTCCGGCGAGGCTCACACCTGGTACGGCGACGAGCTGGAGCATCATGTCGTCGTCCACGCCGGCGAGTTGTTCTACATCCCCGCCGGAGTGCCGCATCTGCCAGCCAACCTCAGCAGCACCCCTTGCACCGCGATCATCGCCCGCACGGACCCGAATGAGCAGGAAAGCGTCGTTTTGCTTCCGGAGCTTGATCGGCTGGTGAAGGAGTGATGCCAAGGATCAGACCCCCGTCGCCGGGATGCCTGACCGTTCGACCTTGCGCGGCGCCACGAGCTCCTTCCATGTCGAAAGCGCCTTGTTAACCGCCTGGAACGGCTCGCGCTTCACGAACTGGCCGTGTCCTTCCTTCGTCTTGACGGTGCTTTCCTCGATCGCGACTTCGCCGCGCGTCAGCGTGTAGCGCGGCAGGCCGGTGACCTGCTTGCCCTCGAAGACGTTGTAGTCGATCGATGATTGCTGGGTCTTGGCCGAGATCGTCTTCGAGCGCTTGGGATCCCAGACGACGATATCGGCATCGGCGCCGACGAGGATCGCGCCCTTCTTCGGATAGACGTTGAGGATCTTGGCAATGTTGGTCGAGGTGACCGCAACGAACTCGTTCATCGTCAGGCGGCCGGTGTTGACGCCGTGGGTCCACAACATCGGCAGTCGGTCTTCGAGGCCGCCAGTGCCATTCGGGATCTTGGAGAAATCACCAACGCCGAAGCGCTTCTGATCGGTGGTGAAGGCGCAATGGTCCGTCGCCACGACCGAGAGCGATCCGGATTGCAGGCCGGCCCAGAGGCTGTCCTGATGCTGTTTGTTGCGGAAGGGCGGGGACATGACACGGCGGGCAGCATGGTCCCAGTCCTTGTTGAAATATTCGCTTTCATCGAGCGTCAGATGCTGGATCAGTGGTTCACCGTAGACGCGCATGCCCTTCTGGCGGGCGCGACGGATCGCTTCATGCGCCTGTTCGCAGGAGGTATGCACGACGTAGAGCGGCACACCCGCCATGTCGGCCAGCATGATGGCGCGATTGGTTGCCTCGCCTTCGACCTCGGGCGGACGGGAGTAGGCGTGCGCCTCCGGACCGTTGTTGCCTTCGGCAAGAAGCTTTGCGGTCATCGAGGCAACGACGTCGCCGTTTTCGGCATGCACCAGCGGCAGCGCGCCGAGTTCGGCACAGCGCTGGAAGGAGGCGAACATTTCGTCGTCGTTCACCATCAGCGCGCCCTTGTAGGCCATGAAGTGCTTAAAGGTGTTGATGCCCTTGTCCTTGACCACTATCTCCATCTCGTTGAAGACGCGCTCGTTCCAGCCGGTGATCGCCATGTGGAACGAGTAGTCGGCGTTGGCGCGGCTCGTCTTGTTGTCCCACATCTGCAGCGCTGAGAGCAGCGATTGCTCCGGCCCCGGCAGGCAGAAATCGACGACCATGGTCGTGCCGCCGGCGAGACCGGCGCGCGTGCCGCTTTCGAAGTCGTCGGAGGAATAGGTGCCCATGAACGGCATTTCGAGGTGAACGTGCGGGTCGATGCCACCCGGCATCACGTAGCAGCCCGTCGCATCGAGCGTTTCGGTGCCGGAGAGGTTCGGGCCGATCTCGACGATCTTGCTGCCCTTGATCTTCACGTCCGCCTTGTAGGTCAGGTCGGCGGTGACGATGGTTCCGCCCTTGATGACTTTGCTCATGATCAGTTCCCTTGCATTGATTGCTCGCGGCTCTTCGTCCGCTGGTAAAAGAAAAGGCGGGAATGACCCCGCCCTTGATTATGCAACGATTTCAGCGGTCTCGACGACGGCGTGGAAGAGGACGTCAGCGCCGGCCGTCGCCCATTCCTTGGAGATGTCCTCCGCCTCGTTGTGCGAGAGGCCCCCGACGCAGGGGCACATGACCATCGTTGTAGGGGCCACCTTCGCGGCCCAGCAGGCGTCGTGGCCCGCACCCGAGATGAGGTTCATGTGGCTATAGCCGAGCCGTTCGGCAGCACCGCGCACGCGGGAAACAAGCGTGGGATCGAAGGTGACGGGCGCGAAGTGGCCGATCGCCTCGATCGCGCAGCCGACGCCCAGCGCCTCGCAAATCTTGGGTGCATCCGCCTCGATCCTGCTACGCATGCCGTCGAGTTTCGCCTGATCCGGCGAGCGGATGTCGACGGTGAAGACGACCTTGCCCGGCAGGACGTTGCGGGAGTTCGGCGTGAAAAACACCTGGCCGACGCCGCCGACGGCGCCCGGCTGGTTTTCCATCGCCACGGTCTGCACCATTTCCATGATGCGCGACATCGCAAGGCCGGCGTTGACGCGCATGTTCATCGGGGTCGAACCGGTATGGGCCTCCCTGCCGGTCAGCGTGAACTCCAGCCACCACAGGCCCTGACAGTGCGTGACCACGCCGATCTGCTTGTTCTCGACCTCAAGGATCGGACCCTGCTCGATGTGATACTCGAAATAGGCGTGCATCTTGCGCGCGCCGACCTCTTCGTCGCCAACCCAGCCGATGCGCTTCAGTTCCTCGCCGAACGTCTTGCCTTCGGGATCCTTGCGGTCATAGGCATATTCCAGCGTATGGGCGCCGGCGAAAACGCCGGAGGCGAGCATGGCGGGCGCAAAGCGGGCGCCTTCCTCGTTGGTCCAGTTGGTGACGACAACAGGGTGCTTGGTCTTGATGCCGAGGTCGTTCATGGTGCGGACGGCCTCGAGTGCGCCAAGCACGCCGAGTACGCCGTCATACTTACCGCCGGTCGGCTGCGTGTCGAGGTGCGAGCCGACATAAACAGGCAGCGCGTCCGGATCGGTGCCCGGCCGGGTCGCGAACATCGTGCCCATCTTGTCGACGCCCAGCGTCATGCCTGCGTCTTCGCACCATGTCCGGAAGAGGCTGCGCCCTTCGGCATCGGAATCCGTTAAGGTCTGGCGATTGTTACCGCCAGCAATTCCCGGGCCGATCTTTGCCATCTCCATGAGGCTGTCCCAAAGACGGTCCCCGTTGACGCGCATGTTCTCGCCTGGTGCTGCCACCATGTCTAAAGTCCTCACCTGTTTTCTGCGGTCATGCAATGCACATGGCCGCCTGTTCCCGTGGTCAGTATCCGAGCGCCCTTGTTTGTTTTGTTAGCGCCGGAAAATCGCCAGTTGCCTTTGTTTAGCATCTGATCGATAATTTGACCGATTGGTAAACATTACAACTTCCGGCGCTGGGCTCAAGACGAAAATCAGGAAAAATACAGACAAAATTACCGGCATCTGCTCATTTTTGTAGCACGGTGCCGCGCCGGTTCAATCTTGAGTGAAACGGTTGAATTTGAAGGGAAAACAAGATCGACATGGCAATCCCGAGAGCAGCCAAGACCCAGCGCCGCACGCGCATTCAAGAAGAGAAGGAAGAGCAAATTCTTGAAGCCGCGCTCGATGTGTTTTCGGTCAACGGCTTTCGTGGCTCCACTATTGATCAGATTGCCGAAGTTGCCGGCATGTCGAAGCCGAACTTGCTTTATTACTTTCGCACCAAGGAAGCGATCCACCGGGCGCTGATCGACCGCGTGCTCTTTACCTGGCTGGAGCCGTTGAGAGCCTTTGACGCCGATGGCAATCCGGAAAGCGAGATCCGCAGCTACATCAGACGCAAACTCGAAATGGCCCGCGATTTCCCGCGCGAGAGCCGGCTTTTCGCCAACGAGATGCTGCAGGGTGCACCGCATGTCGAAGACGAACTGAAGGGTCCGCTGAAGGAACTCGTCGACGAGAAGGCCGAGGTCATCCGAGCCTGGGCGAAAGCCGGGAAGATCGCCAGGTGTGATCCATACCACCTGATCTTCTCGATCTGGTCGACAACGCAGCACTATGCCGACTTCGATGTTCAGGTGCGGGCGGTGCTCGGGCAGGAGCATGCAGGTGCCGGCCGCTTCGAGGATGCCGCGCGCTTTCTCGAACAGCTGTTCATCGACGGACTGAAGGTTAAGCCGGTGCCAGGCGCCTCCTGACGTCGCGCAATCATTCGTCGAAATCCAAGAGCCTGCCGATAGCGGCGCGTGCCTTGGCATGGCGGGTTCTATAGGCTTGCCGGATCGCCTTCCGTCTTGCTTCCAGGGCGGGCTCTGGCGACATCGCCGCCAACCACGCCAATGCGGTCGGTACAAACTCGCCGCCCGAGTGGATCAGCAGATCGTTTTCGTCGAGCTGTTTCCTGATGCAGCCGCGGTCGCTGGAGATGACCGCGTTTCCGGCGGCCTTTGCTTCGAAGATCACCAGCGGCTGGGCCTCGTTGTCATAGGCTGTGGGAAAAACGAAGACGTCAAGTCCGCTATAGAAGGCAGCCTTCGCGTCGTCATAGAGGGCGCCCCGATAATCCAGGGTATCGCCAAGTTCCGCGACGGCGGCATCGATGGCCACGCGCTCGCTAGCGCCAGCCGGCCCCGCAAGGATCGCCCTAATCGGCACGTTCTCGCTTCGCGCTTGCCTTGCGAGATGAAGAAACGTTTCGAGACCTTTCTCGGTGGTGAGATTGCTAAGCATGCCGATCACGAGATGCGCGCGGTCCTTCGGCTCGTCCCCTTCGTCTTGCGGGGTCACGTAGGCCGCATTGGAGATCAGGCTGCTACGGACGCGTCGGCCGTAAGTCTCGGTGAATCGCTCGAGCATGATGTCGCATAGGAAGATGTGTTGCAGTTGTCGGCCGCCGAGCGTCAGGATGGCCTGCATTAGTAAACTTGGCCTGTCGATGTAGCTGAAACTGTGATGGTGCAGGTAGATGGAGTAGGCGACCAGTCTCGCGACTAGAACAAGCAGCAAGGTGTAGACTAAACCCAGCCCTCCTTCGCAGGCGAGATAGCAGATCCTGTCGTGATGTTTGCGGTCGCGAAACAGCGGGAGGCAGGCACGGAGGACACGGCTGAATTTGATCGGATGCCTCAGCAGCGAGGGACTGCCGGCCGCTGGAGCGATGTTGCACACGGTGACGCTCATTGCTTCCGAAAGAAGCGCGATCATGCTCTTGGTCGCGAACGAGAAGCCGTTGAGCGGCGGAGGCAACTGACCGATCGCAACGATATGACGTGTCATGCGGGAGGCTACCTCTTTGCGCCTCCCGACTATCGCACCGGCGTTAGAAAATTCAATCTCCCGTGCAGGCCATGCAGCGAACGTTTCGTCAGGCCGCGGCTGTCGCCGGGCTGCTCTCGAAGGAAAACCCTTCGTCTGCCCAGCCGGTCATTCCGCCGATCATGACCTTCACTTGTAGCCCTAGCCGGGCAAGGCGCAGGGCTGCCTTGTCGGTCCCGTTGCAATGCGGGCCGGAGCAATAAACGACGAAGAGCGTATCTGCCGGCCATTTCGACATGTGATGGGCCGTCATTTTGCCGTGCGGGAGGTTGATCGCGCCCGGAATGTGGGCGGCGGCGTAATGGGTCGGAGAGCGGACATCCAACAGCACGAAGTCGCCGTGGCCGGCGGTGAGCGATGCGTGGACGTCCCAGCAATCGGTCTCGAAGGCGAGCTTGCGGGCATAGTAGGCGGCAGTGGCTTCGGGAGAGGCGGCAGGGACTTCGGCGACGAAGCTCGGCATGACGTTTCCTTTCGGTTCGAGTTGCCGCCAACCATCGCCGATGTTATGGCTTTGCGAAATTGGCCATAATGACGGTTAGCGTAAAGATCATGCCAAATGCGTTGAGAGGACCCCATGTTGTTGTGCTCGCCTATGACGGGCTCTGCACCTTCGAATTCGGCATCGCTTACGAGGTTTTCGGCCTGCCGCGTCCGGAAATGGGCGAGGGCTGGTATCGCTATTCGGTCTGCGGGGTCGAGCCTGGGCCGCTTCGCGCTGCTGGCGGCTTGACCGTCTCCGTCGATCATGGACTGGACCTGCTGGAGAAGGCGGATCTGATCGTCGTGCCCGGCTGGCGCTCGATCGATGCGGAGGTTCCGGGTGCCCTGATCGATGCGCTGTGCGCGGCCCACCAGCGCGGTGCGCGGATCATGTCTCTCTGCTCGGGTGTCGCGGTGCTTGCCGCAACAGGGCTTCTTCGCCATCGCCGCGCCACCACGCATTGGCGATATGTCGCCTCGATCTCGAAACGCTATCCCGACATCAACTTCGATGCTGATGTGCTTTACATGGATGAGGGCCCCATCCTGACGGCAGCCGGGAGTGCTGCCGGTATTGATCTCTGCCTGCATGTGGTCCGTGGTGACTTCGGCGCCGAGGCCGCCAACAGTGTTGCGCGTCGCCTGGTTTTGCCGCCGCATCGCGAGGGCGGGCAGGCGCAGTTCATCCAGGCGCCGGTGCCGCTGGAGCGTGAAGGCATCCGGCTAAGCCCGCTCATGGACTGGATGCGGCAGCGGCTGGACGAGGAGCAGCCGATCAGCCTGCTTGCCGCGAAAGCTGGGATGAGCCACCGGACCTTTCAGCGCCGGTTCGAAAGCACGACCGGGCTCAGCGTCGGCGAATGGCTGCTCAAGGAGAGGCTTCGCCATGCACGCGAATTGCTGGAAAAGGAGATCAGCGGGTCTCTCGACGATATCGCGGTCGCCAGCGGCTTTGGAACGCTGGCGACGATGCGGCACCATTTTCGCAAACGGTTGGGCACGAGCCCCAGGGCATACCGGAAGACTTTTGCGGGGTAAAAGAGGTAGGTCGGGTGCCTCACCCGCCACCCTCATTCCTGTGCTTGTCACAGGAATCCAGCAGCCTTGCGTCGGCACGGCAGAAGACTCATAGGCTGTGCAGAAAAGATGAAATATCCTCCCGTTCGGGGTTCGTCGCTTCGATCAGGTTGAGTTTCCACTGCCCCGCGGCCATTTTTAATGGTCTTCTCCCGCGTGATCGCCGTCGTCAGCAGATCTTGCTCCTCGAACCACACCAGCATCTTCACGCCGTATCGAGACGTGAAACCTCCTGGTAGCTCGCTCTGATGCCCGAAAAGCTGGGCTGAGAGATCGCGGGTCACGCCGGTATAAAGCGTGCCGTTTCGCGGGGATGCGAGAATATCGACGCAACCCTTCATGGTTGAAGAATGGCGAAAATGCCCGCATTGAGCAAGAGTCATTCACGGCGCCGGCGCGCCGTGGCTGGATTCCTGTGACGAGCACAGGAATGAGGGAGGGGTGCCGCACGGAGTTTTGCGGCACCCTTGATCTTACTCCGCTGCCTGGCGAGCCATCGGGTTGTTCGGGTGCGTCGTCCAGTTTGCATAATTCGGATCGACGATCTTTCCGGTGCGCTTGTCGAGGTCGCCGACGGGGAGCTGCTCCATGGTGATGCAGTTCTCGACAGGGCAGACGTTGACGCAAAGATTGCAGCCGACGCATTCCTCTTCCATCACCTCGAAATGCCTGACGCCGTTGACGAACTGGGTGATCGCCTGGTGCGAGGTGTCCTCACAGGCGATGTGACAGCGACCGCACTTGATGCAGGCATCCTGATCGATCTTCGCCTTGGCGATGTAGTTCAGGTTGAGATACTGCCAGTCGGAAACATTCGGCACTGCGCGGCCGGTGATGTCGTCGAGGTTGCGGTGACCCTTGGCGTCCATCCAGTCGGAAAGCCCCGTGATCATCTCCTGGACGATCTTGAAGCCGTAGGTCATCGCCGCCGTGCAGACTTGCACGTTGCCGGCGCCGAGCGCCAGGAACTCAGCCGCATCGCGCCAGGTGGTGATGCCGCCGATACCTGATATCGGCAGGCCGTAGGTCTCCGGATCGCGGGCGATCTCGGCGACCATGTTGAGGGCGATCGGCTTCACCGCCGGGCCGCAATAGCCGCCGTGGCTGCCGCGCCCGTCGATCGACGGTTCCGGCGAGAAGGTGTCGAGATTGACCGAGGTGATCGAATTGATCGTGTTGATCAGCGACACGGCATCGGTGCCGCCGGCCTTGGCAGCACGGGCTGGCTTGCGGATATCGGTGATATTTGGTGTCAGCTTCGTGATGACGGGCATGCGCGTGTACTGCTTGCACCAGCGCACGACCATTTCGATATACTCAGGCACCTGTCCGACCGCGGAGCCCATACCGCGTTCCGACATGCCGTGCGGACAGCCGAAGTTGAGTTCGATGCCGTCGGCACCGGTCTCCTCGACCAGCGGCAGGATTGCCTTCCAGGCATTCTCCTCGCAGGGAACCATGATCGAAGCGATCAAGGCCCGGTCGGGCCAGTTCATCTTCACCTGCTTCATTTCGCGCAGGTTGGTGTAGAGGTCGCGGTCTGTGATGAGCTCGATGTTGTTCAAGCCGAGCAGGCGGCGGTCGGCGCCCCAGATCGCGCCGTAGCGCGGGCCGTTGACGTTCACGACCGGGGGGCCTTCCTCACCAAGCGTCTTCCAGACGACGCCGCCCCATCCGGCCTTGAAGGCACGTTCGACGTTGTAGGCCTTGTCGGTCGGCGGTGCCGAGGCCAGCCAGAACGGGTTGGGCGACTTGATGCCGACGAAATTATTGCGGAGATCAGCCATTGTTCATTCTCCCCTTCACGCGACGGCAACGGCCGGCTGCGCACCGGCAGCAAGCATGCGGTTGATGGATTCAGCGGCATCGCGGCCCTGCGCGACCGCCGCGACGGTTAGGTCGTCACCGCCGAAGACGCAGTCGCCGCCGGCCCAGACGCCGTCGAGCGAGGTCTTGCCATCAGTATCGACGGCGATGCGGCCGGATTCCAAGCGCAGCGCGCCGAGGCTGGAGGTGTCGAGAGTCTGACCGATCGCCTTGAAGATCTGATCAGCGGCGATGACGCCAGTCTCGCCCGTCGTCGACAAGCGACCGTCGACCAGCTTGGTGTATTCCACCTCGATCGCGGCGACTTTGCCGTCCTGCGCGAGAATGGATTTCGGCGCCAGCCAGTGACGAATGATGACGCCCCTGGAGGTCGCGAGATCCTGCTCGAATTCCGAGGCGTTCATATGCTCCTTGCCGCGGCGATAGCAGATCGTCACTTCCTCGGCGCCGAGCAGCTTGGCTTGCACGGCCGCGTCGATCGCCGTCATACCGCCGCCGAGAACGACGACGCGGCGACCGACCGCAATGTCGCCCTTGTCAGCAGCCTGCCGAAGGCCGGCGATGAAGTCCACGGCATCATCGACGCCCGGCAGGTTTTCGCCTTCGACCCGCAGCGCGTTGACGCCTGAAAGGCCGATGCCGAGGAAGACCGCATCATATTGCGACTGCAGATCGGCGAGGGAGAAATTACGGCCGAGCTGCTGGTTGTGGCGAACTTCAATGCCGCCGATGGCCAGGACGTAGTCCACTTCCTTTTGCGCGAAGTCGTCAACGGCCTTGTAGGTGGCGATGCCGTATTCGTTGAGGCCGCCAGACTTCGGCTTTGCGTCATAGATGACGACATCATGGCCCTTGACCGCGAGGCGATGGGCCGCGGCGAGGCCAGCCGGGCCGGCGCCCACGACGGCGATCTTCCTTCCGGTCGAGGCGGCGCGGCTGTAGAACTGCTTGTCCGCCTCCATGGCCGTATCGGTCGCATATCGCTGCAGGCGACCGATTTCGACAGGGCGTTCCTCTGCCGTGTTGCGCACGCAGGCTTGCTCGCACAGATCTTCGGTGGGACAGACGCGGGCGCACATGCCGCCCAGAATATTCTGGTCAAAGATCGTCTTCGCCGATCCGATCGGATTTCCGGTGGCGATCTGCCGGATGAAGAGCGGGATGTCGATGGAGGTGGGACAGGCCGTCATGCACGGCGCGTCGTAGCAGAAATAACAGCGGTCGGCTGCGACCAGCGCCTCGTGTTTGTCGAGGCGCGGATGAAGATCGGAGAAGTTCGAATCGTATTCGGCGGGCGAAAGCCGGCCAGCACGAATCCCAGTTCCCAGTCGTTCCATTGAAGTTCCCTCATTATTGGTAAACGGCCAGTAAGAGGAAGCGTAACTCAGCTTCAAAAATTTATCAAACGGTAAAATTTTTGCCTGATATCGCCGTTATCACATTGTTTTAATGGAATTAATTTCTGCGCGGCGGATGGCCGTGCACCGGTGACTTCGGCCTGAAAATAAAAAAGTAAAAAAATCGACTTTTTCTCACTGGTTCCCGGAACCATTCGGATACTTGCCCGTTACTGCGATATCCGAACGATGACCGCATCGACCCAACATGCGCGCCCCCAACCCATCGTTCGGATGTACTCACGGTCCCCTCCCGGTGAGTGAAAGAACAGCCGGTGCGCCGCCCTCGCACTGGCTGTTCCTCGTTTAGCGTGTAGCTGCCTTTTGAGAGGGGTGCCGGAGGATCTCGAACTCGGCGTCGGGGATAACCAGATGATATTCGATCCGTCCCGGCACCAGCGTCAGTTCGGCCTTGCCGTTGACCGACGAGGGAACGACGCGCTCAAGCACAGTCTTGCCAAAGCTGTTTTCACTGAATTCGTGAACCTCTGTCGGATCGCATAGCGTCTCCGCCCATGAAACCTCGATTGCCTTTCGCCCGTCAGCGGCCACTTCATGACAGCTCAGAGTGACCGCAGGCGTGCTGCCGGCAATCGCTCCGTAGGAGGCCGAGTTGACGATCAATTCATGCAGCGCGAGCCCGACGTGCACGGCGGCATTGGGTGTCAAGTGGACGTTTATCCCGGAGATCGGCAGCGGTCCCGCCGTCTCGGGCCAGTAGGGCGCGAATTGCTTTTCAGCGAGTTCGAAAAGGAACGCACCGCGCCAGCTGGAATCGGTAATCAGGTCTTGTGAATTCGACAGGGATTGCAGTCGCCCGCGGAATTTCACCAGGAAGCTATTCAGCGATATGGTGTTGCGGGCTGTTTGTGTGGCGATTCCTTGAATAATGGCCAGAAGGTTCTTCGAGCGATGCGAGAGCTCGCGAAGAAGGGACTTCAGCACCTTTTCGCGATGCCGGGCCTCCGTCACCTCGGCGACCACGGAAAGGATGCCCATGGCGTGATCGGTACCGACGCGCTGGATCTTCAATTCGTAGGTGCGCATTTCTCCGTCGATCGAAATGTCGATCTCGGTTGTCGTCGGCTTTCCGGTTTCGAATACCTGCTGCTTCAGCTTCTCCAACTCGCGTCCATGCGCTTCGCCGAAGAGATCGACGTCAGTACCGCCCGGTATTGCAAGCGGCTGAAAATGCGGAGGAAGGTTGTCGGCATAGATGATCGATAGCCTAGGGTCCTGGTAGATCACGGAGATTCCGGCGCTCGCCAGTGCGCTCTCCAGCAACACCGCTCTGCCTTCCAGCGCGAAGGGCACTCCGGGCACTGGTCCGTTCCTGTTCACTAGTCGCCTTTCCCATTTTTGATCTTTCCTCACGGGGAGGAAGGTGCCCATTCGGGAAGCTCATCCTAGAAGAAAGCACGAAAAAAAACCTTAAGGTCGGAATAGCGCTCCAGATTGACCGAAACGCATTTCCGCTCCCTTTGTTCCTAGGCGACCGCCATTTCCCTTAGGCAGCGGCCTTGGTGGATTCGTTGAAGAAAAGTGCCTGACTGATCAGTGCCTTGACCATGTCCGGATTGAACGGCTTCGTGACCAGGAATGTCGGCTCGGGCCGTTCGCCGGTCAGCAGCCTTTCGGGGAAGGCGGTGATGAAGATTACCGGCACGCTTGCGGTCTTGAGAATGTCGTTGACGGCATCGATGCCGGAGCTTCCATCCGCAAGCTGGATATCCGCAAGAACCATGCCTGGCCGGGTCCTGTTATAAAGTGCAACCGCTTCGGCGTGGGTACGGGCAATGCCGGTGACGCGATGGCCGAGGCTCTCCACCATCTGTTCGATGTCCATCGCGATCAGCGGTTCGTCTTCGATGATCATGACATCAGTGGCGACCTGGCGAGAGATCTCGCGTGATGCGTTGTCGAGCAGGCTGACGACTTCGTCCTCTTCCACGCCCAGGATCTCGGAAATTTCTCCCACCCGAAAGTTCTCGACGGAGGCGAGTATGAAAGCCTGGCGGGCACGCGGCGAAACCTTGGCAAGGTTCAGCGTTGCGCGCTGTTCCCATATGTAGGGCGAGGCAGGTTCCGGAATCTGGACGGTGACGGAACCAAAAAGCGTAGTGAAAAGTTTGTACAATGCGACGCGGTCATCCGCGGTATCCGGGAAAATGGATATGTCGGTAATGATCGCCTCGAGTACGGCGGCTACATAGGCGTCGCCTGAAGTCTGCGTTCCAGTAAGCGCGCGGGAATAGCGACGCAGGTAAGGAAGATGCGGCGCAATTCGAGTCGAAAGTGTCATGTAAAGCTCCCACTATAGGCCGGTGAACGGCCCCAATGGCGATTAAAACGCGACGGATTGTAAAAATGTTCCTCGCATGTAGGAACTTTTTTTTCTCAACGGCATTATCGTGGCTACCAACAGAGGGCTTATCGCATTTGTTTCATGGCACGCGACGGGATGTTCGCCAATCGGCCGGGACAAGCGGCTGTTTTATTGAGGCGAACTTAATCAAGGCGACGTGGCAGAGCACGTGGATAACAAAAGCAAAGTGACGATTGATGACGACACGGAAGAATGAAAAGGATCGGCAGCGGCTGGAAATGCGCGCAAGCGATATCCTTGACCCCAACAGCCAGATCGGCGTGAAGTTACGATCGCTTTATGCTGCCGTGCAGGAAGAGGCGATTCCCGACCGCTTTCTCGATCTGCTCGAGAAGCTTGACCAGGCTGAGCTCGTCGCGTCGGCAAAAGCTGTGAAGTAAGGTGGCTCCATGGAAAAGCAGCAACCAAGCTTCAAGCGCGAGCTCCTCGCGTCGCTCCCTAGCCTCCGCGCCTTCGCCATCTCGCTGATTGGCCGGCACGACCGGGCGGATGATCTTGTCCAGGACACCATCATGAAAGCCTGGGCAAAGCAGGATCATTTCGAGATGGGCACGAACATGAAAGCCTGGCTCTTCACGATTCTGCGCAACGAACTCTACAGCCAGATGCGCAAGAGCGGGCGCGAGATTCAGGACAGCGATGGCCTGTTCACCGAGTCCATGGCTATGCACCCGGCCCAATACGGGGCGCTCGATCTTCAGGACTTCAAGAAGGCGCTCGATCAGCTGCCGCCGGACCAGCGTGAAGCGATCATCCTGGTCGGCGCTTCCGGTTTTTCCTACGAGGAAGCGGCGGAAATCTGCGGATGTGCAGTCGGAACGATCAAGAGCCGCGTCAATCGCGCTCGCCAGCGTCTCCAGGAACTGCTTCAGATATCCGGTGAAGCCGATTTTGGTCCGGATGCGACATCCTCGCCGCTGACGTCCAAGGCCTTCGCCTTCTGATATAATAGTCTCGTTCGATCCATAGGAGAGGCCGGCTGCCCAACAGGGCGCCGGCCTTTTCCTTGAGCTACGCGAAAATTGAGAGGTCAGTCGTCGCGCTTGGAACCGACGAGGTTGGCCGCCACGATTGCTGCAAGAACGCCAGCCGTCAACAAGGGCTGAGCTCGGACAAGACCAATGCCGACCGCTGCAAGCGATTCCAATGCCTGCTTGCGTTCTTTGGCACGGCGCGCCTCCTGGGCGTTGATCACCATCATGATGACGAGAACGACGATCGCCACCAGCAGGGCTGCGGCTGCCAGGAACAGCGCTGCGCCGATCGGACCGTAGATGCCTGAGAGCCAGATGGCACCGGCGACGACCGCGAGCGTATAAGCGGTCAACAAGAGCACGACGGCAATGGCAACGAAAATACCGTTGCGCTTCGTCCGCGCAACGGTTCGGTGAACACTCGTGCCTACCAACAGGCTGAGGAGCGGGAAGAGCATTTAGCCTCCTTAACGGCGGGCAAGAAGGGCGAGGACGAGCCCAAAGGCTGCTGCCGCCCCGACGGTGGCGATTGGGTGACGGCGCACGGTATTGCGCACTTCGTTGGCGCCGCGAAGGTAGCTTTCCTGCAATTCATGCATCAGGTCTTCGCTGCGAGAGAGCAGATCGTCGTAGCTGGCGGCTGCCTGATAGCGCATGCGATCGCTCGACTTTCGTGACTGCTTTCCGGCAATCTTCGTCAGTGCTGCGATCTCTTCACGAAGAGACTCGATCTGTTCTTCGATGGTGGATTCGATGTTGTGAAGCGTGCCGCCATTGCGCCGGCTGCGAATGGGGTGGAGGAGCGAAGAGGCCACGATTTTCTCCATCGGTGAGGCGCGCTCTTAGCGGCCTGATTCAACACAGGGCCGCTGCCGAAGTTTGCATGAAGATTATCGCCCGGCAATGACCCACATCATCAATTGCTTAACGCGGTCACCCTGCAAAAGTTCCGCTACGCTGGATTGTATCCGGTTTGGATCGCACTGTGCGCAAGCACGAAGGGCGTACCGTCGGCCGGAACCTGATTGATCCGCAGGGCACAGCCGAAGACAGATTCCATTGTCTCGTCGGTCAGCACATCGCGGACGCTACCGCTTGCAGCCAGTTGGCCGGATTTCATGAGAATGATCCGGTCGGCGAAAAGCGCGGTCAGGTTGAGGTCGTGCATGACGGCGATGACGCCGCCACCGGCCTCGCAGAAATTGTGCGCCAGAGTCATGATCGTCAGCTGGTGGCTGATGTCGAGGCTGGATACCGGCTCGTCGAGCAGAAGCCAGCAGGGCTTGCCGTCGACGACCGGCTCGGCGATCTGGCAGAGCACGCGGGCGAGTTGAACGCGCTGCTGCTCGCCACCCGAAAGTTCCTGATAGAAGCGGCCTTCGAAGCCCCCCAGGTCGACGGAGGCCAGTGCATTCGCCGCGGTCTGCTCGGCTTTCTCAGGATTGCGATTGACGCCGGTGGTCAGGCCCATCCGCACCACTTCGCGCACCGTGAAGGGAAAGGAGATCGAGCTTGCCTGCGGCAGCACCGCCCGCATCGTCGCCAGCCGCCACGGCTGCAGCGCGTTCACTTCCTGACCATTGAGACGAATGGAGCCGGAGTAGGGGAGTTCGCCGGAGACCGCTTTCATCGTCGTTGTCTTGCCCGAGCCGTTCGGACCGGCAATCGCGGTCAACTGGCCTGCCTCGGCGGAGAAGCCGACCTGACTAACAATGGTCTTGCCGGAAAGGCGCACGGAAACGCCGGATACCTCAATCATTGCTCAATACTCAAAGGGCAAGGCGTGCGCGATGCCGCAACAGAATCCAAAGGAAGAACGGGCCGCCGACGGCGGCCGTAATGATGCCGATCGGCAGTTCGGCCGGCGCGACGATGGTCCTGGCAAGAACATCGGCAAAAATCAGCAGCGAGCCGCCGAGAAGCGCCGAAGCTGGCAGCAGGAAGCGGTGATCGGGGCCGATCGACATGCGCAGAACATGCGGAACGACGATGCCGACGAAGCCGATGCCGCCGCTGACTGCGACCGAAGCACCCGTCGCCCCGGCGACGGTGACGATGGCGATGTTCTTCAGCCGCTGAACAGGGACGCCCATGTGAAAGGCTGTAGCCTCACCGAGAGTGATGGCATTCAGGCCAGGGGCCATGAAGGGTATCGCCGCAAAGGAGAGAAGAATGATCGGGCCGGCGGCGGCGATCTTTGCCCATGTCGCCCCGGCAAGCGATCCCATCCCCCAGAAGGTGAGGTCGCGGAGTTGCTGATCGTTGGCCATGTAGATCAGGAGGCCCGTGAGCGCGCCGGCAAGCGAGCCGAGCGCGATGCCGGCAAGCAGCATCGTGGCAACTGAGGTCTGGCCGTTCCCGGTTGCGATCCGGTAGAGCAGCCACGTGCTGGCAAGTCCGCCGCAGAAGGCTGCGATCGGCAGCGCGTAGATGCCGAGCAGCGTGTAAAGCGGCGCGGCAAAGGTGCTGGCGAGCACGATGATCACCACGGCACCGAGGCTCGCGCCGGAGGACACGCCGACGAGCCCGGGATCCGCAAGCGGATTGCGGAACAAGCCCTGCATGATGGCGCCTGAGACGGCAAGCGAGCCGCCCACCAGGAAACCCAGGATCGCGCGGGGCATTCGGATATCGAAGATGATGATCCGGTCTCTGGCGTTCAGCGCATCGTCCGAGCCGGCCATGTTGGCGATGACGTCGAGGAACGAGGCGTTGGAAGCACCCGTTGTCACTGAGAATAACAGGGACAGGACGGACCCGACGGCAAGCAGAACGATTGCCAGCAGCGCGAGGCGACTGCGATCACCCGCCCTTTGAAGCTCCCGCAGACCTGTCAGCGAAAACATGGAGCGCTTCTGTCCGATGGCGTCCTGCAGAGCCATTATCAGCTTCCGTAGATCGCTGCGTTCAACTCACGGACGGCGCTCGCGGTGCGCGGGCCGAACCCGAGCAGGTGGAGGCCGTCCATGCGAATGATTGCCTTGTTTTGCGCCGCGGGTGTCAGGGCCAGCGCGGGCTGCTTCAGAAGATCTTCATCCTTGGTGGCTGACCCGTCGCCGCGGTTCATCATCAAGATGACGTCAGGCTTGGCTTCCACGATCGCCTCGTCGGTTAGCGGCTTGTAGCCCGGGAAATTGCCGACGGCATTGACGGAACCGGACAGCTTGATGATGCCATCGGCTGCCGTGCCGGTTCCGGAGGCCATGATCTTTCCTCCTTGCATACTCAGAATGAAGAGGATGCGCTTCCGCTCGCCTTCGGGGCGCTTGGCGGCGTCGGCGATTGCCACGTCAAGATCCACACCCACCCTTTCCTCTAGCGCCTTTGCCTTGTCGGGCTGGCCGAGGAGATCGCCGACCCGGTCGATCTTGGCGAGGATGCCTTCGCGGGTATAGGCGTTGGGCACGGTCTCGAAGGGGACGCTCGCGCTCTTGAGCACGTTCAGCGCTTCCGGTGGCCCGGATCCCTCGATGGCGATGATCGCCGTCGGGTTCATGGCGAGGATGCCCTCCGGCGATAGCGCGCGCATGTAGCCTACGTCGGGCAGCTTTGTTGCCGCTTCGGGATACAGGCTGGTCGTGTCGCGCGCGATCAACCGGTCCTGCTCACCGAGCGCGTAGATGATCTCGGTGACATCGCCGCCAACGGACACAAGGCGCGTCGTATTCAGTTTTTCAGCGGCCGGGGCATTCGAGACCGGAGCCAGCGACAGCCCAATAACCGTGGCTGAAAACGCCATCGCCCGAAGCCGCTTGCTGCGCGGTGCCTTACGCATCGTTATCCCCTTGCTCATGCCGCGACGCTGGTTCCTGCGCGCGGCAGGTTTTCCATGATCGAGCGCCAATCGTCGCGCTCATCGGTGCCTTCCTTGCGCTTGCCGAAGAACTGGATGATCATTTCGCCCTCGGCATTGTAGGCCTCGAGCGAGGTTACATGGCCGTCCTTTGTCGGCTTGCGTACCGCCCAGGTCTCGGCGATGTGATCCTGCCGAAGATGCAGGTGGAAGGTCGGGTCGAAGATATTGATCCACGGACCCATCGGCTGCAGGTTGAAGATCGGGCCGGAATGGATCTGCACGATGCCGTTGTTTGCCACGAAGCACATGACCGGCAGACCGGCCTTGACCGAAGCGTGCATCATCTCCGCCGTTGCCGTGTTGTCGAGTTGCCACGCGTAGTCGTCGCCGACGGTGCGAACGGCGGCTCGGCGGCCGATCTTCAGCTTGCGCAGCATGCCGAAGAACTCGTGCGTGTCGGTGAGCTTGCTCCAGTGCTCCCGCAGTTCATCGCGGGTGACCTCGCCGCTCTCATCCATCGATGAGGGCGTCGGATCAGCGTTGAATTCTTGCGACTGATCGTCGAGCGTCAGATCCCGGACGATGGCGCGATAGGCTTCGACATTCGAGTCCGGGCGAAGATGGATCTTGTGAACCGCGTTGCCTGCCTTGTCGAAATACTGCAGGCTGAGTCGCTCCTGGTCGCCGTCCTTCTTAGAGACGGCAAAAGCATGCGCCCAGCGGTTTGGAAAAATGCGCAGGTCGATGTTTTCCCCGAGCACGATCGAGGCGTGCGGCCCGGCGGTGATGTTCTCGTAAACGCCGATCTTTTCGTGAACGGCGCTTTCGTTACGGGAAAGGGCCATGACTTCGCCGAGTTCAGCGACCCGCTCCAGGAGCTTCACGGCGCTGCCGTCGATGCGGGTTGCGGTGATGCCGACTTCGGCCGCAACGAGAGCAGCTTCCGAAATCTGAAGCTGTGCGGCGATATCGCGCTCGCGCATCTTCGGATTCTCCGCGCGAAATGCGCGTATGTCGGCGGGAGCCGGTTTCGTGGTTTCAGTCATGTCCTAGCCCTACTTGTTGAGAATGAGTTTGCCCTGACGGGTGATTTTCATGCGGTAGACCACGCCGTCGTGACGGATCATGATCTCGGTCGCTCCGCGAAAAATGTCCGCACTTTCCAGAACGCGCATTTCTGCCGTTGGTTCGCGCTGCGGCGACGCGTGACTAAAGCTATCTGGCTTCTCAACCATCATTTTCGATCGGCTATTTCCGCTCGATCCGCGGCGTCCAAACGCCCGGAAAATCCATAATTATCTTGACTTTCATAGTCATCATTTTTTAATGACGCAATAGCGGAGTTTATAAGTCAAGTTTTAGAGTTTATTGATGGAAGGAATGGCAGTGAGCAAGGTTGCAGCGCTTTTGACGAGCGGTCTGATCGTGGTTGCGAGCGCATCGCAGGTTTTTGCTCAGGACGCTGCTGCAGCGTCGCCGGCCAAGGGCCTTGAGGTCGAGTTGAACGGTCTGGCGCCATCACAGAAGGGCTGCATGATGACCTTCGTTGCGCTCAACAATCTTGCCGCGCCAATCAGCAACTCCTTCGAGCTTGCTTTCTTCAACGACAAGAACGCGGTCGACCGGGTTACCGTGCTGGACTTCCGCGATCTGCCGCAAGGCAAGAAGCGTGTGCGCCAGTTCGACATGCCGAACGTCAACTGCGAGAGCGTGACGCGCTTGCTGATCAACGACGCGCCAGTCTGCGACGGGCCGGCCTCGGGAGAGTGCATGAAGGGCCTTGTCACTCGTTCACAGGTTTCCGTTCCCTTCGAGGGTTGAGTGGTTCGCCGGCATGACAGCCGACGGTTTTCTGTTTCAACTGGCCGAGGCAGGCACAAATGGCAGTTTCAGCAAAATCCAAATCGAGAGTCATTCTCGTCGAGGAACCGGTCGCTGACGGCGGAATGAACGACAACAATCCCGGCATGCATCCCGGGCATGAATTGTCCGATCTTCGCAATGTGCCACGCCAGCCAGCCGCCGAAGCTTCCATACACTACGCGCGCCTGGCGTTGATCGAATCCTTCCCGCAGGCTCCGCAGAGTGCGAGCAGCACCGTCGCAACCGCGCCGTCGCTGGAGGCGAGCGCCGAAAGGGAAGAGAACGCGAAACCACCTCAGCGCAATGTGGTGATGGCTTGCCTCAGTTCCTTTGCCTGCCATGCGGCCGTCATCGCGATGCTGGTGGTCGGATTTGTGGTCACACCGCACGATCCGGTCGAAGAGGCCGGCGAAGTCGTGAGCGTCATTATCCTTGGCGATTCGGAAGCGGACCAAGCGGCGGCGGGCGAGAAGGCTGAGGAGCAGCAGCCCGAGCAGATCGTAGCCGAGACCGCGCAGACTCAGACGGTCCAGCCGACGGCGGCGACGCCGACGGAAACGGTGACCACCGAGCCGGTAACCGTTGCGCCTACACAAGAGGTTACGCGCGTTTCACCGGAGAACATCGTTGCCGCGGAACCGGAGGTTTTGACTTCGCTCTCATCGGCCGAGACGTCCTTCGTGCAGCCGATGGCGACCGAAGTGCCGCTCGAGGTGCCTGCGGAAACGCCTCCGGTTGCTCAAGCGGCGCCGGAAGAGATCAAGCCGGTTCAGCCGGTGGAAACGGCGGCGGTCGCTCCCGAGCCGGATAAACCAACACCGGAGCCCAAGCTGAAAGCGGAAAAGCCCGTCAAGAAGCCGATCGAGAAGAAGGAGCCGCCGAAGAAGGTTCAACCATCCGCAGGATCCGGCGGTGAAAACGAGCAGGATTCCAAGAGAGGGTCCGCCGACGGGACCGAGACGGCGACATCGAACCAGAATTCGCGTGGGGCTGGCAGCAGTGGCGGTGCGGGGAGCGCGGCCGTCGCCAATTATCCCGGCAAGGTACAATCCCGGATTCGTCGCTCGGTCAGGGTGCCGTCGGAGTACAAGCGCATGAGCACATCCATGAGCGTTCGCGTTCGCCTGACAATCGGCGCCAGCGGCGATCTGAGCGGTCTTTCGATCGCGCGCAGCTCCGGTATTCCGGAGCTGGATCAGGCTGTTGTCGAGGGCATCCGCCGCGCTGCTCCGTTCCCTCCGCTCCCTGTCGAGTGGGGCAAGCCGGTCTGGTCGTTCAGCCAGGACGTCCAGGTGACGGGTCATTGATAAAATATGACTTCTATAATCAACTTTATACTTTACTCTAAAAATCAAGTTTAATAAGGTCCCCCGGCACACGCAGGAATCGTGTGACGATCAACGAGCGAACGGGTGGGCAATGGCTCGAAAGACGAAGAAGGGTTCCAACCGCGAGATCCGCGTTAACGCTGATGCTCAGACGGTTCAGGAAACGTCGGGGCGGTCCAAACTTGATGGACGCAGTTTCCTGTATGTCGGCGGACGGGACTGCCAGGTGGCGCATCTTCGCCAGATCGCAAGCGATTTCGGGGCAGAGCTGATCCATCACGACGGCGGTTTGCGCGAGGCGGTCTCCCGCATCGACACCGTACTTCCCTCGGTCGACTGCGTCTTTTGCCCGATCGACTGTATCAGCCACGATGCCTGCCTGCGCGTGAAGACCGGCTGCAAGAAGTTCGGCAAGGCCTTCATCCCGCTTCGAAACGGCAGCAAGTCCAGTCTGGAACGTGCGTTGCAGACAATGAACGAACGAGACAATTCCCGATGAATGAAGAACGCCCCGGTGGGGTCATGATGATCGGCCTGCACAAGATCGCCGCTCAAAGAGGCGACGGCCTTGTGCCGGAGCTTTACGAACTGCTGCTCCGGAATGCCGAGCGGCGCAAGGACTATCCCAACGTATCGGAGTTTCCCCTCTGGGAGGCACGGTTGCCTGGCCAACAGCCTGAAAAGCCGCTTGGTCTGGAGGCCGCAAACGGCAATAATGTTGTAGCCTTCGCGCCTTCGCGCGTCGCTGCGAAAAGCAAAGCGTAGGGATCACCCATGTATATTGCAATGAACCGCTTCAAGGTTGCGATTGGATCCGAGGCAGACTTCGAGAATGTATGGCGCTACCGCGATTCCAGCCTCTCGCAGGTTCCTGGCTTTGTTGAATTCCGGCTGCTGCGGGGCAAGACTAATGCGGAAGAGGACTACACGCTGTTTTCCTCGCACACGCTCTGGCAAAGCGAGGACGACTTCCTGAACTGGACGAAGTCCGAAAACTTCCGCGCCGCGCACCGCAACGCTGGTGAACGCAAGGCAATGTATAAGGGGCCTCCGGTTTTTGAAGGCTTCACCGTGGTTGCTGGCATCTGAAATGACCGAACAGGATCCGGATCGTGTCGAAGTCCTTCCGGTCTTGCCATCGCTTGATCTCGATGAAACGCTGGCCTTTTATCGCGACCAGCTCGGCTTCGACCGGATCATCCACCAATCTCCGGACTATCTGATCCTCCGCCGGAACGAGATGGAGTTGCATTTCTGGCTGGCGCGCGACCGGGCGTTATGCGAAGCGACGTCCGTCTATCTGCGTGGCCGTCGGATCGCTGCGCTCCATGCGGAGTATCAGGAGAAGCGGGTGGCGCGTCTGACCGCACTTGAGCGACGGCCGTGGGGCATGGAAGAGTTCTATATCCATGACCCGCATGGCAACCTGCTGCGGTTTGGGCGCATCCCCGTCAGCTGATCGATCAGCATCGGCGAATGAAAGCGCCCACGGCGATCGCCAGCCAGCCGAACATCATGGCAAATCCGCCGGAGGGGGCCGCCAGCGGAAACAGGCCGGAGCCAGCATAACGCAAAACAACGAGATCCCCGGCAAACAGAAGCGTGCCGACCCCTATCAGTATGCCGGCAAGCCACGCCGTCTTAAGTTTTTCGGCGCCGATCGCGAGGGCGAACAGGGTGGGGGCGTGCGCCAGGCACATTGCCGAAGCCGAAGCGAGAAGATGCGCGTCGCCGCCGCCATGCGCTGCGGCCGCGGCCAGCGCCACGCCGGCAAAACCGAACAAGCCGGCAAGCAGATAAAACAGCGGCGCAATACGCGCGTTCAGCGTCATGGTCATCCGTGTTCCTTGTTCTGCATGTGATATGCGAGGCGTTCGATGGGGGGCAGGATGATCTCGCGCAGCTTCGGATTGGCGATGGTTTCCTCGAGCGCGCGACGGAAGCAATGTAGCCACTCGTCGCGTTCCACCGGACCGATCTCGGCAACGAAATGCCGGCTCTTGAGGCGTGGGTGACCGCGCTTGTCGGTGTAGAGCGGCGGGCCGCCGAAATATCCAGTCAGGTATTCGTAGAATTTCTCCTCGCTGCCTTCCAGCGTCGGCGGATGGACGGCGCGAACGTGCTGTGCCTCCGGCAGCGTATCCATCAGCTCATAGAAGCGGCGACACAGGGCGCGGACGGCCTCGTCGCCGCCAATCGCCTCATAAAGCGTAATGACATTTTCCGTCACGGTTCCATTCCTCGAAATCGGACTCTTAATGCACTGCGGGGAGCGGGACTGCAACCGCTTGGATCAGCACGCGGCAATTCGCCATCCGCACAGACAGTCGAATATGAGTTGGCTTGACAAAACCGTCTGGACGGTATCTTCTGTTGGCATGTCACTCGCTCATCATCGCCGCAAACAGCCCCTTGTCGTGCGCCAGCAGCTGCTGGACGTGGCCGCTCGCCTCACGATGGAGCAGGGCATGGCCGCACTGACACTGGATGCCGTATCCGGCGCATCAGGCGTCAGCAAGGGTGGGCTACTGCACCATTTCCCGACGAAGAACGCGTTGCTGGACGCCCTTTTCGAAAGTCTCCTGGATCGCTTCGACGCCGATATTGACGAGCGCATGCGCGAAGACCCTACCCCGCATGGCCGCTTCAGCCGGGCCTATCTGCATGCTGTCGCCGATCTTAGGGATAAGCCCGACGAGGCCGCCCATTGGGCTCAGGTCACCATGGCGCTGCTCGCCGAGCCAAGGCTTCGGCAGCGCTGGCGCGAGTGGGTGCAGGAGCGGACGGAGGAATATGTCGGCACGGATTCGTCCGTCGATGCGCAGATCGTTCGATTTGCGGCCGATGGGCTCTGGCTTGCCGACATGCTCGGCAGTCATGACAGCGGCGGCGACCGCCAGGCGCTCATCTCCCGTCTCGTCGAATTGGCCAACAAGTAGGGTAGGTCCACCATGGCTCCAGCTGCCGTCTATGCGCTGCTCTTTGCTGCGATCGCGCTCGAGGTCATCGGCACGACGGCGCTGCAGTTGTCGCAGCAGTTCACCCGCGTAGGACCGACGGTCGTGGTGGTCGTCTGCTACGCGACAGCATTCTATTGCCTGTCTATGACCTTGAAGATCATCCCCGTCGGGATCGCCTATGCGATCTGGAGCGCGCTCGGCATCGTGCTGATATCCGGGGTCGGCCTCGTCTATTTCAAGCAGCGGCTCGATGCGCCGGCGATCGTAGGGCTCGGGCTGATTATCACCGGCGTGCTCGTGGTCAACCTCTTCTCGAAGTCCATCTCGCATTGATCTTGCCCGAAGGCGGGCAGATGCGGGTAAATGTCCTGCGCCGCGGGTCCCCTATATGTCGTCGCGACATTTGACCTCATCCTGCGCGATCTTGCGAAACATGCGGTCCTGTCCATATTTCTTTGAGCTTTGGGCCGCTTGTTCCACGCATTGGACCACTCATGACCGACCGCACCACCGATTCAGGTCTTTCCGGCAAACCTACCCAGTCCAGGGACCAATCCCTTAACACTGCCGGCATCACGCCGATGGGTCGACCAAGCGCAATTACGCGCTTCTTCATGGGTATCGTCGCGTGGGCGGAAAAGCTGAACTTCAAATATGCCAGGCTCGGCAACCCGCCGGTCTATGATACCGCGACATTCCCTTGGGTCGCCGAGGTTGAGAAGGCGTGGCCGGAGATACGGTCCGAGCTGGACCGCGTGCTCGTGCGGCAGAGTGAACTGCCGTCATTCCAGGACATCTCGACTGATGTGAAGACGATCTCAAGCGATAGTGGCTGGAAGACCTTCTTCCTCGTCGGGTTTGGCGTGATGTCGGAACAGAATATCAGGGCATGCCCGCAAACCTGGGAGGCGGTGCAGAAGATCCCGGGATTGAAAACCGCCATGTTCTCGATCTTCGAGCCCGGAAAGCATCTGCCGGCTCATCGCGGACCTTACAATGGCGTGCTTCGCCTGCATCTCGGGATGATCGTACCGGAGCCTGCCGACAAGCTTGCCATCCGGGTCAAGGATCAGATCTGCCGTTGGCAGGAAGGAAAGGCGCTGATCTTCGACGACGCCTACGAGCATGAGGCGTGGAACCATACCGACGAGACGCGCGTGGTGCTCTTTATCGATTTCGTGAAGCCGTTGAAGTTCCCGGCGCGCTTTGTGAACTGGACGCTGATGAACCTTGCCGTTTTCACGCCCTTCATTCGTGAGGGGTTGGACAATCACAAGGCATGGGAAAAGAAGTTCTACGCGGAAGCGGAAGCCTTCAGAAACACGCCGCAGAACTAACCTTTCGCCTGCATCGCCGATCAATTGAGCCGTAGAATTGCGCAGGCTTTGCTGCGGTGCCAAGCTTCGTTCAATTGTTGTTGGCTGCCATCAATCGGCGCTGCGCGCTTATGGCCAGATACATCACGTAGTCTTCTGCGGCGTCTGCGAGATGAAGAGCAATTTCCTCTTCCCGCCATCCCGCCGCGACCGCGCGACGGACAACTTCGGTGATTGCCATATTGCAGGCAGCTTCGCATTCCCGCTAGCGTCCCATATCGTCGGCGCTATATTTCGGAGTTCGGATGTTTGTCATGGCTGCAACGTGCCACAATCCCCTGCGTTTTCAATGGGATGCTAATGGAGTGGTTAGCCGGTAAGGTTAAGTGCAGTGCGGTTGCGTCAAAAAGAAAAACGGCGGCTTCGCATGCGCTAATATGGCACTTCCGGCGCTGCTAATATGTGCCGATTTCGCCAAGAATGCCGAATGAAGTTTGCTCCTCAGCGAGCGAGCCTAGCTCGCAAATGACATTTCCGTGTGAGCTACCTTGCCTAGCCTTCGGGCATGCAATGTCGGCGTCGCGGCAAATTATGATTGGTCGCCGGCAGTGACGAACAGAAAGTCCCGCAATTGCTGGGCAAAAAAACGATCCGCTAACCACAATCGTCATGCGCCCAACAATATCATTGAATTCTAATCGATAGGATGTTATCTAATTCCATGACAACGAATCAGACACAAACCTGGGCCGAGTTCGCACCATTGCTTATGATCTGCGGGCGCGGGTGGCGTCGCGCTTTGAACGCCATTCTGACCGAGCACAATCTATCCGATGCCAGCGCGGCGCCGTTGATTGCGCTGCTTCGGCATGGCGACCGGATCCCACAGGGTGTTCTGGCCGAACGGGTCGGTGTGGAAGGGCCGACGCTCGTGCGGGTTCTTGATAGTTTGGAAAATGACGGCTTGATCCGCCGGGTCCCCGATGAGGCGGACCGTCGCATCAAGCTGGTGCAACTCACCGGAGGAGGCACAGCGGTCGCCGAGCGCGCCGAAAGCTGTGCGGCGGAGCTGCGAGCACAGATCCTTGGCGACCTCGATCCTGAACAGGTCGGGGCCGCCCTGGAAGTCCTGCGCGCCATCGCGGCGAAAACCGCGGCCCTATCCGGAATACAGGAAAATGACGAGTAGCAAGAACGCGACCGATCCCAGTCTGGGAGACGTCGTTTTTTCCATCAAGACCTTCGCCGCCGCAATGCTGGCGCTTGGCCTTGCGCTTTGCTTCGACCTGCCAAACCCATACTGGGCGGTCGGCACGGTTTACATCGTGGCCCATCCGCTGTCCGGGGCGAGTACGTCGAAGGCGCTCTACCGACTGATTGGCACCGCACTCGGCGGTACGGTCACGGTGATCCTGATCCCCAACCTCGTCAATTCGCCTGAATTGCTGACGCTTGCGATTGCGCTGTGGATGGCCTTTTGCCTCGGCGTCAGTCTGCTCGACCGGACGCCACGGAGCTACAGCTTCATGCTGGCGGGCTACACGACCGCTCTCACCGGATTCCCGATCGTCGCAAATCCGGACACGGCCTTTACCTATGCAACTGCCCGCGTCGAGGAAATCGCGCTCGGCATCATCTGTGCGGCGATTGTCAATCGTATCTTCTTTCCCCGGCATGCAGGGCCGGTTCTGGCCGCGCGCATCAATGCCTGGCTGCGAGACGGCGCCGAGCTCGCCATTGGCACGCTGGAGGGCAGGGGACGCGATCCTTCGCTTCTGGCGGCAGCCCGACGGCTGGCTGCCGACGCAGTCGACCTCCACAGCTTTACCACTCACGTGGCCTACGACACTTCGGCACTGCGCGATATGGTCGGTCGCACCCGAATGCTGCAGCAGCGCATGGTTGCGATGCTGCCTGTCGTTTCAGGGTTGGCTGACGTGCTGCACGCGCTCGACAAGGCGACGCCGGGCAAATTCACACCCGCGATCACTGCACTCGTAACCGAAGTCAGCGCGTTGCTCGAAAACGGTGCGCCTCTTGCCGAGGATAAGCGCCAGCAGCTCCTTGCCCTGATAGCGAAGTCTGAGGAGGAGGGACGCGAGCAACAGGAGTGGAATGGGCTTCTTGCTCACAACTTCACCGCTCGCATCCGCGATCTGGTGCAGATCTGGGGCGACTGTCTCAGTCTGCGCGAGGATATCCAATCCGGATCGCATCACGATCTTCGTTGGCGCCGCTTCGGCACGTCGTTCGATCGCGCGCCGATCCACAAGGACTACGGCATGGCCGTTCACTCCGGCCTATCCGTGATGCTGGCGACGTTCATTGCCACAGCCCTCTGGATCTATACCGGCTGGCCGCAAGGCAGCGCCGCCGCGATGATGGCAGGTGTGCTCTGCTGCATCTTTTCATCGATGGACGATCCCGCGCCGATGATGATCAAGTTCGTCAATGTGGCGATCGTCACCGTGATCGCAGCGTTTGTTTTCGAGTTCGGCCTGATGCCGTTGGTCCATACCTATGTCGAGCTTGCCGCAGCACTTGGATTGGTCCTGGTGCCGGCGGGGTTGTTGATGACCAAGCCATCGCTCGCTCTCTACGGCATGGGCTTCTGCGTGAACCTGCCGAACATGCTGACGCTGCAGGATCGCTTGAGCCTGGATCTCGCCTCCTTCCTCAATTCGAACGCGGCCATGATCATCGGCATGGTGATCGCCTGCGGAACGACCGTTCTTGTTCGTTCTGTCGGTGCAGAATGGACCGCCTACCGGCTGCTGCGCTCGGGCTGGACCGATATCGTCGCTGCGGCGCGTCGCCCTGAGGACGTCGACTTCACGAAGTTGCTTTACCGGATGGTCGACCGGTTTGGCCTGGTTGCCCCGCGCCTGGCGATGATCCCGGCCGAGTCCGCCGTCGCTCAGACCGATATCCTGCGGGATCTGCGGAACGGCCTCAATACGCTGGAGCTCCAACGCCACAAGCAGCTTGTCTCGCGCGACAAGCGCGAGCCGATCGAGAACGTGCTGTCGGGCGTTGCGGCTTATTATCAGCAGAAGCAGAAGAGCCGGGATGCTCAACCCGACGGAAACCTGCTGACGACACTGGACCAGTCGCTCGCAGCACTGATTGAGGCCGGCCGGTCGTCGGCGATCGAGGGCGCGCGCCGCTCGATGACAGCGCTCAGATACACTCTCTACCCGGATGCAGCCTCCCTCGCTCAGGCTGTCACGGGCGCGACAGCCGGAACTGCAAAGGAACATGCGGCATGAGGCCGGATATCGATATTTACGGGGTCTTTCTCCCAACGCTCGGCGCGATCGCATTCGCCGCTTACCTCCTCAACGCCATCCTGCGGAGTGCACTGGCGTATGTCGGCTTCTATCGTTTGGTCTGGCATCGACCGCTCTTCGACACGGCCATGTATTTCTGCCTGCTCGGCGCCATCGCGCTATCTTTGAATAAGGTGTCACTATGAAATCGCTTTTCGCTCATTCCGGTCGCTTCCTGGTTACCGGCGTCATGGTCGCTTTGGCGGGAGTGCTCGGCTGGCATTTGTGGGACTACTACATGGACGAACCATGGACCCGCGATGGCAAAGTTCGCGCGGACGTCGTACGCCTAGCCGCCGATGTCTCCGGGATCGTCAGTGAAGTCGATGCAAAGGACAATCAGACTGTTCGCAAGGGCGACGTGATCTTCCGTATCGATCAGGCGCGTTTTACGCTCGCCTTGCGCCAGGCCGAAGCGCAGATGGAAAGCAGCAAGGCGGCTCTCGACCTGGCGAGAAGCGACCTCGAGCTCTATCGCAAACTTGGCGAGAGCTCGGTGACACGGCAGAAGATCCAGCAGGCTGAGACGACAGTCCAGCAGGACGAGGCCGCCTACAACCAGGCCGTGATCAGCCGTGACACTGCTCAGCTCAATCTCGACCGTTCCGTGGTGCGGGCGCCGGTCAACGGCGTGCTCACCAACTTCTCCATGCAGCCGGGCAATTATGTTACTGCGGGCACCGCCGTTACCGCCCTGATCGACAGCGATTCCTACTACGTCGCCGGCTATTTCGAAGAAAACAAGCTGGACCGCATCAAGGTCGGCGATCCTGCGCTCGTCTATCTGATGGGCAGCAAAACGCCTCTTAAGGGGCATGTCGATGGCGTCGCGGGCGGCATAGAGGATCGCGAACGCAGCGATACCAGCGCGCAGCTCGCTAACGTAACTCCGACTTTCACTTGGGTGCGACTGGCTCAGCGCGTCCCCGTACGCGTGGCGCTCGATGCGCTGCCCGACGACACGGCGCTTGTCGCCGGTCGCACTGCAAGCGTCACCATCGTTAATTGACCCGAGGCGGCTTCAAGAGCCGCCTTCGCAAAACTGTAAGTTCACCGGTCTGGGCGTCCCGCGATGACCGGATACGCAGCCATTCGGCTTGAGAAAAGCAAAATGACGCCCGGTTCTAGGAGACAGCCGTGGACGACCGTCACGTCATAGAAATCACTACCTGGCTGATGCAGAGCGGGCTCAAGGGCGTGGCCGAAGCGGACCTGCTCGCCGGCTTCTGTGAACGGTGTGGTGCGAACGGACTGCCGGTCGAGCGTTCCGTTGCCGTCATGGACACTCTGCATCCGGTCTATGAACGCCGAGCTTTCCGCTGGGACAGCCGAGAGCCGATCGAGCGGGTGTCGGAATACGGCTTTTCCGGTGCCGGAGCGATCGCCGACAACTGGCTCCGCTCCGCATTCCATCATTTGGAGACGACGGGGTCCGTAGAGGTCCGCAGAAGCCTGAGCAATGGTGACGCGACCGATTTCTACCTGCTGGACGATCTGAAGGCTGCTGGTTTCACAGACTTCATCGCCATTGCGCATCGCTTCGGCGATGGTGGTACGATCGGAGACATCGACTGCTTCTTCTCCCACTTTGCCACGCGAGCGAAGGATGGATTCTCCGATCGTGACGTCGCGGTATTGCGCGATCTGCTTCCCTGCCTGGCGCTGGCCGTCAAATGCGTGACGATTAGCGGCGTTGCCGGCACGATTGCCAAGGTCTATCTGGGGCAGGATGCGGCCAACCAGGTACTGCACGGCAAGATCACCCGCGGTCAAAGCGACCGCATATCGGCCGCGCTGTGGTTTTCCGACCTTGCCAACTTCACGCACATCTCGGACACAGTCGATCCGGAAGAGATTATTCCGATGCTCAACGACTATGCGGATGCAGTGATCTCGTCGGTGCAGGAAGCGGGCGGCGAAGTGCTCAAGCTGATGGGCGACGGCACGTTGGCGATTTTCAAGGGCAGGCGGCCGAGCGAGGCCTGCTCGGCGGCGTTGAATGCCCGGTCGCTGCTCGATAAACGCCTGCTCGACCTCAATGCGCAGCGCCGTATCGAGGGGAGGCCGGTGACCGACGTCTATCTCGGGCTCCATCTCGGCGAGGTCTTTTACGGCAACATCGGGAGTGCAGATCGCCTCGATTTTACGGTCATCGGGCCTGCCGTCAACGAAGTCAGCCGAATTGTCTCGCTCTGTCGGTCGCTGCAGAGCCGCTTGCTGATGTCGGCGAGTTTCGCGGCAATCGTTGCACCCACACAAATGGACAGCCTGCATTCGATCGGCCAGCATGTCTTGCGCGGCGTCAATCGTGCTCAGGAACTGTTCACGCTGATGCCGCTCATTTGAACTGATCCCGGCCGCGTGACCATACAGGCCCAATTTGCAGCACTCTTGTTGCGTTCCAGGCGGGTACGGAACGTAAATGCCAAGGTAACAAGGCTTGGTGGCCGCTATTAACGCGGGTCTGTTACCGTTGCGTACTTCCGCCAAGCCACTGGCTCGCTAAGATTGTTCAAACGAAGCCGACTGAGGCCGGGGTGGTCTTCATGGGCAAGGAAAACGACGGGCTAAGAACGCCTTCCGATGCCGAGCGGCGAGGGTTACACCGCTTGATGCTGAAGCTGCCCTCGGTCCGCGGGCGGCTTCAACTGATCGGGGAGAAGTCGGAATCTCTTGGCAGCCTCTGCGAGGCCTATGAGGATGCTAGCTCCACCCTCGACCGGCTGAGGAGCAGTGCCGGCGACATGAACCATGCGATGGTCCATGAGTATGAAATGGTCTGCGCAGAGATCGAGGCAGACGTGATCAAGTACTGTCGTGAGCGCGGAGGCGGCGGCCTGGAATAGGACCGACCAGCTCGCACCAATGTCGGTCACGTTTTGGTTTTGTTAGCGTTTTGTGTTGCAACCCCTTGTTTTCTGCGAGGCAAGCCCATCTGTTCTACTTGGCATTGAGCATTGCGTAGCGGGGCGGCAATGAAGGCTAAGGAATACGAAGGCTGGGCTCATGACGTTTCATGCTCGGAAGCCAGCGCAGAACTGGAGCGTCTGCTCGCCGACGAGCGGTTCAGGGCCACCGAAAGAAGCCGCAGCATCCTTAAATATATCGCGGAACAGCAATTCGCTGGGCACGCCGAGGGCGTGAAGGCCTATTCTATCGCCATTGACGTGCTTGGCCGACAAAGCAATTTCGATCCGTCACTCGATCCCATTGTTCGCATCGAGCTCAGCCGATTGCGATCCTCGCTCAGCCAGTATTACGAGGCTTTCGGTGAAGATGGTGGGGTCACGGTTCAATTGCCGAGAGGGCGCTATATTGCGATTTTCACGCGGTCCACCGGTGCATCCCCAGGCATCGATGATCGAGAGCATCCCGCAACGACCTGGGGCGAACCCGTAAAGCTGGTTCCTCAGTTGCCCGTTTCTACGGTTGCGCCGAAAGTCCAAGGCGCCTTCTGGGCGACCTTGCGGCTCGCTGCAACCCTGGCGCTGCTGATGGTCGTGGTCGTAGGCACCGGTATCACCGTTTATGCGGCGCGTACCGTCACAACAACGGCCAAGCCTACAGTCGCACTCACGCTGACTGCGGTGGATGAGGGGCTGCGTGACGAGGCCGCTGTTACTCGGGACATGTTGCTGACCGCCCTCACGCAATTTCAGACTCTGACGGTTTCGCAAGCCGACCGGCGCGAGAGGCCGCTTGCCTCGGTGCTTCGCCCGGCCAGATCGAACGCCTACGCAATCGATATGAAATATTACGGTGATGGTGACGATCGCAGTATCTGGTGGCAGGTCGTCGACACGGCGACGGGCGATCTTCTCAAATCCGGTTTGGAGAGGGTCGATACCAGCGGCAGGACGGTTGCGTCGGTCCGGGAGGAATTGGTCGCGCAACTCTCGCGCCGCTTTGCTGCTACACGTGGGATCATCAACAACATCGAAGCACACGATATGGCTGAGGGCTCGCTTGGCAACGCATGCGTCCTTCAGGCCGAACACGAGTTGGACGACGGCCCGGCATCGGCCCTCGCGCGTACAATCAATTGCCTGGAAAGAACGATTGCGGCAAACCGCTACGATGCCGACGCAACCGCAGCGCTGGCAATGCTGCTAGCGGCGGGGCAGGCGGAGATCACCGACAACAGCAAGCTCGCGCGTGCGCTCGAGCTTGCCAACCGGGCAGTCTCATTGTCGCCGCTTTCGGACCGGGCGCACCTGGCGCTGATGTTGTCGCAATTCTACAGTGGAAGGATCGACGCGGCAATCGCCGCGGGCAACCGCGCGCTCGCGCTCAATCCCAACAACCCCGATGTGGCTGCAAAGCTTGGTCTTGCACTGTTCGCGCTGGGCTATTTTGATGCGGGCGTTTCTCTTGCGCGCGATGCCGGTAGATTAGTCGATGTCGTTCCGCGTGATGCGGTCCTGGTTCTCGCACTCGACGCTTACCGCCGAAGAGATTGGTCGGAGGCTTCGCTGCTTGCCGAGCAGGCAAGTGACAGGAATTTCCTGATCAGCGTCTTGCGCGTTGCCGCACTCGGGCAACTCGGGTCGGATGAAGCGGCGCAGCGGCTTACAGAGCTCCGGCAGCTCACGCCGGATTTCGAGACGACCTTCCGCGAGAGAATGGCGCAGCGACGCTATCAACCGCTGCTTTCCGCCTCCATCGAAGAAGGACTGACGAAAGCGGGCGCCCGCTTCACAGCGGAGGGGCTAGCGACTGCCTTTTAGCCGGCGCTGCAGCGTGTAGTGAGTCCGCGTCGGTAGCGCAGCGAGTTCCGTAAGAGTGTTTCGCTGCGTGCGACCGGCGGCAAGGGCCGCGCATTTGCGCGCGGCTCGCCCGGGCCGATATTGCATGTAGGTTTACAGTCGTGGCTGGTATCGATCGCCGTCTAACTTTGGTTGGCTGCCCCTTTGGCAGTCGTTCGGCGTTTGGCTGGCTTGGCGGGCGCTTCGTCTGAGCCTCCTGAGAGTGCCTTGCGCAGGTTCTCCTCCTGATCCGGCGCTAACGAGGTTTTCAGTACGCGGCCACGCAGCCCCTGGAACTCTGCCAGGACTTTTTCCGGCTGCACCTTGCGTATGAGCACGAAGAGAGCGGAGGAGGAGTTCGGTATGGTTCCGCCAAGAGACTTGATGAATTCGTCGTTGATGCCGTAGTCGGAAAGCGAACCGGAGATCGCGCCAGTGCCTGCACCGACGAGCCCGCCGATCGCAAAGCCTGCGAGCGGATTGAGGAATAGCAGACCAACCAGGGCGCCCCAGAGTGAGCCGGACAAAAGCCCCGATGTGGCCCCGATTGCTGCCAGGTTGAGGCTCTGCTTGAGATGGACCTTGCCGGCTTCATCTCTCACGACGACCACCGCGTCCTCGAGGTCGACCAGATATTCCTTCTTCAGGTTGTGAAGTTTCAACAACACCTTATCTGCTTCATCCATGGCATCGAAGCCGATCACAACGAGTTCCGACATTGTTCGTTCCTTTCGTTTGATAGCAGGGGTACAGAGCGGTTGAACGGCTGGAAAACGCCAGCCGGGAGGCTATTGATCAAACGCGTAAATCTTCTTCCAATCGGCTTTCATATCGACGAGCAGCCAGTTGCGGCTCTCCGCCTCGTCGAGCGCCTTGTCCAGCTTCCCGAAGTCCGATTTGCGATCATAGGCGTATTCGCGATCTGCGTCGGTATGATGAATGATCATTGCAAAGTGCGGTCCCTGGCCAGCCATTACCCAGCGCAGCATCTCGTAGTCGCCGTCCGAATTGCCTGCGGCAAGGATCGGTCGCCTGCCTATGAATTTGTTGATGCCCACCGGCTTGCCCGGGCCATCGTCAACGAAATCGACTTTCGGAAGGCGGTTTAGAACCGGGATGTCGCCGACGAGCGCGTATTGCGTCGTGATCGTGCTTCCGACGACTTGTTCAGGCGGAATGCCGTATGCTTTCTCGGTCATCGGGCGCATGAACTCGACGCCGCCACCCGAAACAATGAAGGTCTTGAAGCCATTGGCGCGCAGGTAATCCAGCAGTTCGCGCATGGGCAGAAATGTCATCTCGTTGTAAGGCTTGCCGGTCTTCGGGTGTCTCGCCGTGGCGAACCAGTCGATGACGATGTTGCGGAAATCGTTGGTCGTCAGACCGGCGTGGGTCTCCATCACAAGCTCGACGAGGCCTCGTTCGCCGCTCTTTGCGATACCCTTGAGATCGCCGGCCAGAATCGACTTGAAGGGTTCCTTTTCCTTCCACTCGGGGTGCTGTGGAGCGAGCGCCTTGACCCGATCCAGTATGAAGCCAAGTTGGAAGTAGAACGGCTGCTCGGTCCAGAGCGTACCGTCGTTGTCGAATACGGCGATGCGGTCCTCGGGCGCCACGTAGTCGGCGCCGCCTTGCGTTGTCACTTTCTTGATGAAGTCGACAATTGCCTGCTTCGATTTGCCATCGTTCCAGGAGGGAAGCTCCTGCGCGAATGCGCTCACCGGCAGCAGCAAGAAAAGCAGGAGGAAGCGCACAGACCGGGACATCGGATACTCCTGATCAGGTTGCAACGCGTTTAATGCAGCGAAAGCCGACGTGACTAGTGGACGTGTCTTCTGGCTCGGCGTGGCGCGCTGCCGGGCGATAGCGCCGGCAGTAGTTCGGGGCGCAAAGATGCGAGCCGCCCTTCAATACTCGCCTCGGGATAAGAATGTTCGGTTGATTGGGATCGTAACTTGCCTCTTTTCCGCCGCCGCGCGGGTTCTCGGGGATGCAGCACGCCTTTGCCGCAGGCTGCGGATGTCGCGTCGACCAATAGTCCTGCGTCCACTCCCAGACATTGCCGATCATGTCATAGGCGCCGTAACCGTTTGGCGCAAACGACCGCACGGGTGTCGTCCGGTCCTTGCCGTCAGGTTTCGTGCTGTGGGTCGGGAAGGTGCCCTGCCAGGTGTTGGCCATGGCAACACCACCGGGCATAAGCTCGTCGCCCCAGGCAAATTCAGTGTCGTCAAGCCCACCACGTGCCGCCAGTTCCCACTCGGCCTCTGTCGGCAGATCCATTCCGGCCCATTCGGCATAGGCCTTCGCGTCGGAGTAGGCGACATGGACAACCGGGTGATCGAGCTTGCCGCGGAGGTCGCTGAGGCCGCCGTAGGGTCGCCGCCAGTTGGCCCCGAACTTGAATTTCCACCACTGAGCGATATCCGCGCCACTCACCGATTTCGGCGGTGTGAAGACAAGAGATCCGGCCCGAAGCATGTTCGGTAGGGCGCCCGGATAGTCCTTCGGGTCGGGCGCCTTCTCGGCCAATGTTACGTGGCCGGTCGCCTTGACGAATTCCTGGAATTTGCGGTTCGTGACAGGCGTCGCCTCGATCCAGAAGCCATCGACGGCAACAGGATGAGCCGGGGCCTCTTCCGGATAATGGTCGTTGGACCCCATCACGAAGGTCCGGCCGGCTATCCAGACTAGGTCGCCATTGTCGTCGCCCTGACGTTGCGGCCGGTGTTCTGCGTCAAATGCCAGTGCCATCGTCGCCTCCGAAAGCCTGCCCTTAATATTCCGCGTCTTGCCTTACCCGTAAGTACGTTACGGTAACACGGCTTCCACAAAACGTTACATCAGGCGTAAATCTGCTGCTGTGGGCCATGAATTCAACTCGGCCAATGGATTTCCGCGCGTCGAAGGGGGCGGGTGTTGCAGTGTTGGGCCGATGCGGCTGCCCGCGCGGCCAATCGAGTGCATCTTCAGGTGCTGCAGGGCCGTTCGGCAGCTTTTGTTGCCACCTGACCTGACTGGAGAGTTCGCCACCGGAAGGCTGTCGCCAGGGGCTTGGCCGTCCGGTGAATCGCTGGCGCGGCGGCTGCTTGAAAAGCAAAGCCGCCCGCCGCCGCTTTGCTATTTTCCTGACGCTGGGCTCTCCAGCGAGCGCATCAAGGCGTCGACCATCTGATCGATGCTGAAGCTCGCGGAACGCTGGCTTGGAGGATAGTCCTTGAACGTCTGCAAGAAGGGGGCGACTCGGTAGACGCCGTACTGGATGAGATAGGCATTCTTCGCCAGCCAGTCATAATACTGGTCAGAGACGACGTCGGCGCGCTCGAAGGGGTCCATGCGCAGATTGAAGACCTTCGGCGCACGCAAACAAGTAAAGGGGTTTGCCCATACCACGAAGCCGCCCGGCTCCCTCTGTTCACAGAACACGATCTTCCAATTGCCATAGCGATAAGCGACGACCTCTCCATCATCGTTGAAATAGTAGAAATCTTCGCGTCCGGACTTCGGCTGCTGTCCTGTCAGGTAAGGAAGCTGGTTGTAACCGTCGAGATGGACCTTGAACTGATTGCCGTTGATGCTTGCGCCATTGAGGAGCTGTTCCTTGATGCCGGGATCGCCGGCTGCGGCAAGCAAGGTCGGAAACCAGTCAAGTCCGGACATCATCTCATTGGACACCTCGCCCGCCGTGATGTGGCCGGGCCAACGAACCATCGCCGGAACGCGGAAGGCGCCTTCCCAGTTGGTATCCTTCTCGCTTCGGAAAGAGGTCGTCGCCGCATCTGGCCAAGACCACTGGTTCGGGCCATTGTCCGTCGTGTAGACGACGATCGTATTGTCGGCGATCTTGAGATCGTCCAACGCCTTGAGGAGCTTCCCGACATCGCCGTCATGCTCGATCATGCCATCGGCATATTCGTTGCCGGGCATGCCGCTTTGCCCCTGCATCGAATCCCGAACATGGGTAAAAGCGTGCATGCGCGTGGTATTCATCCAGGTGAAGAAGGGCTTTCCTTCCTTGGCCTGACGCTGGATGAAATCGATCGCCGCAGCGGTCGTTTCATCGTCGATCGTTTCCATACGCTTGCGATTAAGAGCGCCAGTATCTTGGACCCGTCCGTCAGCGAACGAATGCAAGACGCCGCGCGGCGAATTCGCTTTCACGAACGCCTGGTCGTTCTTTGGATAATAGGGACGCTCAGGCTCTTCTTCGGCATTCAAGTGATAGAGGTTGCCGAAGAACTCGTCGAAGCCATGCTGCGTTGGCAGGAACTCGTCGCGATCGCCGAGGTGGTTCTTGCCGAACTGGCCGGTTGCATAGCCGAGTGGCTTCAGCGCCTGCGCGATGGTAATGTCACGCGCCTGCAAGCCGACCGTTGCTCCGGGAATGCCGACCTTGCAGAGACCCGTACGGAGGCAGACCTGGCCGGTAATGAATGTCGAGCGGCCGGCAGTGCAGCTGTTTTCGGCGTAATAGTCGGTGAACAGCATGCCTTCCTTGGCAATACGATCAATATTGGGCGTCTTGTAGCCCACGACGCCCATCGAATAGGCGCTGATGTTTGTCTGGCCGATGTCGTCACCGAAGATGACGAGTATATTCGGTTTGGTCGTATCTTGAGCCGGCGTCGCCTGCTGCGCATGGGCGATCCCATAGCTGAGGGATGTCGAGGCCAGCGCCAATGCCAAAGCTGCGCCGGCGTGCCGAAGCCGTTTTGAGAGAGATGCACTCATTGCGATCTCCCTTGTCCATGCAGGTGATTCAACATCTACGCTCTCCTGATTGTAGGTAGGCCAAACTCGGCCGCAGATTCCCACTGAAAAGCGTTGGTCGGTAAGTACGTTACGGTAACAAACGAGGGTCACGACGTAACAGCGCACAGAATGCCTGATTGCTACTGGGTCAACTGCTGTGGTTTGAGATCGCCTTGCAGGGTTTCGTCGACAGGGCGCTTCTTGGCCCGCATCGGCTGTTCAAGCACCGTCACCGGCGCGGCGACAGCCGTGGCTGCGACGTTACCGATGGTCGTCACTGTTCCGCCGACGACAGCGGTAAGTCCTTGGCCGAGCGTGACGTTGGAATCCGTCAGCGTCTGACCGGTGACGATCCGCTGGCCAATCAGCTGAACGATTTCAGGACTTTCGGCGAACTTGCCGTGGTTCAGGCCTTCGCCTTTGACCTTGGTGAGATCGATGGCGGTAATGCCGGCGGCTTCGAGTTTCGAGCGATAGGGCTCAACGGTCGGATCGATCGCGCCCAAACGCGAGACCTTTCCCGTGATGAAACTTGAAACCGCAAGCGCCTTGTCATCCTGAGACACGAAGATCGTGAATTTCGGCGTCGGCGTGCCCATCTCCGCGAACTGCTTGGCAAAGACCTGAATATCGATATCCGGGGACGCGAGAATGACGTTGTGGATCTTGCTGTTCACGTGTCCGTCGCGGATACCCATCTGCCGCAGGGATTCCATGGTCAGCCAGGTGCCCATTGAATGAGCGAGGATCGTGATGTCCTTGACGTCGGGGTCGGCGGCTAGCGTCCGCAGCGCCTGCTCGAGCGCCGTGCGTGAATAGTTGGTGCTTTCCTTGTCGTATTCATAGGCGGTAAGCTGCGCGCGTGACGGCCATGTGAAGAGGATAGGGGTCGCCTGCATCCCTGAATCGTGGACGATCTGGGCCAGACGGAAGACGGAATCCTCATACTTGTTGTTGAAGCCGTGGACAAAGACCAGCGCATGCCCGCCCTGGATGTTCTGGTGGAACCAGGCGCGCCCCTCTGGAACGGTGTCGATCTCCTTGACGCTGGTCACCGCAAAATCGGTTGCGGGATTGGGCGGTAGACGCTTCGGCCATTGGACTGTGCCTGAGGCCCGTTTCGGCGGGATGGAGACGTCAATCGCCGTCAGATAGGGCTTTGGGCTGCGTTCGCCGGTGAACAGCGTCGCCTGGTCGCCGGAAGGTTCGCGCGTGGTTGCGACCAGCATGCTGACCTTTGAGGTATTCTGCGTTGCCGCCGATAGCGCAACAGGGGCCATGACTCCGCTTGGATGACCGCAGCTGGCAAGAACTGCCGCGACGAGCAAAGGTGCAAGTGTCCGAACAGTACGGGCAGCAATCACGTTCCGGTTCCCTCATTGAAACGCAAGCACCTTACGGTGGCCGGGCTTTGGTGAAGTACTCTCACAGAAACGACGCGAATGTTACGTGCAATTCGCGCTCCATGCCCTAGGGCCACGACGAGTTTTAAGTAAGTGTTACCGAACCGCAACGAGCTTTGCCTGCCGCTTGGTTGCCAGGCAATCCGTCTGCTGCGCTTGGTCGTGCCAGGTTTGGTCGTTTTGTGAATTCGGTTCACAGATGCTTGGACCAAGTGACCGCTTATCACCTAAATCCAGTGCCTCCATATGTTCGCCAGTCAACCAAGCCGGCAGACCGGCAACATCATTTTGAGGCACATCATGCCAACTGCTCTCTTTGCTTTGACGATCGCGGCCTACGCGATCGGAACCACGGAATTCGTCATCGTCGGCTTGTTGCCGACCGTTGCTTCAGATCTCCAGATCAGTCTGCCGTTGGCGGGATTGATTGTCACCGTCTATGCGCTCGGCGTCACATTCGGCGCGCCGGTGCTAACGGCTTTGACCGGGCGCATCGCAAGAAAACCATTGCTTCTCGGCCTTATGGCGCTCTTCATCGTCGGCAACGGCATGGCGGCAATCAGCCCAAGCTATGCTCCGTTGCTGGTTGCGCGCGTCCTTTCAGCCTTCGCACATGGCGTCTTCTTCTCCGTCGGCTCGACGATCGCAGCTGATCTCGTTCCCGAGAACCGTCGCGCCTCGGCGATCGCGATGATGTTCATGGGCTTGACGGTCGCCATCGTAACAGGCGTCCCGCTTGGCACTCTGATCGGTCAGATCTTCGGCTGGCGCGCAACATTTGCGGCGGTAGCAGGCCTCGGTGCGATTGCCTTCGTTGCGATTGCAGTGTTGCTGCCTTCGAACCTCAAGAAGGCACCGGCCGCCAGCGTCGGCGACCAGATCCGCGTGCTCGGCAGCGGCCGCCTGTTGATCGTCTTCGCCATGACCGCACTTGGCTATGGCGGCACCTTCGTCGCCTTTACGTTCCTGGCGTCGATCCTGCAGGAGATCACCGGCTTTGCTGCCAGCACGGTCAGCATCATCCTCGTGGTCTATGGCATCGCGATCGCCATTGGCAACGTCGCCGGCGGCAAACTTGCCAATCGCAGCCCGGTACGCGCCCTGACCGGCTTGTTCATCGCCCAGGCGATCGTGCTGGTACTCTTCAGTTTCACCGCGCCATCGCCCTGGCTGGTCGTCCCGACGCTGGCGGCACTCGGCTTCCTCTCGTTCGCCAACGTGCCCGGCCTGCAGATTTATGTCGTGCAGTTGGCGAAGCAGGTTCGTCCCGCCGCCGTCGATGTGGCATCGGCCCTGAATATCGCCGCCTTCAACCTCGGTATCGCCGCGGGCGCATGGATCGGCGGCCTTGTGGTGGAATCTTCGCTGGGGCTTGAGGCGACACCCTGGGTTGGCGCAATTCTCGTGGGCGGAGCCCTGGTCCTGACGCTCTGGAGTGGCGCTCTGGACGGTCGTTCGACAGCGGATAGCGATACTGTGACCCAGCCCGCCTAACCCGCGAGGCGAATTCCGACGTCCCGGGAACGGTGGTTGACGTGAGCCCATCGCGTTGGCCACCATTGCTTCTGTGGACGGTGGAAGTACCTGTGCGCCTAACTAGGTGGGGAAAGGCGGCGCCCCGGGAGGCGCGCTCCTCGGTGTTCCTCCAAGATGCCTCTTTTCCCGGTAAAATTGTGTCCTTGCTGACCACAATTTTCTTGCCTAACAGCGGCATGCTGCGACATACTTACAGCCGCTGATAGCCACTTGAATGCATGCCTAGAGACACCTTGCGAATTCGCGTTCTTCACGCAGTTGGGGTTCGATCAATGGAACATGTGTCGCTTCGCAGTATCACTGCATTTCTCAATATATCGATTGCAATGCTCGTCGCTTGTGGGGCATCGGTTCTGACCAGCGCGTTCGCATACGCACAAGATCCCTTTGACGATTTTCCGATGGTTATCAGCTGTGAATACAAGGGCACCTACCACGCATTCTATTTGTCCAGGGTGACGAAAGACGGCACCGCCACTTTTTCAGCCTCCGACCGGATTGCGGGGACGATTACGCTGGACGGTAAAGCAAAGGCCGTGGGCGGATCCGACGGGGGAAGCTGCTTGGGCAAAACCCTCAAGGAATTGCGCGAGTCAGGGCAGGCGCACGACCTTAAATCCTAGCCCCGCAACGCACTGGCTCTGGAGAATTGGCCGGACCAGGGCCAGCATGCGCGCGGGCGGTGGAGAAGTGCCGGAATGTCGTTCGACGTTGGGCCTGAACCTACGTCGCATGAAATAGCCTTCGAGGAGGCCGTCGGGGAGGCGGGCTTCATTTTCTAGGTGAAGGTTGGGAGGAGCATGGAAGAGCTGCGAACTCCTTTCAGGGTAACGGCTGGTCGCTTTCTGCGCTCGGTGCGCGTTTTCATGTCCTCGGAGGTCGGCGGCACGGCAAAGCTTCTGACCGCATGCCTTGTCGTGCTCTTCCTCGCGATCAACGGGCTCAATGTGCTGAATAACTTCGTGGGCCGGAACTTCATGACGGCGATCGCCGACAGGCAGATCGCTGAGTTTGTCCGGCAGGCCATATTCTATCTTCTCGTGTTTGCCGGCTCCACGATCGCATCGGTTTATGCGCGCTTTACGGAGGAGCGGCTGGCCCTCACATGGAGAGACTTTCTGACGCGTCGCGCCGTCAATCTCTATCTTACTGACGGAGCCTTTTACCGCCTCGGTGTTTCGGGAGGACTCTCGTATCCGGATCAGCGCATTTCCGAAGATATCCGCGCATTTACCGTGACCACACTGTCCTTCCTGCTCATGATCTTCAGCAGCGGGCTAACGATCCTTTCATTTTCAGGGGTACTTTTATCCATCAACCCCGTCTTGTTCGCCGTGGCGGTCCTTTATGCTGCCTGCGGCTCGTTTCTCACGGTCTGGCTGGGCCGCCCGCTCATCAAGCTGAACTATGACCAGCTCGACAAGGAGGCGAGTTTCCGCACGGGGCTCATCCAAGCAAGGGAGAATGCAGAGCGAATTTTGCTGACCGGCAGCGAGCCGCGCATGAAGTCTTTTCTCGCGGTCCGAATTGATGACCTGGTGACCAACTTTCGCAACATAACATCGGTGAACCGCAATGTCGGCTTCTTCACGACGGGCTACAACTGGCTGATCCAGATCATCCCTGCATTGATTGTCGCGCCGGCCTTCTTCCGCGGTGATATCGAATTTGGGGTGATTACGCAGTCCGCGGCAGCATTCGCCATGCTGGTGGGCGCTTTTTCGCTGATCATCAACCAATTCAACTCGATCTCCAGTTTTGCTGCAGTGGTGGCGCGCCTGAGTACTCTTTCGGAGGCGATAGAGAGACCAAAGGGGGGTGCCAAGATTCAGGTCGATGAGACCCGGGACGACCTGTCGTATGAGAAACTCACGATATTGTCGGAGCGGGACGGATCGTCGTTGCTGCAGGAGTTGACCGTCG
The DNA here is from genome assembly GCF_000377185.1 of Rhizobium sp. 42MFCr.1. Taxonomy (NCBI): domain Bacteria; kingdom Pseudomonadati; phylum Pseudomonadota; class Alphaproteobacteria; order Hyphomicrobiales; family Rhizobiaceae; genus Rhizobium; species Rhizobium sp. 42MFCr.1. The sequence continues at coordinate 103,194 of NZ_KB897837.1, forward strand.
CCATCCCGCCTCGTGCCCGCGTCATGGTGACATGCGCTCGAGAGGACCAAGGGAGCGCACTTTTCAGGGCTACCGCAGGTGTTGCTTATCCCGGCACCGGCCAGATTTTTCGCCCCACGGCTGAAGGCATACGCTTCCTGCCGCAGCACCCCTATTTTCCGCCAGGGACACTTCGACAACTGTTCATTCCCCCGGCCGCGAGCCCGGAAATTTCGGACGAACGCATTGCGCTGCTACTTGCCGAATTTGAACTTCAGCGCATTTCTAAGATCGAGGAATTTCAACAAGAAGTGGAATGGCATACCGTTCTGACGCAAAGAGAGCAGTGCTTGCTCATGCTGGCGAGCGCATGCGTTGCGAAGCCGCATGTCATCTTGCTTGAGAGAACCGAGGCTATGGTTGGCTGGGAGACACTTTTCCGGATCATGACACGCTTTGCAAATGACGGCATCGCCTGCGTTCATATCGGAAGCGCCGCCGACATATCATCCTATGACGCCATCCTGGACTTTGACGATAGTGGCGCATGGCAGTGGAATACGCCGCATGACCGCGGGAACGGCAGCGGTGCAAAGCACGCAAATTGAGACGACAAAAAAGTCGATAGGAGGCTGATGATGACGAACGCCGCTCGTGCAACCAACGACCATCAGAAGACGAGTGCTCCGCTTGGGGCCGAAGAACTCCGCTTAATGGACGCCTATTGGCGTGCATCGAACTATCTCTCTGTCGGGCAGATCTATCTGCTCGACAATCCGCTACTGAGAGAGCCGCTCAAGCGGGAGCATATCAAGCCGCGGCTTCTCGGTCACTGGGGAACGTCGCCCGGCCTGAACATGCTCTATGTGCATCTGAACCGCGTGATCAAGCGCGACGACCTCAACATGATCTACGTGATCGGGCCGGGCCATGGCGGACCTTCGCTGGTCGCACATGCCTACCTGGAAGGGACATACAGCGAAGTCTACCACAATATCGGCCAGGACGCCGAAGGGATGAAGACCCTATTCAAGCAGTTCAGCTTTCCCGGCGGCATTCCGAGCCACGTCGCCCCTGAAACGCCTGGAAGCATCCACGAGGGTGGCGAACTGGGTTATGCCTTGAGCCATGCCTATGGCGCGGCCTTCGACAATCCGGACCTGATCGTCGCCTGCGTCGTTGGCGACGGCGAGGCGGAGACCGGCCCGCTTGCCACGAGCTGGCACAGCAACAAGTTTCTCAATCCAGCCCGTGACGGATGCGTACTGCCGATCCTGCATCTCAATGGCTACAAGATCGCCAATCCATGCTTCTTAGCCCGCATTCCCGAGGAGGAGCTGCGGAAGCTTTTCGAGGGGATGGGCTATGCGCCCCTCTTCGTCGAAGGGCACGAGCCCGACAAGGTGCAGCAGCAACTGGCGGCAGCGATGGATACAGCCGTTGCCGAGATCAAGCGGATCTGGGGGGAGGCGCGCGAGAAGGGCAATCTGAAACGCCCGGCCTGGCCGATGATTGTTTTCCGCACGCCAAAGGGCTGGACTTGCCCGAGTGAAATCGACGGCAAGAAATGCGAGGATTACTGGCGGTCGCACCAGGTCCCGATGGGCGAAATGGACAAGCCGGAACACATCAAGATCCTTCAGCAGTGGATGAAGGAATATAAGCCCGAAGAGCTCTTCGATGACGACGGTAAGCTGCGCGCCGAACTCGCTGCGCTAGCCCCGACTGGCATTCGCCGGATGAGCGACAATCCGCATGCGAATGGTGGCCTGCTCCTGCGTGACCTGAGGCTGCCCGACTTCCGTGACTACGAGGTTTCCGTACCTAGCCCCGGAGCGACGACGACCGAATCTGCCCGGGTGATGGGCAAGTTTCTTCGCGATGTCATGAAACTGAACCTGAACACCAAGAATTTCCGATTGTTCAGTCCCGACGAGAACAACTCGAACCGCTGGCAGGACGTGCTTGAGGTCACCAATCGTTGCTACATGGCCGAAATCTATCCCGAGGACGACCACCTGTCGCCCGATGGCCGGGTGATGGAGGTGTTGAGCGAGCATCAATGCCAAGGCTGGCTTGAAGGGTACCTTCTGACAGGGCGGCATGGCTTCTTCTCATGCTATGAAGCCTTCATTCACATCATCGACTCGATGTTCAATCAGCACGCCAAATGGCTGAAGGTGTGCAACGATATTCCATGGCGCCGTCCGATCGCGTCCCTCAACTATTTCCTGAGCTCGCATGTCTGGCGCCAGGACCACAACGGCTTCAGCCACCAGGATCCGGGGTTCATCGACCATGTGGTCAACAAGAAGGCCGAGGTGATCCGCGTCTATCTGCCGGCGGATGCCAACACGCTGCTTTCCGTTACCGACCATTGCCTCCGGAGCCGCAACTACGTGAACGTCGTCGTTGCCGGCAAGCAGCCGGCGCCGCAATGGCTGACTATGGATCAAGCCGTCAAGCACTGCGCCCAGGGCCTCGGTATCTGGGAATGGGCCAGTAACGACAAGGGCGGCGAGCCTGATGTCGTCATGGCGTGCTGCGGCGACGTGCCAACGCTGGAGACGCTGGCGGCGGTGCAGATGATCCGCGAACATCTACCGGAATTGAAGGTGCGCGTCATCAACGTCGTCAACCTCATGAAGTTGCAGCCGTCGAGCGAGCACCCCCATGGGCTTTCCGACGCCGATTTCGATGCGCTCTTCACCAAGGACAAGCCGATCATCTTTGCGTTCCATGGATATCCCTGGCTGATTCACCGGTTGACCTACCGGCGCACGAACCACGACAATCTGCACGTCCGCGGATACAAGGAGGAGGGGACGACGACGACACCTTTCGATATGGTCGTTTTGAACCAGCTCGATCGCTTCCACCTTGTCGAAGACGTCATCGATCGACTGCCGCAACTCGGTGCCCGCGCCGCCTACTTCAAGCAAGCGATCCGCGAGAAGCTGATCGAGCACCGGCATTACATTGAAAAGCACGGTGATGACATGCCTGAAATCACCGGCTGGAAGTGGGGCGTCCTCGGAGGGGCGGCAAGCAAGCAAAGGACATCGACGGAAGGCGACAACACGTAGCGTTCGGCGCAGCCGGGTGCCTCCCGGAGCCGTTGCTCCGGGGGGCACTATCAAAGACGATGCAGAGGACGCAGGCTGCTGGCGCCCGTTCGAGTGGCGAAGTGCGTATTGGTACGATGCCGTTGGCGGCAAGCGATTGCAAAGCTGTATGGGAGGGGAAGCCATGGTTGCGGTGTCACCCAGGCCAAACTTGGAGTCGGGGCTGACCGACGAGGACTTTGCGCGACTGCAGTTCACCTCGGTGCTCTACTATCTGCATTCTACGAACCCGGACAACGGCCTCGTTCGCGACAAGACGCAACCCGGCGCACCGGCAAGCATCGCTGCCATCGGCATGGCGCTCGCCACCATTCCCGTCGTCGTGGAGCGTGGCGTCCTCATTCGCGAGTTTGCCGTCAAGATGGTCCGGCGCAGGCTCGAATTCCTGATGCAATGCCACCAGGGCCCCGAGCCGGACGCCTCGGGCCACAAGGGCTTCTTCTATCATTTTCTCGACATTGAGACGGGACAGCGGGTGTGGGAATGCGAGCTGTCGACGATCGACTCGGCCTTTCTGTTCGCTGGTGCGCTGACAGTCGCCACCTATTTTGACGGGGAGAGCGCCGAAGAAGCGAAGATCAGGACGCTTGCGACGGAGCTATACGAGCGTGCAGACTGGAACTGGGCGCGGGATCAGGGCGCTACCCTGACGCATGGCTGGCGACCCGAGAGTGGCTTCATTCCTTACCGTTGGCGTGGTTATGACGAAGGCCTGCTTCTCTACATATTGGGGCTGGGATCACCGTCGCATCCGCTGCCGCCCGAGAGCTATGAGGCCTACACGGAAAGCTACGAATGGCGGAACATTTACGGCCGCGAGCTGCTCTATTCCGGTCCGCTGTTCACCCACCAGCTATCGCATATGTGGATCGATTTCCGAGGCATCCGCGATCAGTTCATGCACGAGCATGACAGTGACTACTTCCAGAACAGCCGGCAAGCGACCTTTGTCCATCAGGAGTATGCGATCCGAAATCCGATGCAGTTCGAGGGTTATGGTGAGCATTGCTGGGGATTTACCGCGTGTGACGGCCCGGGCTGGGTGAAGGCGGATGTCGGCGGGGTTCGTCGCGAGTTCTTCGATTATGTTGCCCGTGGCGCGCCCTTCGGGCCTGATGACGGGACCGTAGCGCCCTGGGTTGTCGTGGCATCCCTGCCTTTTGCGCCCGAGATTGTCCTTCCGACCGTCCGGAAGTTCGCGGGCATGAAGCTGGGGATGACTAGGCTTTACGGCTTCAAGCCATCATTCAATCAGACCTTCAAGGATCCGAACAGTCCGACTGGCTGGTGGATCAGCCCGTACCACTTCGGGATTGACCAGGGGCCGGTGGCGCTGATGATTGAGAATTACCGCACCGGCCTTTTGTGGACGCTGATGCGTGATTGCGAGCCTATTGTCAGGGGGTTGCGGCGAGCGGGGTTCACCGGCGGCTGGCTGTAGGCGCGCCCGCGGCGATCCACCCAACGATGCCCTGCCAAGTTGATCAGTGGGAGCCGCGAAGCTGGTCGTCCTTCAGCCAATTTCGATTGAAGACACTCTTCGTCCCGTCCGTCGCCTGCGACGTATGAACGATATCGTCCCGCAACCACCAGTCAATCGAGGTGGCGGGCGCCGATAGCGCGCCTTGTTCGAGGTCGGCTCTGACGAGGATTGATATCGATGGATCCCGCACCGTTTTGACGACTGCTGTTTCGGCCGCCGACAACGCGAACAGCGGTGCAACAACGCCCGTCACCAGAACGGACGCATAGACTGGGAGCGTTTGCGAGTACGACATGACATGCACCCCGCGTGAACTGCAGCAATACTACAATGTCGCAAGTCAAACCTACAGTCGACCCTCTATTTCCGGTGTTTTCTCGAATAGGATGCTCGGGGAAGCATAGAACAGCAATTGTTCCGCGGTCTGTCGCCTGCCGGCTCGTTCTACCGAGAATTCGCTGGGCATCGGGCGGCTTCAGTTTCAACGGTGCGCTCAAACGCGGCGAGCCGAGAGCGAGGCGATGTAATCGACGATCGAGGACTTGCCTGCCCGGTATGGAACATGCCGCATCATGCAGCTTGCGCTGATTTATGATTCGGCATGTCGGATCAATCCCGTTAGGGTGAATGCGGTCTCATCACCAATCCCGATCAGAAATATCGGCAGCGCGGTACGCCGATGTCAGCACTCCTCCCAATTGTCATGGGCGGGAGCGGCGTTTCCGTGGAAGGCGGCCGCGACTTTCCCCACCAGTTTGCGGGCCGGCGAGGCGGCAGGCCCGCTATCCCGGGTGGCGCGTGGAGCGGAATACGCGCTCGCAGCCGGGCCGCCTGTTCCGAGGTTGAAGCGGGCGATCAGTCGCGAGAGGTTCGAAGCCTCGTCCGCCAGCCGGTTGGTCGCCGCTGTCGACTCCTCTACCATGGCAGCATTCCGCTGGGTGACCTGATCCATCTCATTCACCGCCATGCTGACTTCCGACAGTCCCGTTGACTGTTCCTTCGCGGCCGTCGCGATCGAATGAACATGTTCGTTGATTTTGATCACATGCCCCTGGATCAGCCCGAGCGCCTCACCGGTTGCCGTCACCAGCGTGACGCCTGCGTCGACTTCCGCGCTGGAGCGGCCGATGAGCGTCTTGATGTCCTTTGCGGCATTGGCGGAACGCTGCGCCAGTTCGCGCACTTCCTGGGCGACGACGGCGAAGCCTTTGCCGGCCTCGCCGGCGCGGGCCGCTTCCACTCCGGCATTGAGCGCCAGCAGGTTCGTCTGGAAGGCGATCTCGTCGATGACGTTGATGATCTGACCGATTTCGCCCGAGGCCTGCTCAATGCGTCTCATGGCTGATACGGCGTCCTTGACAACCGCGCTCGACCGCTCGGCGCTGCGGCGCGCCTCGTCGACCATATGGCTCGCCTCTGTTGCCCGTTCGGTGGAATTTTTCACCGCGACGGTGATCTCTTCCAAAGCGGAGGAGGTTTCCTCCAGCGAAGTCGCCTGCTGTTCGGTGCGCTTGGAGAGGTCGCCCGAGGCGCTGCGTATTTCGCTCGAGCCGCTGTTGATCGTGTCGACGGCGGCGCGCACCTCGCCGAGCACCGAGCGCAGGTTGGCCATGGTCGCGTTGACATTGTCCCTGAGTTCGCCGAAGGCGCCCTGGAACTCGCCGCGCATCGTTTCGGTCAAATCACCCTCGGCAAGGGCAGCCACGACACGCCGGGTCTCTGCGACGCCGCGATCGACGGAGGCCACCAGTTCGTTGACTTGCGTGGCAAAGCGGTTGAGGTCGGCATCGCCGTAGTCCTTGGCGATACGCCGCGTGAAATCACCGCCAACGGCGGCCAAGACCACCACGCCGATGCTCGACTGCAGATCAACACTCTTGGCATGAAGGGCAGCTTCATGTGCATTCAGCTCGCGAACCCGGAGGCCGTTCTGCTTGAACACTGCGACGGCGCGCGCCATGTCGCCGATCTCGTCGCTGCGCCCAGTGAAAGGGATCTCGGCGCCGAGATTGCCGCTCGCCAGGACACTCATGTTTTCGGTGATACGACCGATCGGCTTTGCCAGCGCTTTCGCGCCGAAGAGAGCGGCGCCGAGAAGAGTAATCATCACGAGAAATCCACCGGCGAGCGATGTGGTTTCCATCGAATTGAGGGCCACGTTCGAAGCTGCGGCGGCTGTTGTCGCACGGCCCTTTGCGATCGTGCCGGCCTCATCGAGGAGGGACATCGTCTTCTGGATGAGATCGATCTGGTGTGTAACGAATTCCCGTTCCTTGGCGGCGAGGCTTGCGTCGACGCCCGCCGCGCTCAGTTTCGTGCGGAGGAACTCCGCGAGCTGGCCGCTCGTGTTGTAATATTCGTCAACCAGCGCCTTGATGTTTTTCACCCGCTCCTGGTTGACCTGGATTGTCAGGATCGAAAGGGCCGAATCCAGGGCTCTGATGGCTGCGTCGTGATTGTCCCGCGCGGCGGACTTGGCCTGCAGCACCTCGTCCATGGCGTTCGCCAGGCGCATGTTCAGGCTCTCGATCTGCATGCCGCGAATGGCGGCCTTGGCCTCGACATAGTCGCGTGATGCGCCGACCTGTTGCCGTTCGAGTATGGCGCTCTGGCCGACCGAGCGATCCTCTAACCAAAGGCCAGCCAGCATGACGAGCATCATCGCAATGCCGGCAGCGGACATGAGGGCGAGTTTCGTGCTGATACGTGAAAAGAAGGCGGGTAAATTCATGTCGGTTATTCGCCTAGGGAAACCGGCGCGATCGTCATGAATTCCGGCTTCGGTATAAGAATGGCCGGACGCTCGTCATTTCGCCGACAACGTTGCAAGACCACGAGGCCGAAACGTCGCAAAACACTACTTTCCAAAATGCGCGCGACGCAGTGGTTCCGATCGGGAGATCTGACCTTGATCTTTCAAGATTTGAATAATCTCCATAGTTCGCATAGCATTTCTGGGTTAATAAAATGTAAATTTCGAGAAAAAGTTATAATTGACTTTCGTCAATTTGCAGAATATCGAAATAACTCATAGTAGAACAAAATTCAAATCTTGTTTGTTGCTAGGTACTATCAACAGATTTAATAGTGTTTGCCCTTAGTCACTCTTTTTTTATTTGAAGTACCGCTCTTGCTCAGTTTGGCCATTAGGGATCGCTCCACTGGGCAACGTCGAGTATCCCTTGTTGCCTTTGCCAGACGCCTTAAGAGTCCACGAATGCCGATGCCGTTATCTGACGACAAGAACAGGAACGGTCGAATTGGCGAGGACCTGCTGGGTTTGGCTGCCAAGTATCATTCTTCCGATGCCCGTGCGCCCATGTGAGGAAATAACGATCAGGTCGCAGTTTTTTGCCTGAGCAGTCTCGAGAATGGCCGTAGCAGGAGAGCTATTTATCTCGTGGACAAAATCGACCGTCACCTGCGCTTTCGCCGACTTGTTGCGGACAATTCTTTCGATCTCGATCAGGTCTTCTTTCACCGCGTGAGTATAGCTGTCCATGGCCTGTGCCTGAACTACTCCCTGAAGCGCAAAGCCAGCCAGCGGCACCGTGACGTTGATGACCGTCGCTGGAATGCCGAGCGCCTTTGCAAGTGCAAGACCGTGATCGACGCCCTTGGAAGCAAGCTCCGAGCCGTCGGTTGGAATGAGTATACGCTTGTACATGGGACATCCGTTCCAGATCGTGGTGCAATAAATTCATCCAAACCTAGCGGACTGTCCATGTCGAACATTGATCCGCGTCAAGATGGCGAACATGTTTCCCGATATTGACGAATGCGACGGAGGGCGCGCGACTTTAGACTCTGGCGTGCGAACACGAGAGGGCATGGCGGAACGTGGCAAAGCGCAGCTTCTAATGCCAAGGTAGGCGATGCCCGACCTGAGAGATAGGTGACAGAACGTACCGGAGACTTCGGTCATGGATGAGCGTCTTCGATTTGTCGCCCGTTTGCTGGAGGGCGAAGGTATGGGCGAGGTGTGTCGGTCGTTCGGGATCTCGCGCAAGACCGGCTACAAGATCTTCAATCGCTGCAAGGAGGACGGGCTGGAGGCCCTGACGGACCGGTCCCGGCGATGATCGTTCGTTGCAACCAGGAGAAGCCGCACTGGGGGGCGCGCAAGATCCGCGAGCTTCTGGTGCGCCGTCTGGCCGGCGACGTGCGCATCCCGGCGAGAAGCACGGTGCATGCGGTGCTCGACCGGTACGGCCTTGTGAGCCAGGCCCGTAAGAGGAACCGGGCGAACAAGGCCATGGGCACGGCGCTGTCGGCGGCCATCGGCCCCAACGATCTGTGGTGCGCCGACTTCAAGGGCGAGTTCTGTCCTTCACGAGAGAGGGGTGACAGTTCATACCGGAGACATGGGTTACACTTTTGGCCTTTGCGAGGAGAGCGAAGGTGCCTTTGCAGGAGTGCAACCGCATGGACGAGCGTCTCAAATTCGTTGCGCGGGTTCTGGATGGCGAGAAGATAGCGGCGCTGTGCCGCGAATTCGGCATCTCCCGCAAGACCGGTCACAAGATCATCAGCCGCTATAACGACAGCGGTCTGGAAGGACTGACAGATCGATCGCGACGGCCTTACCGGCACGCCAATCAGCTTCCTTTCCAAATCGAGAAGCTGATTGTGCGGACCAAGC
>NZ_KB897838.1:0-105176 GCF_000377185.1 Rhizobium sp. 42MFCr.1
GCCTGATGCGTGGCAAGAGGATGATTGCCGGCGGCCGCAAACCAGTGCGCGACGCCCTTTACATCGCCGCCTTGCCCGCCATCCGCTTCGATCCAGCCATGAAGGCCGTCTTCGAACGACTGAAAGCGAAAGGAAAGCCCGGAAAGGTCGCTCTCGTCGCGGTCATGCGAAGGATGATCATAATCCTCAATGCCAAAATGAGAGACTATCGAGCAACGGTGATTGACGCCTAACACCGTTGCTTTTTTATTCGTGGCGTCGTGATTTCGAGGGGATGCAAGAAATGTCAGCCGCAATTTCAGGCGCCGTGTTTAGGAGTTGTTAACCATCATTGTAAAGGATGCATTAACCGCACGATGTTTCGGAAAATGCGCGACAGGGCCATAGAGAGGCTCACTTTTCCCTTCGAGGACCGTCCATGCCAGTCATCACTTTCGCAAACACCAAGGGCGGCGCCGGCAAGACCACAGCCGTGCTTCTTCTCGCCACCGAGCTTGCCCAGAAGGGCTATCGGGTGACAATCCTTGACGCAGATCCGCAGCACTGGATCACGAGATGGCATGAAGTATCCGGGCATGTGGCCAACATCTCGGTCATCGATTTCGTGACGTCGGCGTCGTTGCCGCTGCACATATCGGAAAACAAACACAATACGGACTACTTCATCGTCGATCTGCCCGGTGCGCGTAATCCGCTGCTTGCCACGGCAATCGGCCTCTCCGATCACGTGCTGGTCCCGATCCAGGGATGCGCCATGGACGCTCGGGGCGGCGCGCAGGTTCTCGAATTGCTGCAATATCTGGACGAGAAGGCCGGCATCCGTATTGGGCACTCGGTCGTGTTGACCCGTGTCAACTCGATGGTGACCACACGCGCGCTCTCCATCGTCAAGTCGCTGCTGAGCGAGCGCCAAGTGCCGGTGTTGGATACTGCAATCATCGAGCGGTCTGCCTTCCGAGACATCTTTGACTGTGGGGGCACACTGCATTCCCTCGATCCTGCCCGGGTAAGCAACCTCGACAAGGCGCGCGAGAACGCGCGCTGTTTCGCTGAAGAGATCATGGGCAAGGTCCCGGCAAAGCTCCCGGAGCCGGCGCGCAGCACTGGCCCGTTGATCCGCTCAGCCGCCTAGCGGAAACTGTCTGCTAAACAAAAAAAATGCGCCCTTTGCGGCGCATTTTTTTTGGTGGAATGGCAGGATCGATCAGTCGGTGAATTCGACTGTTACGCCCGGCTTGACCATCTTCGCCAGTTCGGTGGCGTCCCAGTTTGTCAGACGGATACAGCCATGGCTCTGGGTCCGACCGATCTTCGATGGTTCCGGCGTTCCGTGGATACCGTAAGTCGGCTTGGAGAGCGCCATCCAGACCGTGCCGACCGGGCCGTTCGGACCCGGCGGAATGTTCAGGATCTTGTCGTTGGCGCCCTGCTGGAAATTGATCTTCGGATTGTAGGTGTAGCCCGGATTGAAAGCTACGCGCTCGACGGTGACCGTACCCGAAGGCGAGGGCGTATCGGTCGAGCCAATCGAGGCCGGGTAGGCAGCAACCAAATTGCCCGCGTTGTCATAGGCAAAGACCTGCTTGCGGCCCTTGTCGGCAATGATTCGCGCGACCGATCCAGCTTTCACTTCGCCAGGATTGACAACCTTGATGACCGTGCCGGGAACCGTGAAGTCGATGCCCGGATTGATTTCCTTCAGGAAGCCTTCGTCCATATGGAAGCGCTCAGCGAGCATTTCCGTCGTCGAGGTGTAGCCGAGCGACGACATCGCGGCCTTGTGTGCGTAGTCCTCGGGGATCTCCGCGACATAGGGGCCAGCGGCATCCGCAGGCGTGATCGTGTAGCTCACCAGCGGCAGACCGCCGGTCATGCGAAGCTGCTCGAGGATGGCGTCCGTATTGTTCGGGTCGAGAGTCTCACCCGTCATCTGCTGGTAGGCATAGATCGCTTTGGTCACGTTCGCGCCCATGTGGCCATCGATCGCACCTGGGGACACGCCGGCGCGGTCGAGGAACACCTGAAGGGCGACGATCTCGGACTTCGACTTGTTCTTGAGCGTGATCACCGGCTCCTGAGGCGGCTTCGGCTGCGCCATCTCCGGCATTTGCTGGTCCGGCTCGATGGAAGCGTAGTTTTCGCCGCCTTGCGGGTAAGGCTGCTCGTCCAGGGGCTGTCGGTCGATCGCAGCGTCACGCGGGATCGAGCCGGTGACGGCGCCGCGTTCGGAATAGCGCGAATCGCCGTAGGGATCGTCGCCGTAGTAAGCGTCGTTATTGTAGGCATCACGCACGGGCGGGCGCGGGTAGTAACCGCGGGCGCGCATTTCGGTCGCAATCACATTGCCATAGGGATCGACCAGTACGCGGTTACCCCTGCGGTCGCGCGCGTAGGCGGCGCCGGATGGTACGTAGTCGAGGATATCGCCGTTCGGCGCCACGAAGACAATGTCGCCCTGGCGTCCGTTGTAAAACTGCTGCGCATCGGCAGAAGGCGCGACAGCGATGGCGAGCACGGCAGCTGCGGCAGACAATCCCGATCTTACAAAGCGATTCACGTCTTCATATCCTTCAGTGACTTGGCCGACACACACCTGCGAATTTTGACGCTAGTGTGGAATTTATGAAATCGTACTGAACAAAAGATAAATATTTGGTGATTTCTCCTTTGCTCATAAACCTTTGGGGTGAACTGCCGGTTCCCTGAAGCGGCATAGCAGCCGCGATTGACGAATGCCGCTGCGAGACATATCGCTGCATCAGTCGCCAGAACCGGGAGGAAGTTGGACAATGATCGAGTTTGCCGCGGCAAGAGGGCCGAAGCTGATGCTGGACGAGACGTCGCAGATGGATATCGGCGGCTGTATCGTCAATGGTGTCGACATCGCTCCCAAGAAGGCGGTCCCCGATGACGGCGACGCGCGCATCTCGCATTCTGTCGAAGGCTTTCTCTTTACCTGCGGACCGGACCATATCCGTCACCGCGAGCCGATTCCGGGTCGCGCAGACGGCAAGGTCTATCCTTTGCATGGATCGGGCCCTGGTCATGCAGCCAGGATCCTCTGGACGAAATTCGAGAATGGGAATGCCGAGTGCCGGGCGGATATCGATATCGTAACGGTCGAAGGCTTGCCGGCTCGAATTGAACGCCATTGGTTCATCAACGGTCAGACAGGCGAGGTCAGTCTTAAAGACAAGGTCGTCAACACCAGCGACAAGGTCGTGCCGACTTTCCTGATGTACCATATGAATATTGGCGGCAAGTGGTTCGATGCCGGCACGCGCCTCGAAGGCAAGATGCTCGAGGGTGGCGGCTTCCCCTGGAATTTTGGTGAAGAGCCGGGTGGCATCTTCTGCGTTAAGGCGCCGGCAACGGACAGCGGTTTTGCCGAGGTGCGTCTTGGCCCGATAGCCGCGATCGGCGGCAAGGTCCTCCGAGTGCGGGTCCTTGCCGAGACGTTGCCGCACCTGCAGGTCTGGCGCAATCAGAAGGCACCTGCCGACGTCCTCGGCATCGAGCCGGTGTCGCATCGCTGGGTATCTCGCTCCGAGCTGGAAGCAGCGGGTGAGTTCATCATGCTGAAGCCCGGCGAGAGCCGAAATTATGCGCTCAGCTTTGCCTTCGTGTGAGTGATCTGCGGTTGACGCTTGGCATGGGGCGGCGTAGTCATTCAGCCCATGATTTCAGGAGGATTAGCGATGGACATTCGCCAAATCGACGACGAATATTCGGTTTCCGGACAGATTTCGGTCGAGGATCTCGATCAGATCAAGGCCATGGGCTTCAAATCGATCGTTTGTAATCGCCCGGACGGCGAAAGCCCGGATCAGACGCCTTATGCCCTGGTCGAAGCGCGCGCAAAGGAACTCGGCCTCGATATCGCACACGTGCCGGTCGGCCCGATGGGCGTCAACGAAGAGGCGATTGCCGGGATGGTCGACGCGCTTGATGAGTTCCCGCGTCCGATGCTCGGCTATTGCCGCTCCGGTGCCCGTTCGACCGCGATCTATCAGAAGACGCAGCACATCCGCGCATAACACAATCACTGACCCGAGTCCGACGCCGCTTCTTTCCAGCGGCGTCTTTCATTTCACCAATAGGAGACAATCATGAGCATTAAGCGCATCGACGTTGGCGCCCGCATGAGCGGCGCGGTCGTCCACGGCAACACGGTCTACCTCGCAGGTCAGGTCGGCGAAGGCGAAAGCGTCACCGAACAGTGCAAGTCGGCACTGGCTGAAGTCGATCGTCTGCTCGCTGCGGCCGGTTCGAACAAGTCGAAGATCCTGCAGACGCTGATCTATCTCTCCGACATGTCCTACTTTGCCGAAATGAACGCTGCCTGGGAAGCCTGGGTCGACCCGGCCAACACGCCGGCTCGCGCTACCAGCGAAGCCAAGCTTGCTGCACCGAAGTACAAGGTCGAGTTCACGGTTACCGCCGCCCTCGACTAAGTCGACGGTGTTGTAATCTCGAAGGCCGGTGGGTTTTACTCACCGGCTTTTTGTTTGGGCAATTTCCGAAAGGGTACGTGTCGGCGTAATTGCTTCCGGATCGAGCCTTACCTCGATGATCGAGGGCTTGCCGCTTGCCCGCGCGCGTTCGAAGGCGGCGGCGAAGCTTTCCGTCGTCTCGACGGTTTCCCCATGGCCGCCATAAGCACGCGCAAGTGAAGCAAAGTCCGGGTTGGTCAGGTCGGTGCCGCTGACGCGGCCGGGATATTCCCGCTCCTGATGCATGCGGATGGTGCCATAGATGCCGTTGTTGATGACGATCGCGATGATCGGCAGGCCATAGCGTACGGCAGTCGCAAACTCCTGGCCGTGCATCAGGAAGCAGCCGTCTCCGGCGAAGCAGATGACCTCGCGTTCGGGAAAGAGCTGCTTGGCCGCGACAGCGGCCGGCAGGCCGTAGCCCATGGAACCTGATGTCGGGGCTGCCTGGGTGTTGAACTGGCGGAAGCGATGGAAACGATGGAGCCAGGTGGAATAGTTTCCCGCGCCGTTGGTGAAGATCGCATCGGGGCGTGTGTTTTCTTCGATCCACTCCATGATCGGTCCCATGTGGACCGGTCCCGGGCCGCTCTGCGGCGGTGTCGACCAGGTGATGTAGGCTTGGTGCATCCGTTCAGTGCGCTCCGCCCATCTGAGTTCGCTTGGCGCCTCGAGATCAGCAAGATCCGCCACGAAGTCACTCGGGCTCGCGCAGATTGCCAGGTCGGGGCGATAGACACGGCCGAGTTCTGAAGGATCGGGATGAATGTGGACGAGCGATTGCTGTGGGTAGGGGATGTCGATCAGCGTATAGCCGGAGGAGGGCATTTCCGACATCCGGCCGCCGAGCAGGATCAGCAGGTCGCTCTCCTTGATTTCCTTCGCCAGCGCAGGGTTGACGCCGATGCCAACATCCCCGGCATAGTTCGGGTGTAGGTGATCAAACAGCATCTGCCGGCGGAAGGAGCATCCGACGGGGAGCGCGAAGCGTTCCGAGAAGGCTTTCAGGTCGGCGACCGCATCCGCATCCCAGCGCGTGCCGCCGACGATGACCATCGGTCGCTCCGCCTTCAGCAGGCGAAGATAGAAGTCGTCAATCTGGCGGCGGCCGGGATGGGCTTCGACGCGCGAATAGCGTTTTGCGCGGGGCGCCTCCACCTCGTCTCGCAGCATGTCCTCAGGCAGTGACAACACAACAGGGCCGGGACGACCGGATGTTGCGATCGCAAAGGCGCGGGTGACGAACTCCGGAATGCGAGCCGCGTCGTCGATCTCGCCGACCCATTTGCTGAATTCGGTGAGGGCGCGGCGATACTCAACCTCCTGGAAAGCCTCCCGCTCGCGGGCATCGCGCTGGACCTGCCCGATGAAGAGGATCATCGGGATGGAATCCTGCCTGGCAATGTGCAAACCCGCCGTTGCATTGGTGGAGCCCGGGCCGCGGGTGACCATGCAGATGCCGGGCTCGCCGGTGAGCCTGCCCCAGGCATCCGCCATCATGGCCGCGCCGCCTTCCTGTCGGCAGACCACCACGTCGATGTCGCTGTCATAAAGCGCATCGAGGACGGCAAGGAAACTCTCGCCGGGTACGCAGGAGAGGCGTTTCACCCCATTTGCTTTCAGGGCCTCGACGATCAGTTCCCCGCCGGTCTTCTTCATGATGCTCTTTTCCCCTCCAGTTCGGCGAGTTCCGCCAGAACTTCCTCCTGATGCTCTCCCAGCCTCGGGCTCGGCCGCTCGTAGCGCAAAGGCGTTTGCGACAGCACGACCGGCGTCCTCACACCGGGAATGACGGTACCCTTTGCGTCGGCGAGATCTACCCGCAACCCACGCGCCTGGATTTGCGGATCCTCAAACATTTCTTCGATTGTATTGATCGCACCGGCCGGAACCGCATCCGCCTCACAGGCTTTCAACAGGTCGGCTTTCTGCCATTTCAGCGTTTCGGTGGAAACCAGCTTGCGTACCTCGTCGCGGTTCGCGACTCGCGCCTTGTTCGTGGAATAGCGTGCATCGTCGGCAATGCCCTGGAGGCCGAGGATCGCGCAGAGGCGGCGGAACTGGCCGTCATTGCCCACTGCGAGGATCAGATAGCCATCGGCGGCGGGGACGACTTCATAGGGCGAGATATTCGGATGCGCGTTCCCAAGCCGGGTCGGGGCTCGGCCAGAAACGAGATAATTCATGTTTTGGTTGGCGAGCACGGCGGATTGTACGTCGAGTAGCGCCATATCGACCAGCTGACCTTCGCCGGTCTTCTGCGCGTGGATGAGGGCGGCCTCGATGGCTGCGACGGCATAAATACCGGTAAAGACGTCGGCGATCGCGACGCCCGCTTTCATCGGCTGTCCGTCCGGCTCGCCGGTGATCGACATGAAGCCGGACATGCCCTGAACGATATAGTCGTAACCTGCCAGGCTGGCATAGGGACCGTTCTGGCCGAAGCCGGTGATCGAGCAATAGACAAGCTTCGGATTGATCTTTTTCAGGCTCTCATAATCGAGACCGTATTTCACAAGGCCGCCGAGCTTGAAGTTCTCGATGACGACGTCGGCCGTGGCGATAAGGCGGCGGACGAGGGCCTGATCCTCTTCGCGCTTCAGGTCGGCGGTGATCGAACGCTTGCCGCGGTTGGCAGCGTGGTAATAGGCCGCAGAGAGGTTTTCGCCGTCGGCACCTTCGACAAAGGGGGGCCCCCAATGCCGCGTGTCGTCGCCTCCATCGGGGTTTTCGACCTTAATCACGTCGGCACCGAGATCGGCCAGCATCTGGCCCGCCCATGGCCCGGCAAGCACTCGCGCAAGCTCGATGACGCGTATGCCTGATAGCGGCGGTTTTTGGAGCTGATTGTCTGTCATGTTCCTCCCACGATCAGATCAGGGCGCCAGGGCCGATTGAGGTGTATCGGATACGGGCTTCGATGCAAAGCGGCGCTCGCGCCAGATGATGTACAAGCCCGATGCGATAATGATCAGGATACCGACCCACTTGAGCGCATCCGGAAAGTCATCGAATACGAGCCAGGCGAAAAAGGTCGCCGACACGATCTCGAAATACTGCAGTGGTGCCAAAATGGAGGCAGGTGCTGCACGATAGGCATAGACGCCGAAGATGCCGGCAATGGCCGCCGTGACACCGACGCCGACCAGATAGAAGTAGCCCCGGCCATCCGGCATCACCGCGTCGAAGATGTCGGAACCTGTGCCGCTGCCAAAGGCAAGCAGGATCGCGCAGAACAGCAGACCCCAGATGCCCATCTGAAGCTGCATCGCCCACGGATCTTCTCGGTGCGAAAGCACGCGGGTCATCAAGGCGAAGATGGCGATGCAGAAAGCGCTGACGACGGGCAGAAGCGCGACGTAGCCGACCTCTTGAAAGCTCGGCTGGATAATCAGCATCGCGCCGAAGAAGCCGACGCCGCAGGCAATGTAGCGGCGCCAGCCGATCGTCTCCTTGAGGAAGATACTGCTCAGGATCGTCAATATGATCGGCTCGACGAAGAAAATCGCGATGGCGTCAGCAACCGGCATGAACTTCAGCGTCGTAACAAAGGAGACCATGGAAATGGTAATGATGGCGCCTCGGATGGCGTGAAAGATATTGGCTCGCCAGGAGAAGGTCTTCCAGCTTCCTCGCCAGACAACGATCGGTAACATGCAGAGAGCCTGCACCACAAAGCGGGCGGCGGTGATTTCCGCTGCAGGAATCGTAGCGATCGCGAGCTTGGAAAAGATGTCGATGATCGGGGACACCAGCACCGACAGGAACATCAGGAGAATGCCGGTCGAAACCTCCGAAGCGGAGGCAGAACGGGACGAAATGCCATTGCTCATCGCGAAACCCTTCAGTTCAGGATCTTGCGATCGCTTCGTCGCACCAGTCGGCGAATGCGGCGATGGCCGCGTCCGCTCCAATTTCATTCAGCGTTTCGTGGCGCATGTCCTGATATATCTGTGTCCTGATACGGGAGAAGCCGTGAGCTTTCAAATGCTTTGACAGCCAGATCACCGCTTTTCCGTTATCTGTTGCCGGATCCTGTCCGCCACCGACAAGGTGGATCGGCGTGTGCTTCGGCAGCCGGTCCAGTTGCGCCTCTTGTGGTGCGCGAAACGTCATCTCGAAAATATCGAGCCAGAGCGACACGGAAGCATCGAAGCCACACAGAGGGTCAGCAATGTATTTGTCGACCTCAACAGGATCGCGGCTTAGCCAGTCGAACTCGGTTCGACGGTTGGCAATGGACTTCCCCCAGGTGCCGAAGGTGAGCTTCGGTAGGATGCCGCTTGGAACATCGGAGCCCTTAAGGGCTCGTTCTGCCAACAGGACCGCCTGGGCGGCCCGTCCCGATAGGCCCGGGTTGAAATTCGAATTCCAGACGGCAATGGCGTCATATTTCTCCGGATAGGTGATCGCCGCGTTGAGCGCGATGAGCCCGCCCATCGAGTGCCCGAAGAGGATGACGGGGAGGCCGGGATATTGCTTTACGGCAAGCTCGCGGACAGAGCCGACATCGTCGATAACCTGTCGCATGCCGTTGCGGCGGGAAAAACGCCCGATTGGCGCATCCGGGCCAGTCGTTTCGCCGTGCCCACGGTGATCGAAGGCGAACACATGGTAGCCGCGGGCTGCCATCGCTGCCGCAAAACGGGAGTAACGTCTGGAATGCTCGGCCAGCCCATGAGACACAAGGAGAATTCCGCGTGCCTCGGATTGCGCCGGCTCATGATGAAAGGCGAGTGAAGCGTCCGCCGTTTCAAGGCGTTGCGTTTCTGCGAACATCATATCCTCCCGTTGCCGGGAGAAGACCAGATCGGCCGTGAAAAGCAACACGCCCAGATATTTATGCCAAGGGATTTTTCGTACCCTACGGATTGAGGGTTGTGAAAACAAACGCGGCGTGATTTCCTGTTCATGAATTGTTCTTTGTGGGGGTGAGAATGAGCAATCCATTTCTGCGCATGGCTGTAGTCTTGATAGGAATTGCGGCCGCTGGCGTTGCGGGAGCCCAGGACGGCGGCGGAAGGACGCGCTTCATTCTGGCGGCCAGCTGGCAACCCGCGTTCTGTGAAACCAACCAGCGCAAGCCGGAATGCCGCAGCCAGACCAGGGAGAGGTTTGACGCGACCAATTTTTCGCTGCACGGGCTCTGGCCGATGCGGAAGGACTATTGCGACGTCTCTGGTACCCTGCGGAGCGCCGACAAGGACGGCGAGTGGGGGAGGCTGCCTGAGGTAGAGCTTTCGGCGGAGACCAAGACAGCCCTCGATAAGGCGATGCCCGGTACGCAATCCGGCCTGGAGCGGCATGAGTGGACCAAGCACGGCACCTGCACGAAGATGAGCGCCGACGACTATTTCAGCGCGTCGGTTCGGTTGATCAACGAGCTGAACGCCTCGGCAGTCCGCGATCTGTTCGCGACCAATATCGGCAAGCCACTGACGGCGGAGGCGATCAAGGCGGCTTTCGACAAGAGCTTCGGCCCCGGTGCCGGCGATCGCGTCAAGATGAGCTGCCGACGGGCCAGCGGAGGCCGCGTTATCAGCGAACTTACTATCGGGCTGTCGGAGGGCGCGACATCGAACGAGCAAGCAAGCCTTCGTGACCTTATCCAGGGGGCAGGGCGGACGTCGTTCGGCTGCAATGAGGGCGTCGTGGACGCTGCAGGGTTCTGAGACTGCCTCTCATCGAAAACGAGCCTTCGTCCGTCCACGCGCCGCGACTAGCTGCGCCTTGATCATGCGACGCTACGGTAGAGGAGCGTGCCGAGTTCGGCTATGAATGCTGCAAAAGCCTCTGGTTTTTGGCCGCCGCGCGTTGCTCCTTGGCCCCAATTCGCCTAAATAGCGGCAAAACTCAAATTCCCGCGCGGAGCGAATTATCTATGGCACGTCAGTTCATCTACCATATGGCCGGCCTCAACAAGGCGTACGGCAACAAGAAGGTGTTGGAAAATATCCACCTTTCTTTCTATCCGGATGCCAAGATCGGTATCCTCGGCCCGAACGGTGCTGGTAAGTCGACCGTTCTGCGCATCATGGCAGGCCTCGACAAGGAATATACCGGCGAGGCGTGGCTCGCCGAAGGCGCTACCCTTGGCTACCTCGCGCAGGAGCCGCAACTCGATGCGTCGAAGACGGTCCTTGAGAACGTCATGGAAGGCGTTGCGCCGAAGAAGGCGATCCTCGATCGCTACAACGAGTTGATGATGAACTATTCCGACGAGACCGCGGAAGAGGGCGCCAAGCTCCAGGACGTCATTGACAGCCAGAATCTCTGGGACCTTGAAAGCCAGGTCGAAATGGCCATGGACGCGCTGCGCTGCCCGCCAGGCGACTCTTCGGTCGAGAAGCTCTCCGGCGGCGAAAAGCGCCGCGTGGCGCTCTGCCGCCTGTTGTTGGCGCAGCCCGACCTGCTGCTGCTCGACGAACCAACCAACCACCTCGACGCCGAGACGATTGCCTGGCTTGAAAAACATTTGCGCCAATACCCCGGCTCGGTCCTGATGATCACCCACGATCGCTACTTCCTCGACAACGTCACGGGCTGGATCCTCGAACTCGACCGTGGTCGCGGTATCCCCTACGAGGGCAACTACTCCGCCTATCTTCAATCGAAGGCCAAGCGCATGCAGCAGGAGGGCCGCGAAGAGGCCTCCCGCCAGAAGGCGATCAGCCGCGAGCAGGAATGGATGGCCGCCAGCCCGAAGGCCCGCCAGGCAAAGTCCAAGGCGCGTATCCGTGCCTATGACGAGTTGGTCGCGGCGGCAGAGGCCCGTCGCCCCGGCGATGCGCAGATCGTCATCCCGGTCGGCGAGCGCCTTGGCCAGGTGGTCATCGAAGCCGAGAACCTCACCAAGGGCTACGGCGATACCGTGCTCATCGAGAACCTCACCTTCAAGCTGCCGCCCGGCGGTATCGTCGGCGTCATCGGTCCGAACGGCGCCGGCAAGACGACGCTGTTCCGTATGATCACGGATCAGGAAAAGCCCGATAGCGGCGAGATCCGTATCGGCGAGACCGTTGATCTCGGCTATGTCGACCAGAGCCGCGACGCACTCGACGGCAACAAGACGGTCTGGGAGGAAATCTCCGGCGGCAACGACATCATCAAGCTCGGCAAGCATGAAGTGAACAGCCGTGCCTATTGCGGCGCCTTCAACTTCAAGGGCGGCGACCAGCAGCAGAAGGTCGGCACGCTTTCCGGCGGTCAGCGCAACCGCGTTCACCTTGCCAAGATGCTGAAGGCCGGCGGCAACGTCATCCTGCTCGACGAACCGACCAACGACCTCGATACGGAAACGTTGGCAGCACTCGAGGATGCGCTCGAAAACTTCGCCGGTTGCGCCGTCATCATCAGCCACGATCGCATGTTCCTCGACCGTCTGGCGACGCACATCCTCGCCTTTGAAGGCGACAGCCATGTCGAGTGGTTCGAAGGCAATTTCGAAGACTACGAAAAGGACAAGATGCGCCGTCTCGGTGTCGATTCGATCAATCCGCATCGGGTGACTTACAAGCGCCTGACGCGCTGATCACCCAATATCGCGTTGGAGACCTGGAAGCCCCGGTTCGCCGGGGCTTTTTTGCGCGCGTCGATGTCGTGATCCGAGCAGCTAATTTCGTGAACGGAGGGAATTGCGGCTTGCCACGCCCAATCGTTTCACATAAAGATATCTTTATATGTTGATTGGATCGAGTATGGGTGAGCCTATCAGACTTGGATTGGATGCATTGGTGGACGTCCTCAGGGCGGCCGGCGAGCCGACGCGTCTTCGCCTGCTGGCGCTCCTTGCAGCAGGGGACCTGACGGTCACCGATCTTACAGAAATCCTTGGCCAATCCCAACCACGCATCTCTCGCCACCTCAAGCTGCTTGGCGAAGCGGACCTCATCGACCGTTACCAGGAGGGCGCTTGGGCCTATTTCCGGCTTCGGCAGGATGGCAAGGCGGCCACGTTCGTGCGTAGCCTGCTGGCTCATGCCTCCGAGAACGATGCTGTGATCCTGCGTGACAGCGAACGGTTGGCGGCGGTCAAGCGCCAGCGGGCCGAGCGGGCACAGGCCTATTTCAGCCGCAATGCCGCCGAGTGGGACGAACTTCGCCGTCTGCATGCCGCTGACGAAGAGGTCGATGCCGCGGTCATTCGGCTGCTCGGCAGCCAGCCCATAGACTCGCTTCTCGACCTCGGCACCGGAACGGGTCGCATCCTCGAGCTTCTATCTGGCCTCTATCGCCGGGCGATCGGCGTCGACGCCAGCCGCGACATGCTGAGCGTGGCGCGCGCCAACCTCGACAAGTCAGGGATTACCAAGGCATCCGTCCGACACGCCGATATCCTGAACCTGCCGTTCGAGGCGCAGGATTTCGACGTGGTGACGATCCACCAGGTACTGCATTTCTTCGACCAGCCCGAGATCGCGATCGGCGAGGCAGCGCGCATGCTGCGGCCAGGCGGGCGGTTGGTCATCATCGATCTTGCCCCGCATGGGCTGGAGTATCTTCGCGACGAGCATGCGCATGTTCGCCTCGGCTTTTCGCATCAGTCGATGTCCGACTGGCTGCGCAAGGCTGGGCTGGATGTCGAGCAGGTCGTCGATCTTCATCCGGGTCATGAAAGCGGGCAGGGGCTCACCGTCACTGTCTGGCTTGCGCGCGACCCCCGGCGCCTTATGGCCTCCGCAGCGAGCGAAGGCGCCGAACCCATACTTGCCGGGAGATAATCATATGGCTTTGAACAGCGACGCGCGCCGCAAAATCGGCATTTCCTTCGAGTTCTTTCCGCCTAAGTCGGAAGAGATGGAAGGTCAGCTGTGGAATACGGTCACCGATCTGCAGGACTGGAATCCCGACTTCGTATCGGTGACCTATGGCGCCGGTGGCACCACCAAGGCGCCTACACTGGCGACTGTCTCACGGTTCCTTTCCGAAACCCCGCTCGCCACGGCGTCGCATCTCACCTGCGTCGGCGCGACGAAGGACGAAACGCATAGCGTCATCGACAGCTTCCGCAAGGTTGGCGTGAAGCATTTCGTGGCGCTGCGTGGCGATGCTCCGGGCGGCGTTGGCGCGCCCTATCAGCCGCATCCCGGCGGCTATGCGAATGCGGCGGCATTGGTTGCCGGTCTGCGTGAGATCGGCGATTTCGAGATTTCGGTGTCGGCCTACCCGGAAAAGCATCCGGAAAGCCGCGATACCACCGCCGACATCGAGATGCTGAAGCAGAAGGCGGATAACGGCGCGACCCGCGCGCTGACGCAGTTCTTCTTCGATAACGACAATTTCGAGCGCTACCTGGAAAAGGTGCGGGTTGCGGGCATCAAGATCCCGGTTGTGCCGGGCATCATGCCGATCCAGAACCTGACGCAGCTGAAGCGCTTCGCCGGTGCCTGCGGCACGGTCATCCCTGCATTTCTCGATGAACGCTTTGCAGGCTACGACGACAAGCCGGAAGAAAGAGCCAAGGTTGCCGCTGAGGTTGCCGCCGAACAGATCGAGGATCTGGCTCGCCGCGGGCTCACCGATTTCCACCTTTACACGATGAACCGGGCGCCGCTCG
Organism: Rhizobium sp. 42MFCr.1; assembly: GCF_000377185.1. NCBI lineage: Bacteria > Pseudomonadati > Pseudomonadota > Alphaproteobacteria > Hyphomicrobiales > Rhizobiaceae > Rhizobium > Rhizobium sp. 42MFCr.1. The sequence goes on from NZ_KB897838.1 coordinate 14,050, forward strand.
TTTCGGCCGTGCTGACCAATCTCGGCTTCACACGGGAAGGCGCCAGCAAGGCTGGCGCTGCCGCGTAGGCTGCTCCGTCAGTGACGACAAAAAGAAAAGCGCATCTCCTCGTGGGATGCGCTTTTCTGATTCATTGAACTGTTTCGCTACTCAGGAGTCTCGGTACTGTTCGCTTGCCTCGGCGTTCAGATGAAAAGCATTGTCAATACAAATGCAAACGCCGCGCTGACCAAAAGGACATTCAAGGATTGTGTAAGTCCCATGTCTGTCTCCTCGCGTTAACAGTTGCGATAATATGTCGTGATTGTGTCGCTTGGAAAGCGGATTTTATATTGCGCTGCGGCGAAAATGTCACATTGCGGCCGTGATGCTTTCTTTAATTTGTTGAAATCGCAAGATAAATCTCCGTGGAAAAATATTCACAGATTTTAACCGGCCGTTAAGGTCGGCGATCCAGCCTTCACACTTGCGGCAAGATGAAGGCTTTGCCTGAAGCGCCTGAAACCATGGAACAATCCCCGAAAATGAAAAGGCCGGGTGCGAAACCCGGCCTTAAAGTGCTCGCTTGAGGAAACGTGATCAGAGCGAGTTGAGGAGCGTCGGCGTTGCCCAGCCATCGGCGGGAATACCGAGACGCTGCTGCTCCTTCTGGATGGCGACGCGCGTGCCTGAACCAAGGATGCCGTCGACCTTGCCGACGTCGTGACCGAGCGTTCCGAGCTTGGTCTGCAGTTCCTTCATCTGGTCGTTGGAAAGTCCCTGTTCGGGCGTGCCCTTGAGATAGGTCTCAGCGCCGGCAAGGCGTGTCGCGAAATAGGCGGCCGAGGTCGTGTAGATGAACGACTTGTTCCATTCGAGATAGATCTGGAAATTCGGATAGGCAATGAAGGTCGGGCCAAGGCGACCCTGCGGCAGTATCAGGTCGCCATGCAGGTTGCCGAAGCTCGTGTTGCCATCGCGCGGCTTGACGCCAAGGGCGAACCACTCACCGGCCGTCAGTGGGCCACCGATACCGGATTTCTCCCAGGGGAGGTTCTCGGGAAGCGTGACTTCCTGGATCCACGGCTGGCCCTTCTGGAAGCCGAGATGCTGGATGAACTTGGCCGCAGTCAGAATGGCGTCGGGGCCGCTCTGCTTGAGGCGGACGTGACCATCGCCGTCGCCGTCCATGCCATAGGCGACTATGTCACGAGGCAGCATCTGGACCTGGCCGATCTCGCCGGCCCAGGCACCGGTGTTGGTTGCCGGGTCGAGGTCGCCATGCTGAACCATTTCGATGAGGGCGATCAGCTGCGGACGGAAAAGCTCCGGACGGCGGCAGTCGTGAGCCAGGGTCACGAGGGCGTTGCGGGTGTTGAAGTCGCCCTGTACGGCGCCGAAGTCGGTTTCCATCGCCCAGAAGGCGGTGATAACCCCTGCGGGTACACCAAATTCCTGCTCAGCACGGGCGAAGACATCTGCGTATTGCTTCATCTTCTGGCGGCCAATGTCGAGCCGGCCCTGGCTGACAGTGCGTTGCGAGAATTCCAGGAAAGTCTGCTTGAACACGCCCTGAGCGCGGTCGCGGCTCAAGACCTTCTGGTCGATCTGTGCGCCTTCCAGAGCCTTGTCAGCAGCTTCGGCCGATGCGCCCGCTGCGATGGCGTCGGCCTTTACGCCGGCCAAGAATTCGCTGAGGTCGCCGTCACATGCTACCGCCGGTGTCTGCGAAGCCGGGGCACTCGGTGCCGGCGTCTGCGCGGCTGCGCCGGTCGCCAGACCGGCAGCGAAAAGGAGTGCAAGTGCCGTGCGGCTTGCGGGCGAGACGTACATAGTTTCGATCCTCGTCATAAAATGGAATTTCCGTCGATTTCCCAAATGATTGTGACGGAAGCAAGAAAGACGAGGCGACGTTACTAAGAATTTGTGTCCTTTGATACAGCCGCTACCCAGTTGTGCCAATTCTGGGTCGATCCGGCAAAGACATTGATGTCCGTTGGACCCTTGATACCGGGGATGACGCCCGTCGACGTGTATTGCCAGAAGGCCCAACGGCGGTCGGCATAGGTGACTTCGGGATGCTTGGCGGTGGAGCGGACCCAGAAGTGGTAATTCTGGAAGTAGCCGACGAGATTGTCGCGGTGGAAGTCTACCGAGGTATAGATGATCGGCCGCTTGCCGTAATGGGCCTCGAGGCGATCCATGAAGCGCTGAAGCTGGGCGCGGACCGTCGCCGGATCGGGGCGATAGCGGCATGTCTTCGATTCCGCATTCCATTCGGCGTCGAGGACCGGCGGCAGGCGCATGGATTCCTTGGGCACGTTACGGATAAACCAGTCAGCCTGCTCATCGGGCGTCGAGCAGAAATAGTAGAAATGATAGGGAGCGTGCGGAATGCCGACGGCGCGGGCGCGCTGCCAGTATTCGTTGAAGCGCGGATCGATGCGGTCCTTGCCTTCGGTCGCCTTGATGAAGGCGAAAGCAACGCCGGAACCCTTGACCGTCTGCCAGTCGATATTGCCCTGCCACTTCGACACGTCGATACCGTGGATCGGCTGCTGCTCAGGATGCTTTGATCCGAAGTCCTGGGGATCGGTGTCCTTGAAGCGCGTCTTTGGCTTCACGGACGCTGTTTCGAGAAAATCATAGCCCGATGACGTGCATCCGGCGAGCATGACAGCCAACGGCAAAACGCAAAACAGAAGCCGGCGCATAGATGTTCCGTCGCGAAACGAATGGATTTTTTGCCCCACAGCTCGACCCCGTTAAAGACGCGTCCAGCAGAGGAATGTCCCCTCTATTTTCCATATCAACGTAAAAAAACGGTTAGTTTCAAGCGAAATGTCAAGGTTTGGTCACAATGACGGCCCGCCAGGCATAGCCGCCACTAATGGTCTCGAAGGTCAGTCGCGCTTGATTTTCAGAGGCTTGCGACGCGAGAACCTGCCGCAAATCGGCACGCGGCGACACGTGAAATTTTCGCAGCCACGCCTTGAGAAAGCGTGCAAACCAGCCCGGAAGGCGCTCCTGCTGGCCGAAATCGACGATGTGCAGCTCGCCGCCGGGGGCGAGGGCGGCCACGGCCGAGTCGACGGCGCGTTCCCAATCGGGGATCATCGAAAGGGCGTAGGAAATGAGAATGCGGTCGAAGCCGCTGACGCCGAACTCGCGCGGCGTGAAGGCGGTCGCGTCCGCGACGCGGAAATCCGGAAGCGTTGCTTTGGTCTCGAATGTTTTGCGCGCGGAGATCAGCATCTCGTGCGAGATGTCCAGGCCGAACAGCCGAGCCCGCGGGTAATATTTATGGGCGAGCGCCAGGTTGCGGCCGGTTCCGCAACCGACCTCCAGCAGGGTGCCGTCTTCCGGCACATTCAGATTGCGGATCGTCTCATCACGGCCGAGAAGGTAGTACTTGCGCGTCAGGTCATAGATGTGGCGCTGATAACGGTACATGCCGTCCATCAGGGCGGCGTGGCCGTCGTCCTTGGTGACGGGATTCGTGCCGACCCCGCTCACGCATTCTTCCCGTAGATATGGAAGCCGCCATAGATTGCCGAGCGATCAAGCGCCGTGAGTTCGGCGGAGCGCTTTTCCATGTACGTCCACTGATCGCGGATTGCAGGCGACAGACGGCCTTCGATGATGCTCTTTTCGGCCGCCGTACGGAAGATCGCCCGGGCACCTTCGCGCGCCGTGCGGCTGATCTCTGCCCATAGGTCGTTGAGTTGCTGGTCCGTCATCCAGTCCTGTGCATCCAGGAGGACGTAGCGATCGCGCGATCCGGCCGGCTCGCCGGCGAGCAGTTCCGTGAAGCTTGCATGATGAACGGTGACGCGATCCACATTGCCACGGATCGCCTCGTAGTTCGCGGGCTCGAGATAGGTTGGGAGTGTGCCTTCGCCCTTCGGCGCGTAGCGGCGAGCGAAAGCCTGCCAGGCAAAATAGTTTTCCTGCATGGGGAAGTGACAGGCCAGCTTCTCAAGTCGGTGCCGTAGGACCGGCGCGATTGACTGCTCGGCGGCGAGGCTTGCCAGTTCGTCGTATTGCTGTGGCGGGATACCGAGGCCGAACAACGAGCTCTTGCGGCCGGTGATCCAGCGTACGACCGGCTTGTCGAAGAGTGGTGCGATCTTCTCGTCGAAGAACTGGCGCTGCTCGCGCAGGGAGCGCGTCTTGGTCATTTCCGTCAGGTCGACGCCATGCAGGCGGGCCAGAAGGTGTGCTGCTCCAATGAACCGACCGAGGAGACCTGTTTCGTAGATGTTGCGGTCGAAAACCGTGACCCGCCGACGGCCGAACTTGCGGGCGTTCCAGTAGTTGCGGGTCGCGTCGTCAAGATTTGCAGCGAGGAATTGGTCGAAGGCGTGGCTGTTCGACAACTCGCGCGGTGTGGCGAGGAAGCGAACGAGATCGGCGTGTGCGGGAAGGTGGCTGAACGCGGCAAGCTTCAGGCGATTGAGGGCAATATGATGCGGATTGAGATCGACCACATCAATCGACGCCGGGCTCCTGGAAAGATAGGCAAGCATGTTGCAGCCGCCGGAGCCGATCGTCACGATGCGGTGGTGAGGCTGAAGCTCCATCGCCAGCATGTCGAGGTCGGGATCTTCCCAGATTTGCGGATAGACCAGGCCGGAAAACAGCAACCCAAAGAGCCGTTCCGAAAAGCCTGCCTTGGAGAAGGCATTGTGGCGGAGAAGAGCTGCCTTGAGTTTCCGGTTCTTGCGGAAGCCGGCATCCGGTGCAAATTCCGTCATATGAGTCTTTCACCCTTTTAGCGTTCAGGGCGTTTAGCGCGCCGTCACTACAGTTTGATGACGCAAGCTGTGGGCGCGTGCTTCCGTCGGTGGAAATGGAAAAACATCCGGGCATTGGGGGCTTTCGCGCTGCCGGCTTTCCTGCTTCTCTTGTGGGCAAGGAGGATCGCATATGCGATTTGTGCTGCGTGTCGTGAGGCCACTCGCTCTTTTGCTGGTCGCGATCGTCGCTATGAGCGCGGCTTGGCTTTATGCGCGGCCACCTGAATTGCTGCGAGTCGGTGATGGTTACGCAGCCAAGATCGTTTGCTCGAACGTATTCCTGGCAGGGCGTGACCCCGAACAGGTGCTTTACGAGGACGTTCAGGCGCCGGGAAATCCGTTGCTACGACTGGTACGCGTCACTGTCGACAGGCAGGACAAGCGGGTTACCGCTCGTATCCTCGGGCTCTTCGCGCCGGGCCATGCGATCTATCGCGGCGCACTCGGCTGCAGCAGCGTGCCGGATGGTGACTTCGAGGCCGCGGCGCGCGCCGTGCCCGAGGTTCCGGTGACTCCGGAGCCGCAAAATGAGGCCCCATGGCCGGAGGGAAATGCCGTCGCGAAGGCCAATGACAGCCGTGTCGATGCACTGCTTTCAGATGCCGAGCTGATCGGTCCTGCAATGCGCGCGGTTGTCGTGGTTCGCAACGGCCGCATCATCGCGGAGCGCTATAGTGATGGATTCGGTCCGATGATGCCGCTCACAGGCTGGTCGATGACGAAGACCGTGAATGCAGCCATCGTCGGGCGGCTGATGCTCGACAACAAAATCGCGTTCGATGAGGCTGGCCTTCTGCCGCAGTGGAAGGGGGGCGACCATTCGGCGATCAAGCTGAGTGATCTGCTCGGCATGGAGAGCGGCCTGGTGTTCAACGAGAGCTACGGCACGGTCGCCGATGTCACACGGATGCTCTATCTCGATGCGGATATGACGGCGCTGCCAGCAAGTCTGCCATTGGAGGCAAGCCCGGGCCAGCGTTTCAGCTATTCAAGCGGTTCGTCGGTGCTGATCTCAAAGATATGGATGAACAGGATTGGCAACATGCAGGCGGCGCTTGCCTATCCCAAGACGGCGCTGTTCGACCCGATCGGCATGTCGAGTGCTGTCTTGGAGGTCGACGCACGGGGCACCTTCGCCGGCAGTTCCTATCTTTACGCCACAGCGCGGGATTGGGCGCGTTTCGGCCAGTTCCTTCTTCAGGACGGCGTCTGGAACGGCCAGAGGCTGTTGCCGGAACGGTTCATGGCAGCGATGAGGACGCCGACCGTGGCCTCGGGCGGCAAATATACCCAGGCGCAGGCCTGGCTCGCCGCGCCGGGCGGTGACACCAGCGCCGTTGCCGGTCTTCCCGAAGATACGTTCTGGATGGAGGGGCACGATGGGCAGAGCATTGCGATCGTGCCGTCCGCGAAGCTTGTCGTCGTCAGGCTCGGATTGACGCCAAGCTGGCTTCGCTACAAGCCGCAGATGCTGGTCAAAGAGATCCTAGCCGCGCTGCCCGGCAGTGATCAGTAGTTGCCCTGGGCGACGTCGTCCATGCCCTTGCGCTTGGCTTCGTAGTAATAGCCACGGGCATAGAGGCGGACAGCATCGTCTTCGCTGCTGTCAGAGACGAGCCAAGCGCCGCGAAGATACTTGGCGGCGTATTTGATGTTCGTTTCGGCATCAAAGAGGCCAGCGGGCTCACCTTCGTAGCCCATGGACTTGGCCGTGTTGTACTTGATCTGCATCAGGCCGAAATAGCCGCGCTTGTTATAGGCCTTGGAATTGTAGCGGCTCTCGCGATGCACGACGCGGTGAAGCAGCGAGGCGGGCACCTGGTAGAGCTTCGAATATTTGTCGATGATCTTGGTGATTGCGCTTTTCTCAACCGTCGGCGCGCCATCGTCGTCGCTGTCGCTGAACATCGGCGGTGCGGCCGGTGGATCCGAGGGACCTGAGGTGTCGAAACCGTAATCCATCATCGGGTGCGGCGTCGTATCGATAGCGGAAAGAGCTGCAATCGCGCTGCTTCCAGCCTGAGGTGTTGCGGCAAAGGCGAGTTGAGTCGACGGGGAAGGGGTGCCCGGGCGCGGGATCGGTACAACGGACTGAATCGCTGTCATTTCAGGCGTGAGCGGAATCTGCGCGTAACCCGTTGCCGTCGTCGCCCCGGCCTGACCGCTCAACTGAGAAGGATCGGTTGCCGGCATGGCGGGTGCCGCGAGGGCCGTTGTCGCCTGGTCGGCGGTGGTGATCATCGCCGTCTGGGCCGCTCCGTCGCCGGCCGGCACGGCTGCAAGCGTGGCGTCTTCGCCGGGCTTTGGTGTCGGAACAACGGTCTGGATTGCGGTCAGTTCTTCCACCGACGTGTATTCGACGCTCGTGCATCCGGCAACGACGCCGCAGAGCATCGTCGAAACGATGAGACTGCGTTTCAGGCCGGAAAAACCGATCGCTACCATACTCTCACTTTCGTGAACGCGCCGCCCCGGCAGCGTTAGAAGTTACCAAAAACCTTAAGCCTGGAATCCGCAATTAACGTATTCGTTGCGTTGCTGCAACCCGCTGGAAATATTTACGCGGCTATCCGCCTATAACCGGCTGTTACGGCGCCTGCGGCAATGAGCAGAGTGCCGCCGGTGCGGTTAACCGCACGCTGGATGCTTGCCTTGCGAATAAGCCCGCGAGCCGCGTTTGCTGCCAGTGCATAGGTCGAGGCATTGATGGTTGCGAGGACCAGGAACGTGGCTTCCATGATGAGCATCTGGCCGAAGAACGGCAAAGCGGGATTCAGGAACTGCGGAACGAAGGCGACGAAGAACACGATGCTCTTCGGATTGAGCGCCGTGACGACATAGGCGTGCAGGAAAACCCTGATCGATTTCTTTTCGGGCAGGTTGTCATTGTCCGCCATCGGTTCGGACATCACGGGTGCGCGCCAAAGCTTGATCCCGAGCCAGATCAGGTACGCGCCGCCGATCCATTTCAGCACCGTAAATAGGGTCGCGGAGGCCGCAAGCACGGCCCCCAGTCCGAAAAGGGATGCAGTCATCGCGGTAAAGTCGCCGAGCGCGACGCCGGTTACCGTCGCGAGCGCCGTCTTGCGCCCATGGCCCAGCGCATAGGAAACAACGAGAAGGATCGTCGGCCCCGGTATCGCCAGCATGATTGCAGACGCAGCGGCAAAAGCGAGCCAGGCTTCGAGCGACATGGAATCTCCTCCTATTCCCTAAGGGAAAGCAAAGACACCATATTAACCCTCAGTCAATCATGCCGCGCTGTATTTCTGCCCGATCGTGTCCATGACTTCGCCGAACCACTCGGTGGAGGTGTCGAAGGCCTTGCCACCCTTGATACGCGGGAACTCGATTGTCCGGAGCTTACCATTCTCCGCTTCATCGTGACCTGTGACACCGGAGACCTTGTTCAGGGCGCTTTCGACGGCAAGGTCGGTCATGCTCTGAATCAGACGAAGGTCATCGCCGTTTGCGGGGGCCGAACGTGCGAAGTAACCCGATTTCTGCACGAGCGAGCGCTCGGCATCGATGAGGCCTGCGAACTGTTTCTGGAACCAGCCGCCGACATTGATCGTGTCGATCTTCACGTGGCCGAAGGCGTCGCGCTTGATGGTCTCGCCCGCGGCCTCGCGCTCGGCGACGATGGCGTCAAGGCAGGCGCCTTCCGAAACGAACACGGTCGCATGACCGGTGCGGTCCATGACTTCCTTCAACCGGGCCGCTTCCGCATCGAGATCGAATGCCAGTTCGGGCAGGTAGACGGCGTCGATGCTTTTCATCCTGGCGTTCGTCATCAGCCCATCGACATATTCATAGTTCTTCGTCCGCTGCAGATAGGCCCGAGCAGTTGCCGCCGTCAGCCAGCCGCAGTGGCGCCCCATGACTTCGTGGATGATCAGTGTGCGCGGTGCCGCGGTCTGCTCGTTGCTGACGTTGTCGAAGAAGTGTGCGCCGACTTCGGCGGCTGTCCATGCGCCAAGCGACTGGCGGATCGGGACGACGTCGTTGTCGACCGTCTTCGGCAGTCCGACGACCGTCAGATTGTAGCCGTTGGCCGCCAGATATGCCGCAAGATCGGCAGCGGTAGTGTTCGTGTCGTCGCCGCCGATCGTGTGAAGAATGGTGACGCCATCGTTGGCAAGCCGCTCGGCCGCCACACGCAGCGGGTTTTCGCCTTCCTTGACGAGACCGCGCTTCACGCAATCGGCTGCATTGGTGAGCTTGACGCGGCTGTTGCCGATCGGCGACCCGCCGTAGCGATGCAGAAGCGAAGCCTTCTCCCGCATGTCTGCCGTGATCTTGATGCTGTCGCCGAGGAGTACGCCCTGGTAACCGGAACGATAGGCGACGAGCTCGATGTCGGGCGCAACGTCGCTGTAGCGTTCGATCAATCCGCCGACTGCGGAGGAGAGACAGGGCGCCAGGCCTCCGGCCGTGAGCAATGCGACTTTCTGTTTGGCCATGATCCCTCCATTGTGTCTCGTATCGGTGCAAGCGCGTCTGCTTACCTAACGCATGGATGCGGCAGGGAAAGGGCCATGTAAAGTGTTGTTATTGTGAAAATCGCGCCCCTGACGGCGAAGGTAGATGGAAGCGCGGATATAATCGTTTCAAGCCAAGGATAGCTGTTCAGATGGCTTGTGGAAATTCCCGAGCGCGTGGAGCCGACTGTACAACTGCATGCTTCTCTGATGCGTTAACAGCCTATCCCTTGGTGTCATATGACGCCGTGCGAATACGGCGTATGCTTGGATGCCGGAGCGACAATTACCGAATTGTGAAAGCAGTATTCGCTCCTATGACCAATCGTCGCCTTGCAAACGCAGGCTTTATTTGGTCAAGGTGTCTAATCTTATTTGCACTGCGAGAGACTCTTATGTCCTTCTGGGAAAAACTGCTGAATGCCATTGGCAACACCGCGGGCAACGTCCTTTCGGCGGTGGTCGAGGCTATCCGGACAGTTTTCGAAGGCGATCCGGAGACCCGCCGCAAGGTGGCTTTCTCAGTCGCGATCATTGCTCTGTCGGCAAAAATGGCCAAAGCGGACGGGATCGTCAGTGAGAAGGAGGTTGACGCCTTCCGCGAGATCTTCGAATTCCCGCCCGAGCAGGCGAAGAACGTTGCGCGTCTTTATAATCTGGCGCGCCAGGACGTGGCCGGCTATGAGGCCTATGCGGAGCGCTTGTCGTCCCTGTGCGTGACATGCGCCGCCAATTGCCCGGTACTGGAAGAGGTACTGGACGGTCTCTTTCATATCGCCAAGGCTGACGGGCTCATTCATGAGAAGGAATTGGCGTTCCTGCGGCACGTCGGCCAGATCTTCCATATGAATGACGAGCATTTCGAAAGGATCGCCGCGCGCCATGTCTCCGTGGGACGTGATCCCTATAAGGTGCTCGGTGTTTCTCCCTCCGATGATTTCACCACGATCCGTCGCCGTTACCATGGTCTTGTCAGCGAGCATCATCCGGATCGGCTGATTTCCCGTGGTGTGCCGGCCGAGTTCCATGCCATTGCCAATGAGCGCATGGCGGCGCTGAATGCCGCCTACGAGGCGATCGAGAAGGAACGCCGCGCAGCATGACCTCGTTCGAGGCCGACTACCGGAAGGCAATTGTTCGCCCTTCGCCCAATCACGGCGAGCGTGCGGATGGACGCAAGCCAGATATGATCCTTCTTCACTATACAGGTATGCCAACGCCCGACGGAGCGCTGAAGTGGCTCTGTCGCGACGAAAGCCAGGTCTCCAGCCACTACTTTGTCCAGGAAGACGGCGAGGTTCTGCAGCTCGTGCCCGAGGAGCGCCGTGCCTGGCATGCTGGCAAAAGTTACTGGCAGGGCGAGACCGATATCAACTCGTTGTCAATAGGGATCGAGATCGCCAATGCCGGTCATCCCGGCGGCCTTCCAGAGTATCCCCAAGAACAAATCCAAGCCGTGATCGAATTGTGTCGAGATTGCGGCCAACGTTGGTCAATTGCCCCTGAAAGGGTGCTTGGACATTCCGACGTTGCACCGATTCGGAAGGTCGATCCGGGGGAAAAATTTCCCTGGGCGGAGCTCTCCAGGGCCGGTATCGGCCACTGGGTCGAGCCCGCACCGATCTCCGGTGGAAGATTTTTCCAACGCGGCGACCGCGGCCAGCCGGTCGAAGCCCTGCAGTCGATGCTGTCGCTCTACGGCTATGCGACTGAGATCACTGGCGAATTCTCGGCCAAGATGGCAGGCGAGGTCGAGGCCTTCCAGCGTCATTTTCGGCCCGCCCGAATCGACGGAATTGCGGACTTTTCGACGATAGACACCCTGCACCGTCTGCTGGCGTCGCTTCCACGCTACTCCGCATAAGTAGTACTTTTGAGTCGCGCCAATTTACCGGGATTCTGAGAGTTCGTCGGCTCGCCACATCATTTCCCTATTATCTCCTCATTGCGATGGTCTAACGCCAAACGTCGAACGGCGCCGCTTGTGTTGTTTGGGGTTCTTGGCGGTCGTCAATTGAAACAAAAAGAATTGCTGCAGTATCTCTAATAAATATCTGCCGCATAAAACTGGATCGTTATTTGAAACGCGGTCCAGAAATTCTTTGGGTCGGAGTAATTAGACTGAATGAATAGGATTATTTCTGCTGCGGTGTGCGCAAGCGCACTGTTGATGGGTATGAATTGCGCTTTCGCGGGTGAATGGGGCGCAAGGGCACAGACGGTTCCTTTGAAGACTGTTGATCGGACTAGCGGCTATGCAATGCCGGACTTCACGGCCAACAAATATTCGGCTCTCATTATCAAGTACGCAAAGCAATATAACGTTCCTGCCGAGCTCGCTCAGGCCGTCGTTCGCGTCGAGAGCAATTTCAATCCGAACGCACGCGGTAGTGCCGGTGAAATCGGTCTCATGCAGATCAAGCCGGCGACAGCAAGGATGATGGGTTACTCGGGGACGAGCAAGGGGTTGTTCGATCCCGAGACGAACATCAGGTTCGGCATGAAATACCTGGCCGCTGCACATGAACTCGGCGGTGGTGAGACCTGCGACACGATCCTGAAGTACAATGCCGGCCATGGCGCAACCCGCATGAACCCGGTCTCCAAGGCCTATTGCGGTAAGGTCCTGGCGATGCTCGACTGATCACCTGAAACTGCCTGTCTGATAATTACTTCGACCGGGCACTTAAGAATATGATTCAACATAGTGCCTGTGTTATCTGGCCTCCGAAATGAGGTGATACATGGCAGTTGATTTCAAGGTGATCATCGTCGGGCGCGGAATGATGGGCGCGGCTGCGGCCCGCCATCTCTCCGGGATGATCGAGGGTGTTGCGCTCATCGGCCCCAGTGAGCCAGTCGAGCGCAAGAGCCATCATGGCGTCTTTGCCAGCCACTACGACGAGGCCCGCATCACGCGGACCTTCGACGACAATGCCGTTTGGGCGACGCTGGCGGCACGCTCGCTCGACCGCTACCACGAAATCGGAGCGAAGAGCGGCATTTCCTTTTTCACGGAAGCGGGTTGCCTCTTTGCCGGACCACCTGCCCAACCGGGGGAGCGATATCTCGGACGGGCGCTGCAGGTCAGCGAAACGCTCGGTCTCGACGTCGAAACGCTGACGCCGACGGCGTTGCGGGACCGCTTTCCTCCGTTTGATCTCAACCCGTCGTTCAATGGTTATTTCGAAGCTAAACGCGCGGGCCACATCAACCCGCGCGCTTTGGTTCGAGCGCAAGCCAAGCTTGCCGAGCAGGCGGGCGTGACGGTTATCGATGCGACTGTTGCCTCTGTTCGCGATGAGGGTACGTTCGTGGAGGTTCATGCCGGCGGCAAGCGCTATACCGCCGAGCGGGTGCTGGTCGCTGCCGGCGGTTTCAGCAATTTCAACGGTCTTCTCCCTGCTGCTATCGATGTCAGGATCGCGGCGCGCACCGTGGCATTCTTCGAACTTGGCGCCCGGGAGATGGCAGTTTTTTCCGAAATGCCTTCAGCCATTATCTTCGGCGACCGCGACGAGGACCATGTCTACATCCTTCCGCCGGTGTGCTATCCCGACGGCAAGTTCTATCTCAAACTCGGCGGCGAGTTGGAAACGCGCTCATTCGAGACGCTTGAGGATGTCGGAACATGGTTTCGCTCCGATGGCGATCTGGCGGAGCGCGACCTGCTGGTGTCAACGGCCCTGCAGCACATGCCCGCATTGGCGGGTTGCGCAACAACCTCGGCGCCGTGTGTGGCAACCTTCACGGCAACAGCCTATCCCTATGTGGGCTATACGGATTCTCCACGAATTGCGGTTCTGGCCGGTGGCAATTTCGTTGCCGCGAAATCATCGGATGAGCTCGGCCGACTGGGCGCGGTCGTCATGACGCAAGGCTGGCTCGGCGCCGAGGACTTCGGCAGGGAGCTGACGCCGGTCTTCCGCTAGGCACGCTCCGGTCGGGGAGGGGCGCCCGTTGCGAGTACGCGCAGAGCTCGAAGATATTTCAGTGGCATTCGCTTCGCGTCTCCGCTAAGGGAGCCATGCCAGTTGGCCGGGCAGCCGCGCTTTACCAATGCCGAAAGGCGGTAGGGTGAGGAAAGTCCGGGCTCCACGGAAACACGGTGCCGGATAACGTCCGGCGAGGGCGACCTCAGGGAAAGTGCCACAGAAAGCAAACCGCCTGCCTCGGCAGGTAAGGGTGAAAGGGTGGGGTAAGAGCCCACCGCATCTCCGGTAACGGCGATGGCAAGGTAAACCCCACCGGGAGCAAGACCGAATAGGGATGACGTGGGAGGCGAAAGCCTTCCGGCTGGTTTCCAGGTCAGTCATCCGGGTGGGTTGCGTGAGGCAGCGTGCGAACGCTGTCCCAGAGGAATGGCTGCCACGTTCCGGCTTCGGCCGGGGCCATACAGAACCCGGCTTACAGGCCAACTGGCGAACTACCTTTGCTAAGACGCGTCTTGTTGATGTCGTCGATTGCTAGTGGGCGGTCGGTGCCTTTGCCAGGCATTCATCGCAGGTGGTGCTGCTGCGCGCGAGAATGGACCAGCGCTTGAATATCTTGCCGCAGGAATCGCATTGGATGTCGGTCGTCATGCCTGACTGCGACAGTGGAATACGCTTTTCCGGTTCAAAGCGCCCGTAAAGAAGTCCCTTTAATGTGAAGTTTGTCATACTATTACTCCACGGTTACTTATTTAGCCTTCATTAATATGCGGCAGCGCTGAACCGATTCAATTCTCCGCCTCCTTATTATTTTGCACATGGCAATATCCGAATAGCTTGGTCGCTTACTTCAAAGGGGATAGCGGCTGCATACCTTTTCATGGGGCGCCTTGGATCGACGCCTGCCACTGTTGAAGAGCAAGCCTTAAGCCTTTGTTGGAAATTGCATATTTGGTTGTGCCGATCTGAGCCATCGGTCGCCTTCGGGCGCGTGCTGGCAGGGCTGGTTCGCGGCATCGGTAAGTGCGGAACTAACCCTTTGTTAAACTTAACAGCTTATAAATTTTCGATACGGCGCTCATCGTGAGACGGGCGTTTCCCATTGACGCCCATATGGTCCCATGTTATCCCATTCATGCACTGCGCAAGGGCAAGTAGGTGCCCACCAATCGCAAAGCCAAGGTGTCTTCTGTTCCGGAAGCTCCGGATGGGGTCTTGCCCATTCGGCTCGCGAAGCTGTGCCTGAATTTCAGGGTTCCGGGCTTTTGAGTTCAGTCCGGGCTCTTTCGGGAACGGATGTTTCGTGTCATGAGCCGCTTCCTTTCAAATGCGACCAACAGAATCGATTCCAAGGGCAGGGTTTCCGTGCCGGCGGCGTTTCGATCCGTGTTGGCGCAGCGCAATGTTCAGGAGCTCTATTGCTTCCAGGACTTTGTGTTTCCGGCGATCAGTGTCGGCGGTCCGGATCTCCTGGAGAGGTTCGAGCGTCAAATCTCTGCGGAAGATCCGTTTTCGCCGGACGCGAACGAGATGTCGCTTCTCATCCACGGGGGCGGTATCTTCATGAAGCTCGATGCGGAAGGCCGGCTGATGGTCACGGATTTCATCCGCGACTTCACCGGTATCTCGGACGAAGTGACCTTCGTTGGTCGGGCGGATCATTTTCAGCTGTGGCAGCCGCAGGCATTTCAGGCTGCTCAGGTGCAGGCACGAGGAGGGCGTCGGCTGGCGGGCAGGCGTTCCTAAAAATACGAGGGAACGGAATGGCGGCGAATCCTGGCGGAGATTCAACTGATGCCGGTGGCGGACCGGTTCGCCACATTCCGGTTCTTCTCAATGAGGTGCTTGCCGCGCTCGAGCCGTTGCCCGGCAAGATCATTCTCGATGGCACCTTCGGTGCGGGCGGCTATACTTCTGCCATTCTGGGTGCTGGCGCCAATGTGATCGCCCTGGATCGCGATCCGACCGCCATCGAAGCCGGTCAGGCCCTTGTCGCTGAAAGCCAAGGCCGCTTGAAGCTCGTTCATTCGCGGTTTTCTCAATTGGCCGATGCTGCTCCATCGGGCGGGCTGGATGGAGTCGTGCTCGATATCGGCGTGTCCTCAATGCAGATCGATGAGGCCGAGCGCGGCTTCTCGTTCCAGAAGAATGGTCCGCTGGACATGCGGATGTCGGCGGCTGGCGTTTCGGCGGCCGATGTGGTCAATCGTGCCAAGGTGGCTGATCTGATCCGCATCTTTCATTTTCTCGGAGAGGAAAATCAGTCGCCGCGCATCGCGCATGCGATTGAAAAGCGGCGGGCTGAAAAGCCGTTCGAGACGACGCGCGATCTGGCTGGTCTGATCGAGCTCGTTACCCCACGTAAAATGAAGGACAAGATTCATCCGGCGACCCGGGTCTTCCAGGCGTTGCGGGTTTTCGTCAACGACGAACTTGGCGAGCTGGCGCGGGCGCTGTTTGCCGCCGAGCGCGTGCTGAAGCCCGGCGGGCGTCTCGTTGTGGTTACCTTCCATTCGCTCGAAGATCGGATCGTCAAGACCTTCTTCTCTGATCGCGCCGGCAAGGCTTCGGGCTCGCGTCATCTGCCCGTCGCGCACGAGCGTGCGGCGACCTTCGAGCGGATCGGCAAACCCATGGTTGCTGCGACCGAGGCGGAGGCGCAGGCAAACCCGCGGGCGCGATCTGCCAAGCTGCGGGCAGGGCTGCGCACTGCCGCACCCGCTGAAGCGGCGGATATTTCCATCTTCGGGCTGCCGAATCTGGCGAGTCTCGGAAAGCTCGGAGCCTGATATGCTGAGAACCTTGGACCTCATCCTCGTCGGTGTCATGACAGCAGCTGCTGCTGTCACCTATACGATCAAGCACCATGCCGAGCTCAAGCTCGAGGAAGTTCATCGCCTTGAAGCGGAGATCAAGCTCGAGAAGGATACCATCGATCTGTTGAAGGCCGATTGGGCTCTGTTGTCCCAGCCGAACAGGCTCGAGCGGCTCGTCAACAACTACAATGGTGAGCTTCAGCTGCAGCCGACGGCTTCCACGTCGCTGGTTCATGCCAAGGAACTGCCGATGCTGAAGTCGCAAGTTCCGGTTCCCGACATTACCGAAGCGAAGGCCGGTGCCAAGGCGAAGCCAAAGGCGGTGGCGCCTGAACCCGAAGAAGAAGACATGATGGCAACCGGATCGGTGGAGTAGAGATGTCGTTTCTTTCACGCATCATGGTCTTGAAGAGCCAGGCGCATTTCTCCGCCGGCACGCACAACCGCCTCGGCGGCAATAGGCCGATCGAGGGATCGCGAAAAAAGAGGGCGGGACAGGCCAAGAGCCGCGTCGGGCTCCTGATCGTCGGCTTCGTTGCTGTTTATTGCGTGATCGGCGGGCGTCTCGTCGAATACGCAGTCCGCGACCCCGATGTCGTGTCCAGTATCCTGCCGCCTGATCGTCTGATGGCGTCGCGCCCGGATATCCTGGACCGAAACGGCGAGGTGCTGGCGACCGATATCCGCACCGTCTCGCTGTTTGCCGAGCCGAACAAGGTTGTCGATCCCGACGAGGCGGTCGAGAAACTCGCCACCGTTATGCCCGACCTCGACATGAAGGGGACTTACAAGAAGCTCGCGAACCGCACGTCCCACTTCGCCTGGCTGCGTCGCCAGCTGACGCCGAAGCAACAGAGCCAGATCCTTGCGCTCGGCATTCCGGGCATCGGCTTCCGCCCTGAGAAGCGCCGCTTTTATCCGGGTGGCGCCACCGCAGCGCACATTCTCGGTTACGTCAACATCGACAACCGCGGCGTTGCCGGCATGGAAAAATACATTGACGATCAGGGCCTTGCCGACCTCGCCTCCGTCGGCATGACAAGCGACCAGCCGCTGGAGCCCGTTCGCCTGTCGATTGACGTCCGCGTCCAGAACATCGTGCGCGATGTCGTCGTCAACGCGGTCAAGAACTACGAGGCCAAGGGCGCCGGCGCTGTCATCCTCGATATTCATACCGGCGAAGTGCTCGGAATGGCATCGGCCCCGGATTTCGATCCGAACAACCCGCTGGAGGGCGCCAAGGAGGGCTGGCTGAACCGCATGTCGAACGGCACGTTCGAAATGGGCTCGACCTTCAAGACGTTCTCGCTTGCCATGGCGCTCGACACGGGCAAGGTCAGCCTGAACGACAGCTTCGATGCGACGCAGCCGATCCGCATCGGCGGCTTCACCATTCACGACTTCCACGGCCAGCGCCGTTGGCTGACGCTGCCTGAGGTGTTCCAGTATTCGTCGAACGTCGGCACAGCTCGCATCATCGACATTGTCGGGATGGATGCTCAGAAGGATTATCTTACGAAGCTCGGCCTTTTGACCAAGATGCAGACCGAACTGCCGGAAGTGAAGATGCCGAGCCAACCGAAGGTTTGGAAGAAGATCAACTCGATCACGATTTCCTTCGGCCACGGCGTTTCCACGACGCCACTGCAGACGGCGGTTGCCGGCGCGGCGCTCGTTAACGGCGGCAAGCTCATCGAGCCAACCTTCCTGCCGCGCAATCGGGAACAGGCGGACGAGGTTGCTGAAGTGGTTGTCAAGAAGTCGACCAGCGACGACGTGCGTTATCTCTTCAAGCTGAACGGCATCAAGGGCTCCGGCCGCAATGCTGACGTCCCCGGCTTCAACGTCGGCGGCAAGACTGGCACGGCTGACAAGGTGGTCAATGGCCGCTATGCGACGAACCTCAACTTCAATGCGTTCCTCGCCGCATTTCCGATCGAGGATCCGAAGTATGTCGTGCTGACGTTCTGCGATGAACCGCACAATGGCGAGAAAGGTCAGAACATCGCCGCGTATACTGCTGCACCGATGGTGAAGAACATCATTGCCCGCGCAGCGCCAATTCTCGGTGTGGAACCCAAGTTCGGTGACGACGGATCGGCCATGTTGGTGTCTTATTGAGTCTGAATGAATGTCGGAGCCGATTCGCCACGGGGGCGCGGCGGCTTGAAAGAGAAAAGTACATTCGATGAACTTGCGAGACATCGCCGGAGATGCATTTCCGGAACTTGAAAATCAATTAGCCGGGTCTGTCGGGGCGCTGGCGGTTTTGGGCATCTCGTCCGACAGCCGCAAGATCGAACGCGGAATGGTGTTTGTAGCTGTCGCCGGGACGAAGGCAGATGGAGCAGGTTTTATCGCCGATGCGGCGACGCGCGGTGCTGTCGTGGCCATTGCCTCCCATGGCATTGATGCTTCCATACCTGTTCTCGTCGTGAACGATCCGCGCCGCTTCCTCTCGATCGCGGCCTCTCACTTCTATGGCAAGCAGCCGGAAACGATGGTTGCCGTGACCGGTACTGCAGGCAAGACGTCGGTTGCCTCCTTTACGCGGCAGATCTGGGCTTATGCCGGCCATCCGGCGGCGATGATCGGTACGACTGGTGTCGTCTCTCCGACACGCAATGAATATGGCTCGCTGACGACGCCCGATCCAGTTTCGCTTCACAAATTACTGGCTGAGCTCTCCGGGGAGGGCGTTACACATGCCTCGATGGAAGCCTCCAGCCATGGCCTCGATCAGGGCCGTCTGGATGGCGTCAGGCTCACTGCCGCTGCCTTTACCAATCTAGGCCGCGATCACATGGACTATCATCCGACGATCGAAAGCTACATGGCCGCGAAGATGCGGCTTTTCGATACGCTGCTGCCAAAGGGCGCACCGGCGGTGATCTTCGCTGACGATGCGTGGTCGGAGCAAGCCGTCAAAGCGGCGCGCGACTCGGGTCATGACGTCCGCACCGTTGGTCGCAAGGGTGACTACCTGACGCTGAAGCGCGTCGAGCATTTCCGCCACAAGCAGGTGGCTGAAATCCATGCCGAGGACGAAATCTTCGAGGTCGACATTCCGCTTGCGGGCGACTTCCAGGTGGCCAATGCGCTCGTCGCGGCAGGTCTCGCCATGTCGACGGGTGTGCCGGCGAAGGTTGCCATGGCGGCCCTCGAAAAGCTGCAGGGCGCATCGGGTCGACTGGAGCTGGTGGGCCACACCAGGGACGGCGCGCTTGCTTATGTTGACTACGCACACAAGCCAGACGCGCTTGCCAACGTCCTGGAATCCGTTCGTCCGTTTACTACGGGCCGCGTCATCGTCGTGTTTGGCTGCGGTGGCGACCGCGATCGCGGCAAGCGCCCGATCATGGGCGAAATCGCCTGCCGTCTGGCCGATGTGGTGATTGTCACGGACGACAATCCGCGCTCCGAAGAGCCGTCGAGCATCCGTGCCGAGATCATGGCGGCCGCTGGCTGCGCAACCGAAATCGGCGACCGCGCCGAGGCGATCCGAACGGCGGTCGGGATGCTGACATCCGGCGACACGCTGATCGTCGCCGGCAAGGGGCACGAGGAAGGGCAGACGATAGGGGGCGTCACCCTGCCGTTTTCGGATCACGCCGAATTGCGTAAGGCTTTGGAGGAGCTGAAACCGTGAACTGGCTTTGGACGACGGAAGACATGATTGCCGCCATGGCAGGGCGGCCGTTCGGCACTTTGCCTGAGGGCATTACCGGGATTTCCATCGACAGCCGCTCCATTGCGCCCGGCGAAGCCTTCTTCGCCATCAAGGGCGACCGCGTCGATGGCCACGACTTCGCGTCGATGGCGATGGCAAACGGAGCCGCTCTTCTCGTCGTCAGCGAAGCGCGCCTGCCAGCCATGGGGCGGCTCACCGTCCCAGTGATCGTTGTCGAAGATGTGTTGGCGGCACTCGGAAAGCTCGGACAGGCTGCTCGCGCCCGTTCGCGCGCCCAGATCATTGCCGTCACCGGTTCGGTCGGCAAGACGACCACCAAGGAGATGCTGCGCCGGGTCTTGTCTCCATCGGGCAAGGTGCACGCTTCCGTTGCCTCATTCAACAATCACTGGGGCGTACCCCTGACGCTCGCCCGGATGCCGCTCGACACGTATTTTGGTGTCTTCGAAGTGGGCATGAACCATCCGGACGAGATCCGCCCGCTGGTCAAGATGATCAAGCCGCATGTCGCCGTGATCACGACAATCGCGCCGGCACACCTTGGCAACTTCAAGAGCATTCGTGAGATCGCGACGGCCAAGGCCGAGATTTTCGAAGGCGTCGTGTCCGGTGGGCAGGTCGTGCTCAATCGAGACAACGACCAGTTCAACTTTCTGGAGCGGACGGCACAAGCTTGCGGTATCCACCACATCCATTCCTTCGGTCAGCACGCGAAAGCGGATTTCCGCCTGGCAGAGTTTAACGGCTCGGACCAGAGTTCGACGCTCTGGATCACCATCGACGGCGACACGAAGGAAGTGGCAATCGGTGCGCCGGGCCGGCACATCGCGGAGAATGCGCTGGCTGCCCTCGGGGTCGTGAAGATAGTCGGTGCGGACATGCAGCAGGCGATCGGCGCCCTCGCGACGCTCCAGCCCGAGAAGGGCAGGGGCCGCCGTCATCGGCTGATGATCGACCACGGCGCCTTCACGGTCATCGACGAGAGCTACAACGCCAATCCCGCCTCTATGAGGGCGGCAATCGCCGTGCTTGCGAGCGCGGTGCCGACGGGGGCGGGGCGGCGCATCGCCGTACTCGGCGACATGCTGGAGATGGGCGACTACGCGGAAAGGGTCCATTCGGATCTGGCGGGGCCGTTGCTTGCTGCCGGCATTGAGCATGTCTGGCTGGCCGGTCGTGAAATGGCTGCGCTGAAGGAATCGCTCCCGGAGAGCGTCCAGGTCGTTCACTACGAGACGACAGAAGAACTAAGCGAATACGTACTGAACTCCGTCGTGGCTGGCGACGTGCTGATGGTAAAATCGTCACTGGGCATAGGTTTCGGAAAGATCGTCGCCGCGCTTCTTGACAAGTTCCCGCCATTTGCCGACACGCAACGCGATTTTTGAGCGGGTAAACAAGGGGCCCTGAATGCTGATTTGGCTTGTCGAACTGTCGGAACACCTGAAATTCTTGAATCTGTTCAGGTACATTACCTTCCGCACGGGCGCCTCCCTGTTTACGTCCGCCTTCATTGTCTTCCTCTTTGGTCCGACGATCATCAACTCGCTGCGCATCCGCCAAGGCAAGGGGCAGCCGATCCGCGCCGACGGTCCGCAGACACACTTCAAGAAGGCAGGTACGCCGACCATGGGCGGCCTGATGATCCTCGCGGGTATCGTCGGGTCGTCGCTGCTATGGGCTGATCTTTCCAACGTCTACGTGGTTGCCACGCTGCTCGTCACCCTCGGTTTCGGCGCGATCGGCTTCTATGACGACTACCTGAAGGTCACCAAGCAAAGCCACAAGGGCTTCTCCGGCAAGGCGCGACTCGGCATCGAGTTCGTGATCGCAGGCATTGCCGTTTACTTCATGATGCGAACGGCGCTTGCATCCGGAACCGCGGGTTCGACCTTCGGCTCATCGATCGCGTTCCCGTTCTTCAAGGACTTCATGATCAACCTCGGCATCATGTTCGTCCTCTTCGGCGGCTTCGTGATCGTCGGTGCCGGCAATGCCGTGAACCTGACCGATGGTCTCGATGGGCTCGCCATCGTGCCGGTGATGATTGCCGCAGCATCCTTCGGGGTGATTGCGTATCTCGCGGGTAACGCCGTCTTTGCAAACTATCTGCAGATCAACTTCGTACCGGGCACCGGCGAGCTCTCGGTGGTGCTTGGGGCCGTCATCGGCGCCGGCCTCGGATTCCTCTGGTTCAACGCGCCGCCCGCCGCAATCTTCATGGGCGACACCGGCTCGCTGGCGCTTGGCGGCACGATCGGCACGGTTGCCGTCGCTACCAAGCATGAGATCGTCATGGCGATCATCGGTGGCCTGTTCGTGATGGAAACGCTCTCGGTCATCATCCAGGTTGGCTACTTCAAGATGACCGGCCGGCGCGTCTTCCTGATGGCGCCGATCCATCACCATTTCGAGAAGAAGGGCTGGACGGAAAGCCAGGTGGTGATCCGGTTCTGGATCATCGCGGTCGGTCTTGCCCTGCTTGGTCTCTCCACCCTGAAGCTGCGGTGAGGCGGCGATGATTCCCGTTACGACGCTATCAGGAAAGAAGGTCGCGCTATTCGGGCTCGGCGGTTCCGGCTTTGCCACGGCGCGCGCGCTGAAACTGGGCGGCGCCGAGGTGACCGCGTGGGATGATAATCCGGATAGCGTTACCAAAGCCGCCGCCGAGGGCATCCATACCGCCGATCTGCGCACCATCGACTGGAGCGCGCAGTCGCTTTTCGTGCTCTCACCGGGTGTGCCGCTGACGCATCCCAAGCCGCACTGGACCGTTGATCTTGCGCGTGCCGCCGGCGTCGATGTCGTCGGCGACGTCCAGCTCTTCGTGCGCGAGCGCCGGGCTCATGCGCCCGATTGCCCGTTCATTGCCATTACCGGTACCAACGGCAAGTCGACGACGACAGCGCTGATCGCGCATATCCTGAAGTCGAGCGGCCGCGATACGCAACTCGGCGGCAATATCGGGACGGCGGTGCTGACGCTCGACCCGCCGAAGGATGGACGTTTTTACGTCGTCGAATGCTCGTCCTACCAGATCGACCTCGCGCCGACGGTCAATCCGTCCGCCGGCATCCTGCTCAACCTGACGCCGGATCATCTCGATCGTCATGGCACGATGCAGCACTATGCCGACATCAAGGAGCGGCTGGTTGCCGGCAGTGACGTCGCCGTCATCGGCGTGGACGACAGCCACTGCCAGATGATCGCGGATCGTATCGAGCGGGCCGGCGGCAAGGTCATGCGCATTTCCCGCCGTCATGCACTTCCCTACGGCATCTACGCGGATGGAACGAAGCTCATCCAGGCCTCGGGAGGCGCAACAAAGTCGATTGCCGATCTCGACGGGATCCAGACGCTGCGCGGCAGCCACAACGCACAGAATGCCGCAGCGGCGCTTGCCGCATGCCTGGCCGTCGGCGTCTCCGAAGAAGAGATACGCGCCGGGCTCGCATCCTTTCCCGGCCTCAAGCACCGGATGCAGCCGGTCGGGCGTCGCGGCAACGTCGTCTTCGTCAACGACTCGAAGGCCACCAACGCCGATGCCGCGGCTCCGGCGTTGTCGAGCTACGACCGCATTTACTGGATCGCCGGCGGCTTGCCGAAAGCCGGAGGCATTACCTCACTGACGGGGTTCTTCCCGCGGATCGCCAAGGCCTATCTGATCGGCGAAGCCGCGGCCGAGTTTGCCGCGACACTCGGCGAGGCCGTGCCCTATGAGATTTCGGGGACGTTGGAGCGCGCCGTCGCTCATGCAGCTGCCGATGCCGAAAAGGACGAAAGCGGTCCTCTGGCCGTGCTGTTATCCCCGGCTTGCGCAAGCTTCGACCAATATAAGAACTTCGAAGTCAGGGGCGATGCATTTGTCAGCCATGTGGCAGCGCTCGACGGAATCACCATGCTGATCGATTCGGCAACAGGAGATAAATAACATGGTAAGCCGCGCGGAACGTGGGCCTCTGGCCGATTGGTTTTGGACCATCGACCGCTTCTTCCTGGCGATGTTCATCTTCCTGATGGGCATCGGCTTCATGCTGTCTTTCGCCGCGTCGCCCGCCGTCGCCGAGCGCATCGGGCTGGAGCCGTTCCACTTCGTCAAGCGCCATGCCGCTTTCATGATCCCGTCGCTCGCGGTGATGGTTGGCCTCTCCTTTCTGACGCCCCGCCAGGTGCGGCGAACGGCGATCATCCTGTTGATCGTCGCCCTTGGCATGATGTTGCTGGCGTTGTTTTTCGGTGTCGAGGTCAAAGGCTCCCGCCGCTGGGTCACGCTTGCCGGCATCTCTATCCAGCCCTCCGAATTCATGAAGCCGGCCTTTGTCGTCGTCTGTGCCTGGCTCTTTGCCGAGCATGCAAGGCAGCCGGAGATTCCGGGTAACCTGTTTGCCATCATACTTTTCGGCATTGTCGCTGCACTTCTGGTCGCGCAGCCCGACCTTGGGCAAACGATCCTGACGACGGCGGTGTGGGGCGGCATGTTCTTCATGGCCGGCATGCCGTGGATCTGGATCATCCTGCTCGGCGCAGGCGGTGTCGGCGGCCTTGTCAGCGCCTATTACATCTTCCCGCACGTGGCGCTGCGCATCGACAAGTTCCTGACCGGCGAAGGTGATACTTTTCAGATCGACACGGCACGCGAAGCCATCATTCGTGGCGATTGGTTCGGCCAGGGACCTGGCGAGGGCATCGTCAAGCGGATCATCCCCGACGCGCATACCGACTTCATCTTCTCGGTCGCGGCCGAAGAGTTCGGCATCGTCTTCTGCATGGCGCTCGTTGCGCTGTTTTCCGTCCTCGTGCTGCGCGGTCTCTCGCATGCCTACAAGGAGCGGAACGACTTCAACCGCTTTGCCGTCGCTGGCCTCGTGCTGCAGATCGGCATACAGTCGATCATCAACGTAGGCGTCAATCTCGAACTGCTACCGGCGAAAGGCATGACCCTGCCGCTGATTTCCTACGGCGGTTCGTCCATGGTCGCCATCTGCGTTACCGCGGGGTTCATTCTCGCGCTGACGCGTCACAGGCCGGAAAAACGTGCGCAGGATCGGAGCCTCTTCCGCGTCGCGCACGGAATGCCGGCGGAGTAATTGCTTATGAGTAAAGGCATTGTCCTGCTTGCCGCCGGGGGAACCGGCGGTCATGTGTTTCCTGCGGAGGCTCTGGCCTACAAGCTGAAGGAGCGCGGCTATTCCGTGCACCTGGTCACCGATAGCCGTGCCGAGCGTTATGCCGGCAAATTCCCGGCCGATGAGATTCATGTCGTGCCGTCGTCGACGATAGGCTCCAAGAATCCGGTCGCTGTCGCGCGCTCGCTGTGGACGCTGTGGACCGGAATGCGGGCTGCCAAGAAGCTTATCGCGCGTCTCAAGCCTGTGGTGGTCGTTGGCTTCGGCGGGTATCCCACCGTACCGCCGCTGCTCGCTGCAACGCGCCTCGGCGTGCCTGCGATGATCCACGAGCAGAACGCCGTGATGGGCCGCGCCAACAAGGCGCTGGCTAGCCGTATGCAGGCGATTGCAGGCGGGTTCCTGCCCGAAGGCGACGGCCAGTTTCCGAGCAAGACGGTGACAACGGGCAATCCGGTGCGACCGGCCATCATCGAGGCGGCGAAAGTGCCGTATTCTCCGTCCAATCCCGGTGAGCCTTTCAATCTCGTCGTCTTTGGCGGCAGCCAGGGCGCGCAGTATTTCTCCAAGGCGATGCCGACAGCCATCAGCTTGCTCGAGGACGGGCTTCGCGATCGCCTGCGCATCACCCAGCAAGTGCGTCCGGAAGATATGGGCATGTTGAGCGCTTGCGTCGCTCAATTGAAGATGGCTGCTGATACGGCGCCGTTCTTCAGCGACATGGCCGAACGACTTGCCGCGGCACATCTCGTCATCTGCCGTTCCGGTGCATCCACGGTTTCGGAGATTTCCGTGATCGGGCGGCCGGCAGTGCTTGTGCCTTACCCACATGCTTTGGACCACGATCAGGCGGCGAACGCGGCAGCGCTTGCGGCGACCGGCGGAGCCAAGGTCATTCCGCAGGCCGAGCTTTGGCCGGAGAAGATCGCTTCGATACTCACCCATGCGATGAACGATCCGGAAAAGCTCGCCCGGATGGCCGCTGCAGCCAGGCAAGCGGGTAAACCCGACGCTGCGAACTTGCTTGCCGACATGGTAGAGGCTATTGCGGCACGACGTACAATTGCAGAGTTCAAGGGGAAACGCGCATGAAAATGCCGAAGGCCATCGGCCTCGTTCATTTCATCGGCATCGGCGGCATCGGCATGAGCGGCATTGCCGAGGTGCTCCACAATCTCGGTCACCGCGTGCAGGGATCGGATCAGGCCGACAGCGCCAACGTGCAACGCTTGCGTGACAAGGGCATCGAAGTCTTCGTCGGCCACAAGGCAGAAAACCTCGGTGACGCCGAAGTGGTGGTCGTCTCGACTGCGATCAAGAAGAACAACCCCGAGCTTGTCGCGGCGCGTGAAAAGCTGCTGCCGGTCGTTCGCCGGGCGGAGATGCTTGCCGAATTGATGCGGTTCCGCAATGCGATCGCGATCGGCGGTACGCATGGCAAGACCACAACCACGTCGCTGGTGGCAACGCTGTTGGAGGCAGGCGGTCTCGACCCTACCGTCATCAACGGCGGTATCATCAATGCCTATGGCACCAACGCTCGCATGGGTGAGGGTGAGTGGATGGTGGTGGAGGCCGACGAGTCCGACGGCACGTTCCTGAAGCTTCCCGCCGACGTTGCCGTCATCACTAACATCGACCCCGAGCATCTGGACCACTACGGCAATTTCGATGCGGTTCGCGGCGCATTCCGCCAGTTCGTCGAGAACGTGCCGTTCTACGGCTTCGGCGTGCTGTGCCTCGACCATCCGGAAGTCCAGGCGCTCGTCGGCCGGATCGAGGACCGCAAGATCGTTACCTATGGCGAGAATCCGCAGGCCGACGTTCGTTTCATGAATGTCCGTGTCGACGGTCCGCGCTCGATCTTCGACGTAGAGATCCGCCGCCGGAGAACCGGGCAGGTGATCAGGCTCGACAATCTCGTGATGCCGATGCCCGGACGGCACAACATATCCAATGCCACCGCCGCGATCGCGGTTGCCAATCGCCTCGGTATGTCCAGCGAGGACATTGCCAAGGGACTGGCCTCCTTCGGCGGCGTCAAGCGCCGCTTCACGCTGACCGGCGAATGGAATGGCGTCCAGATCTTCGACGACTACGGCCACCATCCTGTCGAGATCAAAGCCGTGCTGCGCGCTGCGCGCGAAGCCTGCAAGGGTCGCGTGATCGCAGTTCATCAGCCGCATCGCTATTCGCGGCTATCCAGCCTCTTCGAGGAGTTCGCGTCTTGCTTCAACGATGCGGACAGCATTTTCCTCGCGCCTGTCTATGCGGCGGGTGAGGATCCGATCGAAGGGGTGAATTCCGAGGCACTCGTATCCCGGATCAAATCGGGCGGTCACCGCGATGCCCGCTTCCTGCCTTCCCAAGAGCTTTTGCCTGAAATGGTCGCAGAGATTGCAAAGCCGGGGGATTTTGTGGTTCTGTTGGGGGCTGGGAGTATCACATACTGGGCGGCAGCGTTGCCCAAGCAATTGGAAAGCCTTTCGGGAATATCTGCATGAAACAGGTGAATGGGGAAAAGCTTCTTGCGTCGCTCGGCGACGGTGTAAAGAACATCCGCGGTAGGATCACGCCGGATGCGCCGATGGACCGCGTCACGTGGTTCCACGCTGGCGGTCTGGCCGAGTTGATGTTCCAGCCGCATGATGAGGACGACCTGATTGCTTTCCTCAAGCTTTTGCCGGAGGAAGTCCCGGTCACCGTCGTTGGCGTCGGATCGAACATCCTGGTTCGTGACGGCGGCATTCCCGGCGTGGTGTTGCGGCTTTCGGCAAAGGGCTTCGGCGCCGTCGAGCTTGCGGGCGAGAACCGCATACGCGCTGGTGCGATCTGCCCCGATAAGCATGTCGCAGCCATGGCTATGGACAACGGCATCGGCGGCTTCCATTTCTACTACGGTATTCCCGGCAGCATTGGTGGCGCAGCGCGCATGAACGCCGGCGCCAACGGCGGGGAGACGCGCGAGCGGCTCGTCGAGGTGAATGCGGTTGATCGCAAGGGCAACAAGCTTGTCCTGTCGAACGCGGATATGGGCTATTCCTACCGTCATTCATCGGTGCCGAGCGATCTGATTTTCACCTCGGTGCTCTTCGAAGGGTACAGCGAGGACCGCGCCAAGATCCGGGCCGAGATGGATGCCGTGCGCAGTCATCGTGAAACGGTCCAGCCGATCCGCGAGAAGACCGGCGGCTCGACCTTCAAGAATCCGGACGGCCATTCCGCCTGGAAGCTCATCGACGAAGCGGGATGCCGCGGGCTGGTGATCGGTGGCGCCCAGATGTCGTCGCTTCATTGCAATTTCATGATCAACATGGGGCAGGCGACGGGATATGATCTCGAATATCTCGGCGAACAGGTCCGTCGCGAAGTCTTCGAAAAATCCGGTATCAAGCTCGAGTGGGAAATCAAGCGTCTCGGCGTCTTCATGCCAGG
The DNA here is from genome assembly GCF_000377185.1 of Rhizobium sp. 42MFCr.1. NCBI lineage: Bacteria > Pseudomonadati > Pseudomonadota > Alphaproteobacteria > Hyphomicrobiales > Rhizobiaceae > Rhizobium > Rhizobium sp. 42MFCr.1. The sequence goes on from NZ_KB897838.1 coordinate 42,309, forward strand.
ACGTGAGGTTCGTCCTTTCCAAGGCGTAACCAACGAGTAACGTTAGGTGAGGCGTTTGCTGAAGGCGGTGGAGAAAGTTACGCCGCCCCTGTCGTCACTGGCTTCGCCGATCGCTACATCCATCGTGTTGCTTGTCACCCGGACAAGGCAGAAGCCGCCCATGAAGGCGGCTTTTGCTTTGAAAACGTCCAGCTTGCCGACCCGATAGGCCATCGGCGTGTTGTGCTCGTGGCCGTGGAAAATACCGATTACGTTGTAGCCTTCGAGGGTTGCGAGGAGTTCCTGACGTTCCGATTCACCCCACCAGTGGGGCGCACCGCTTCCTCTTAACGTGAATGTCTTCATTTCAGGATTCCAGCGCTCGAGGGAAAACCGGTCCCATCCATAGTGCTGGAAGATGACCACCGGGCGGCCATCGGACGCATAGGTCTCGAGATCGCGTTTCATCCAATCGAGGCTGCTCGCTGAACCTCTTGTGTTGTCCCAGCGTAACGCTGCGCCTGAATCAGATGCAGGCCACCCCAATTCCAGGAGTAGTTGTCCGATGCTTCGTCGTAGTTGTCGACAGGCACCAGCGGCTTGAAGAAGACGCTCGGCTTGTGGTTCATCTGCACGTAATCACGCAGTTCGTCGCGGTACCAATCGATTTGCGGCGGGCGCCCGTCCTGATCGAGATCGTGGTTGCCGAGCCCAACATAGACGGGAAAGTGCACGTGGTCGGCACCGCGTCCTTGCTGGTAGCGTTGAGAAGACTCCAGTAGCTGCGACCCTTCTGCGAACTCCGCAGTCTGGCCGCCGCCATCATCGGTCACATCGCCACACACGGTAATGCCCTGCGGCCTCGCAATCGGCTGACCGGCGAGCAGAAGGCCGCTCGGCTCCCCTGCGATCTCAGTGGGCCATGCCTGGTGGTGAATGCCGTTGAGCGCAAGAATGTGACGGAGCAGGTTTGCGTCGGTCTTGCCTTCACACTGGCAGTTGGGACTTAGCCCGTCTCCGAAGCGGCACGCATGGACGTCGTTGATGACAAGGAAGGTGACATTGATCGGCGGGACGCTGGCCGGCTCGCAATGGACGGCAGTGTCAGCGAGATTCCGGCGCCTACACTTTGTGCCAGCAGTGATCGTCGTGTCAGCATCCCGGCTCTCCCCGTTTTCGAGAATCTAGGGGCAAGGCGTTAGCCGGCAACAATGAAAAGGGCCGCGGCAGTTTCCCGTCGCGGCCCTTCGAACTGGACTGTTTTCGTGATCAGACTTCGTTGCGGCCGGAGGCCAGAATGCAGATCAAGGTGATGACGGCAGAAAGACCGAGATAGTAGCCGACATATTGCATGCCGTAGTTTGCCTGCAGCCAAGTGGCAATGTAGGGCGCCAGCGAAGCGCCGAAGATGCCGGCAAGGTTGAAGGTGATCGACGAGCCGGTATAGCGCACGGCAGTCGGGAAGGGCGCAGCAAGCGCCGTGCCGATCAGACCGTAAGTCATGCCCATCAGCGCCATGGAGACGATCGCGAACACAACAATGCTGCCTTCGCCGCCGGTCATCAGACCGGGCAGGAAGAACGAGAAGATACCGATCAGCAAGGTGGTGAGGATCAGCATCTCGCGGCGGCCGAAGCGCTCGGCGAGTTTGCCTGATATCGGGATGAAGATACCGAAGGCGACGGAACCGACGATCTGGATCTTAAGCGCGTCCGGGAACGGGATCTTCAGGACCTTGACATTGTAAGACAGAAGGTAAGCCGAGCCGATGTAGAACAGCACGAAAGTGGCGAGCGCCACGAAGGTGCCGAGGAACAGGCTGCGCTTGTGCTTGCGGAAGAGTTCGGCAACCGGGACTGCAACGCGCTCCTGCTTGTCAATCGCCTTCTGGAACGCCGGCGTTTCGGTGATCGAGAGACGAACCCAGAGACCGATGGCGATCAGCAGAATCGAAGAGATGAACGGCACGCGCCAGCCCCAACTCAGCAGATCATCTTGCGACATGACCTGCAGCAGCAGCCAGAAGATGCCCGAGGAGAGGAACAGGCCGACCGGCGCGCCGAGCTGCGGGAACATGCCGTACCAGCTGCGCTTGCCTTCCGGTGCATTCTCGGTGGCGAGCAGCACGGCGCCGCCCCATTCACCGCCTAGGCCAAAGCCCTGGCCGAAGCGGCAGAGCGCGAGCAGCAGCGGCGCGAGAACGCCAATCGACTCGTAGGAGGGCAGAAGACCGATCACGACCGTCGAAATGCCCATGGTGAGCAGGGCGGCGACGAGCGTCGTCTTGCGGCCGATCCTGTCGCCGAAATGGCCGAAGACTACGGCGCCCAGTGGACGGGCGAAGAAGGCGATCGAGAAGGTTGCAAAGGAAGCAAGCAGGGCCGTGGTCGGATCACTGTTCGGGAAGAACAGCGTCGGGAAGATCAGCACGGCGGCTGTGGCGTAAACGTAAAAATCGAAGAATTCGATCGTGGTGCCGACAAGGCTCGCGATCAGAACACGCGCCGGCGAGTTGACTTGCGCATTGTTCGATAAAGCGGGCGTCGGCGATACTCTGGATATCGCGTCTGACATTTTCATTCCAATTGGGATTACACCGGTGCCCTTGGGAGGCAGACGGCTCTTAACGCAATTTTAATTCGGCGCAAATGCCCACCGAGTAACAAACGCAAAAAAAATTAGTACGCTTTGCATTTTTCCGACGATTCGGCGCTTCTGGGTGGCCGAACCTCAAAGTTGACGGGCGGAAAAGCCATCGAACTGGTGCGAATTCCTGATGGGATGCTGCACGAAAGCCGCCGTTGTCGTGGGGTTTTCTGAACGTTGCACGGCCTTCCTCCGGAGGGGCGTTCGAGGCAAAAATTAACGAAAGTAAACACTTCATTAACCATAATCAGGCTCTAATACACCTGCGTCACCGAGCGAGATTCGGACGGGAAACAAGCTTGGTGCAAGCGTCGAAATTCACAGTGCAGGTTATTTTTGGGGGTGTTGATGAGTCGCAAGCATGTCGCTGTCCTGATGGGCGGGTTTTCCTCGGAGAGGCCGGTAAGCCTTTCCTCCGGGACGGCGTGCGCGGACGCTCTCGAGGCTGAGGGCTTCCAGGTGACGCGGATTGACGTCGATCGCGATGTGTCTGCCAAGCTTGCTGCCTTGCGGCCCGATGTCGTCTTCAATGCGCTGCACGGCCCCTATGGCGAGGATGGCACGATCCAGGGCGTCCTCGAATATCTTGAGATTCCCTATACGCACTCCGGCGTGCTTGCGTCAGCGCTCGCCATGGACAAGGAGAAGGCCAAGGGCGTTGCAGCTGCTGTCGGCATTCCGGTTGCTCAATCCGAGGTGATCAATCGATTCGCCTTTCCGGCGGAGCACCCGATGAAACCTCCCTACGTCGTGAAGCCTGTGCGCGAGGGTTCCAGCTTCGGCGTAGTGATCGTTCAGGAAGATCAATCCCATCCTCCGCAAATCATCAGCTCTCCGGAATGGCGCTATGGCGAGCAGGTTCTTGTCGAGCGCTACATCTACGGTCGAGAGCTGACCTGCGGTGTGATGGGCGATCAAGTGCTCGGCGTCACCGAAATCGTGCCGGTCGGGCATGGCTTCTACGACTACGATGCCAAGTACGTGGCAGGTGGATCGAAACACGTCATTCCGGCGGAAATTTCACCGAATATTTACCAAAAAATACAATCATTGGCGTTAAGGGCGCATCAAGCAATTGGTTGCCGTGGCGTGAGTCGCTCCGACTTTCGTTACGACGATCGCTTCTCCGAAGATGGTGAAATCATCTGGCTGGAAATCAATACTCAGCCAGGCATGACTCCAACCTCCCTGGTGCCCGAAATGGCCGGTCATGCCGGCTACACGTTTGGTGAATTTCTCCGTTGGATGGTGGAGGACGCTTCTTGTTCTCGGTGACGGTCAAAAGAATAGGGCGCCCAAGTCATCAGGCGGAGCTCTCGTTTCCCGAGGGTGATGGTCGGTTGGTTCTGCCGCGCCCGCTGCGTCGCGTTGTGCGCTTTCTTGTCAGCCTCGGGAGTGGCCGCATCCATATTCCGGCTCACGTTGGGACGGTATCCGCCTTGGCATTCTTTGCGGCGACGGGTCTCTACGGCATGTCGCTCGGTGGTCACACCGAAGCGGTTGCGCAGGCGACGACGACGGCTGCAGGCTTTGCGATTGATGACGTGAAGGTGTCCGGCAATTCCGAGACCTCCGAAATCGAGATCCTGCAGTTGTTGGGGCTGGACGGTACGACCTCGCTCGTGGCGCTCGATGTCGATGCCGCGCGTCAGAAGATCGCGAAACTTCCCTGGGTCGAGAATGTCGAAGTTCGCAAGGTCTATCCGAAGACGATCGAGGTAAAGCTCACGGAGCGACAGGCTTACGCCATCTGGCAGCATGGTCAGGAACTCTCTCTCGTGGAGAAGGGTGGCTCGGTCATCGCTCCGCTTCGTGACAATAAGTTTTCGCAGTTGCCGCTGGTGGTTGGTCGCGGTGCTGAAGTTGCCGCAACCTCGCTCGAAACCGAATTTGCGAAGTGGCCGGAGATCAGGGCGCGGGTAAAGGCCTACGTCTGGGTGTCGGGTCGCCGCTGGGATCTGCACATGGACAACGGCGTTGCGGTGAAGTTGCCGGAAGACGATGTCGATCTGGCTCTGGCGCGGCTGTCGAAGTTCATGAAGGAGCAGGACCTTCTGGAGCGCGACATCGCTGCGGTCGATCTCAGGCTCACCGACCGCACGGCAATTCAGTTGACGCCGGAAGCCATGGCGCGCCGGCAACTTGTGCTTGATCAGCGGACCAAGGATTTGAAGAAGGCGGGGCAAAATATATGAGCTTGTTCGGTTCGTCCCATTTCGGATTGCCGCGCCTGAAGCCGCTTTCGTCGAAGCGGTCCCACGTCGTTTCGGTGCTCGACATCGGATCGACGAAGGTCGTCTGCATGATCGGCCGCCTGACGCCTCGCGAGGAAAGCCAGGTGCTGCCCGGCCGCACGCACAACATTGAAATCATTGGGATTGGCCACCAGCGTTCGCGCGGCATCAAGACCGGCGCGATTTCCGACCTCGATGCGCTGGAAAGCGTGATTCGCCTTGCTGTCGATGCCGCCGAGCGCATGGCCGGCCTGACGGTCGAAAGCCTGATCGTTAACGTCACGGCCGGTCGTCTGACGAGCGATATCTACACCGCAACCATCGATCTCGGTGGCCAGGAAGTCGAACTGAACGACCTCAAGAAGGTTCTGTCGGCAGCCTGCCAGCAGTCGCTGCGCCAGGATCGTGCCGTGCTGCATTCGCTGGCAACCGGCTTCTCGCTCGACGGCGAACGCGGTATCCGAGATCCCTTGTCGATGTACGGTGACGTTCTCGGCGTCGACATGCACGTCGTCACCGCTGAGCGTACCGCGCTTAAAAATCTCGAGCTCAGCGTCAATCGCGCTCACCTCTCGGTTGAGGGAATCGTTGCGACGCCGTATGCTTCCGGTCTGGCAGCTCTCGTCGACGATGAAGTCGAGCTGGGCTGCGCGGCGATCGATATGGGGGGCGGAACGACGACGATTTCGGTCTTTGCAGAAGGTAAGCTGGTGCACACGGATGCCGTCAGCCTCGGCGGCCATCACGTCACTACGGACCTCGCCCGCGGCCTTTCGACCCGTATCGAAGATGCCGAGCGCCTCAAGGTCGTTCATGCTTCCGCAATGCCGAACTCCTCGGACGAGCGCGAGTTGATCTCGATCCCGCCGATCGGCGAAGACGAACGCGACCTGCCGACGCAAGTGCCGCGCGCTTTGGTATCGCGCATTGTCAGCGCCCGTATCGAGGAAACCATGGAATTGATCCGCGACCGCATCCAGCGCTCGGGCTTCAGCCCGATCGTCGGCAAGCGCGTCGTGCTGACGGGTGGTGCGAGCCAGCTGACCGGCCTTGCCGAAGTTGCGCGTCGCATTCTTGCCCGCAACGTCAGAATCGGTCGTCCGATGGGCGTCTCGGGCCTGCCGACTGCAGCGAAGGGCCCAGCCTTTTCGACGGCCGTCGGTCTGATGATCTATCCGCAGGTCGCGGACCAGGAAACACATGCGTCACAGAGCGGTCTGCTCATGTCGCTTGGGGGAAATACCAGCCGCTTTGCCCGCATGGGGCAGTGGTTGAAAGAGAGCTTCTGACAATTGAGTGAATTGGCCGGCGTGGCGATGCGGCCATAAAGAGAAGGAACGGTAACATGACTATCAAGCTGCAAAAGCCGGATATCACTGAGCTTAAGCCGCGTATCACCGTGTTCGGTGTTGGCGGCGGCGGCGGCAACGCTGTCAACAACATGATCTCCGCTGGCCTCCAGGGCGTCGACTTCGTCGTTGCCAACACGGATGCCCAGGCCCTGACGATGACCAAGGCGGAGCGCATCATCCAGCTCGGCGCCAACGTCACTGAAGGTCTCGGTGCTGGTTCGCAGCCGGAAGTCGGCCGTGCCGCAGCCGAAGAGTGCATCGATGAAATCATCGATCACCTGAACGGTACGCACATGTGCTTCGTCACCGCCGGCATGGGCGGCGGCACCGGCACCGGCGCTGCTCCTGTTGTCGCTCAGGCGGCTCGAAACAAGGGCATCCTCACGGTCGGCGTCGTTACCAAGCCTTTCCACTTCGAGGGCGGTCGCCGCATGCGTCTGGCCGAAGCCGGAATCGAAGAGCTGCAGAAGTCGGTCGACACGCTGATCGTCATTCCGAACCAGAACCTCTTCCGCATTGCCAACGACAAGACGACCTTTGCCGACGCTTTCGCGATGGCTGACCAGGTACTCTACTCCGGCGTTGCCTGCATCACCGACCTGATGGTGAAGGAAGGTCTCATCAACCTCGACTTCGCCGACGTCCGTTCGGTCATGCGCGAAATGGGCCGCGCGATGATGGGCACCGGCGAAGCATCCGGCCAGGGCCGCGCGATGCAGGCTGCCGAAGCTGCAATCGCCAACCCACTGCTCGACGAAACGTCGATGAAGGGCGCACAGGGCCTGCTGATCTCGATCACCGGCGGTCGCGACCTGACCCTCTTCGAAGTCGACGAAGCTGCGACCCGCATCCGCGAGGAAGTCGATCCGGACGCGAACATCATCCTCGGCGCGACGTTCGACGAGTCGCTCGAAGGCATCATCCGCGTTTCCGTTGTTGCTACCGGTATCGATCGTGCGATCAATGCCGCGGCAGGAAAGACCTTCCAGCCGGCAGCGAAGCCGATCGTGCGTCCTTCCGCGGCCGTTGCTCCGGCTCCGGCCGCTGTTCAGCCTGCACCTGTCATGCAGCAGGCACCCAAGCCCGTCGACTCGGTTGCACAGGCAATCCGCACGGCCGAGGCCGAGATGGAACGCGAGCTCGAGATCCACGCTCCGCGTGCTGCAGCTCCGGTGCAGCAGCCGGCAATGCAGGAGACCTTCCGCCCACAGAGCAAGATCTTCGCTGCTCCGGAAGCCGCTCCCGTCATTCGCCCCGCCCCGGTTCAGCAGGCTCCCGTTCACGCGACTGTTATCAGCCAGCCGGCTCCGCAGCCGGTCATGAGCCAGCCGGCTCCGGTCATGCAGCAGCCGATGGCCGCCCAGCAGGCCGTTCGCATGCCGAAGGTGGAAGACTTTCCGCCGGTCGTGCAGGCCGAGATCGACCGTCGCTCGCAGCCGGCCGCTCCGTCTCACGCCCACGAAGAGCGTGGCCCGATGGGGCTCCTGAAGCGGATCACCAACTCACTTGGTCGCCGCGAAGAGGAAGTTGCGCCAGAGATGACCTCGGCTCCGGCTGCGGCATCGCAGCAGCGCCGACCGCTTTCTCCAGAAGCCAGCCTCTATGCGCCGCGTCGCGGAAATCTCGACGATCAGGGCCGAAGCGTTCCGCAAGCTCGCATGATGCAGGAAGACGATCAGCTTGAAATTCCTGCGTTCCTGCGCCGCCAGTCGAACTGAGGCAAGGGTCAGAATCGCCACAAGGATGCCCGGGAGTACGCTCCCGGGCATTGCCGTTTCAAAGCTCTGAATTCGACACGAATTGCGGTGTTATTTCAAAGGCATGCTTTCGTAACAATGCGAAAGAAACAGTGATTTGGATTGGAACCCGGGCGCACGTATGTATGTGCTCAAGGAACCGTCTTCTTGCGCTTTGTCGCGGGGCTCTGACGGAGTGAAATGACCCCTGGCGGATGGTTCGGCATGTTAGCCGATGCGGATTACCAGGGATAATAAAGGCAAAAATTTATGGTTATTGGCATGTTGGGTTTTCAGACGACAGTATCGCGCCCGATTACGCTCTCGGGCATCGGCGTTCATTCCGGTGCTGACGTTTCGATTACCTTCAACCCGGCAGAAGCTGACACAGGCGTTGTCTTCAATCGCATGCACGACAACGGCGAGGTTTCCGAATATCGTGCCGTGTCTTCTCAGGTCGGCAATACAGATCTCTGCACCGTTCTTGGTTTCTCGCCGGCGCGCTCGGTCGCGACGATCGAGCATGTCATGGCCGCTGTCTACGCGCTTGGTCTCGACAACGTCCTGATCGAAGTTCACGGTTCCGAAATGCCCATCATGGATGGCAGCTCGATGCCCTTTATCGAGGCGATCGAACAGGTTGGCCTGGTATCGCTTGGCGTCAAGCGCCGCTACATCCGCGTCACCAAGCCGGTTCGCATCGAGCATGGTGGTTCGTGGAGCGAGTTCCGTCCCTATGACGGCATGCGCTTTGAGGTTGAGATCGATTTCGACTGCCCGCTGATCGGCCGACAGAAGTGGGAAGGCGACATGACGGCTGCGACGTTCAAGTCCGAGCTGTCGCGTGCCCGTACCTTCGGCTTCATGCGCGATGTCGAGCGTCTTTGGGCCTCCGGCCACGCGCTTGGTTCGTCGCTTGAGAATTCGGTCGTCATATCGGACGACAACACCGTTATCAACGTCGAAGGCCTGCGCTACGCCAAGGACGAGTTCGTGCGCCACAAGGCGCTCGATGCGGTTGGCGACCTGGCGCTCGCCGGTGCTCCTTTCATCGGCTGCTATCGGTCCTACCGCGGCGGTCACAAGATGAATGCTAATGCTCTCAAGGCGTTGCTCAGCGACCCGACCGCCTATGAGGTTGTCGAGACCTCTGCGCCGCGCCAGCGTGTTGCGGCTCGGGATTTCATCCGGGTCAACGCGCCGGAATTTGCTCCCTGGTCGGCATGACCTCCATCGCATTTATTAGGCCAGGGCCGCCTCCTTCGAGAGGCGGTTTCTTTATGGGGAGCAGGCCGGCGATGATTCCCCGATAGATGTGCTGCCGCAGATGCTTAGTAGCACCAGATGCAGCATTCGCAGTGTAAAACCGGCGTTTATCGCCTGCATCGCCACAAAAATGCGTTAATGCATCATCATTGCGTTGCTCTGGCTCCACATTTGTGGCTAGAAACGCCAGCAAGGCGTGGCTGCCGTTGAGGGATGGCGGCGTTGGGATATTCCGATGGGTTATGCAGGGTCTGATAGTATGATGAAGACAGCGCGCGCTTTGTTCGCATCGCTCTTGGTGCTGAGCGCAGGTGCCTTAGTTTCCGGATGCCAGTCGGACCCCGATATCGATATCACCAAGCTCGGCCTGGAGAACGATCCGCCGGATGTCCTCTATACGCAGGGCCTCGCCAACATGAAGGCCGGTAACATGGCCGAGGCGGCGCGCAAGTTCGACGCAATCGACCGCGAAAACCCGTTCTCAGAATGGGCGCGAAAGGCGCTCGTGATGAGCACCTTCGTCAAGTATCGCCAGGGCCGTCTGGACGACGCTCTCGCTTCGGGCAACCGCTATATGGCGCAGTATCCGAAGTCGAAGGACGCTCCCTACGTGCAGTATCTGATCGGTCTGACCTATTCGAAGCAGATCGTGGACGTCACGCAGGACCAGCGCGCGGCCGCCAAGACCGTCGAGGCCATGCAGGCTGTCATCGACAACTATCCGGATTCGGAATACGTCGACGACGCGCAGGCGAAAATCCGCTTCGCACGCGATCAGATGGCAGGCAAGGAAATGCAGGTCGGCCGTTACTACATGGAGCGCAAGGAATACCTGGCGGCGATCTCACGCTTCCGCACGGTTGTCGAGAAATATCCGAATACCAACCAGATCGAAGAAGCGCTTGCGCGCCTTGTCGAAGCCTATTACGCAATGGGCATCGTCGAGGAAGCACAGACGGCAGCCGCGGTTCTCGGCCACAACTATCCTGACAGTCAGTGGTATGCGGACTCCTTCAAGCTGCTGAAGAGTGGTGGCACCGAGCCGCGTGAAAACCCCGGTTCGTGGATTGCTGCCGCAGGCAAGAAACTCCTGCTCGGTACCTGAGGCCAATGCTGATCCAGCTTTCGATCCGCGATATCGTCCTGATCGAGCGGCTGGATCTCGCCTTCGAGACCGGCCTCTCGGTGCTGACCGGGGAGACCGGCGCTGGCAAATCCATCCTGCTCGATAGCCTGTCGCTCGCGCTTGGCGGGCGCGGAGATGGCGGTCTTGTTCGCCACGGCGAGGACAAGGGGCAGGTTACGGCTGTGTTCGACGTCGGCGCGGACCACAGCGCCCGCAAGCTGCTGCGCGAAAACGGCATCGATGATGACGGCGATCTTATCTTCCGCCGTGTCCAGAACGCTGATGGCCGTACCAAGGCTTACGTCAACGACCAGCCGCTCAGCGTTCAGCTCATGCGCCAGGTCGGGCAGATGCTGGTCGAGATTCATGGCCAGCACGACGATCGCGCCTTGGTCGATGCGCATGCGCACCGGATCCTGCTCGACGCTTTCGCAGGCGTGAACGAAGATGCTGCCGGAGTCTCCAATCTGTACCGCATCTGGCGCGATACCGAGCGGACGCTCAAGAAGCAGCGCGAAAAGGTGGCGAACGCTGCTCGTGAGGCCGACTACCTCCGCGCTTCCGTAGAGGAGCTCGAGAAGCTTTCACCGCAAGACGGAGAAGAGGACGAGCTCGCCGATCGTCGCCAGAAGATGATGAAGGCCGAGCGGATCGCCGGCGATATCGCCGAGGCTTCCGAATTCCTCAACGGCAATGCTTCCCCCGTGCCACATATCGCCTCGCTGGTGCGCAGGCTGGAGCGCAAGAGCCACGAGGCGCCGGGCTTGCTGGAAGATACGGTGGCGCTTCTGGATGCCGCTCTGGACCAGCTCTCCAATGCGCAGATGGAAGTCGAGGCTGCGCTGAGGAAGACGGAATACGATCCGAAGGAGCTGGAGCGTGTGGAGGAACGCCTGTTTGCCTTGCGCGCTGCCTCCCGCAAATACTCCGTTCCGGTGATCGAACTGCCAGCGCTGGCGGTTCGCATGATCAGCGATCTTGCCGACGTCGATGCCGGCGAGGAAAAGCTTGCCAAGCTTGAGGCCGAGGTCGGTGTTGGCAAGGCAAACTACAACGCAGCGGCGCGCACGCTTTCCGACAAGCGTCATCATGCCGGAGACGCCTTGGCTGCTGCTGTGATGGCGGAGCTGCCGGCGCTGAAGCTTGAGCGCGCGCGCTTCATGGTGGAGATCACCACCAATCCTGATGACGCGACCTCGGAGGGTATCGACGTGGTGGAGTTCCACGTCCAGACCAACCCGGGCACACGTCCTGGTTCGATTATGAAGGTAGCTTCCGGCGGCGAGCTTTCGCGCTTCCTGCTCGCCCTGAAGGTTGCGCTTGCCGATCGCGGTTCTGCGCCGACGCTCGTCTTCGACGAAATCGATACCGGCGTCGGTGGTGCGGTTGCGGATGCGATCGGTCAGCGGCTGAAGCGGCTCTCCGACCGGGTGCAGGTGCTGTCGGTCACACATGCGCCGCAGGTCGCCGCGCGTGCGGCGACGCACCTGCTGATTTCGAAAGGACCGGCCGCCGAAGGCTCGGAGAAGATCGCGACTCGCGTCGCGACGATGGCGCCTGGCGACCGGACGGAAGAAATCGCACGCATGCTGGCGGGTGCGTCGGTGACGGAAGAGGCGAGGGCGGCGGCGGCCCGGCTGCTGGCCGGGAACGGCTGATTTCCTAATCGCCGAATTGGGGAGAGGGCGAACGATGACCTCTCGCTCTCTTTCAATCCATTCATTTTGCTCTAAAACCGACTCCAGATTCCGTGGAGCGAGAGCCGTATGTCGACCGAAGCCATAGCCGTTGATGCCCTGACGATCGAAGATGCCGCCGCCGAGCTTGAGTGGCTCGCCAAGGAGATCGCCCGCAACGACGAGCTTTATCACGGCGAGGATCGCCCGGCGATTTCCGATGCCGAGTATGATGCACTGAAGCGTCGCAACGACGCGATCGAGGCGCGCTTTCCGGAACTCATTCGCGAGGACAGTCCGTCGCGGCGTGTCGGTATCGCGCCTTCGGTAACGTTCGCGCCCGTTGTGCATGCACGGCCGATGCTATCGCTCGACAACACGTTCTCGCAGGAGGACGTGCAGGACTTCGTGGCGAGCGTCTATCGCTTCCTCGGCCGTCTGCCGGACCAGTCGATTGCCTTTACCGCGGAGCCGAAGATCGACGGCCTCTCTATGTCGATTCGCTATGAGAACGGCAGGATGGTGAGCGCTGCAACGCGCGGCGACGGCACGACCGGCGAAAACGTCACGGCCAACATCCGCACGATCAAGGAAATTCCCCAGACGCTGCCGGCGGGGGCACCAGCAGTCGTCGAGGTGCGCGGCGAGGTCTACATGGCCAAGAGCGACTTCCTGGCGCTCAATAAGCAGATGGAAGCCGAGGGGAAGCAGACCTACGTCAATCCGCGCAATACGGCAGCCGGATCGCTGCGGCAGCTCGACGCCAAGGTGACTGCGAGCCGCAAGTTGAAGTTCTTCGCCTATGCCTGGGGTGAGATATCCGACATGCCCTCCGACACACAGTTTGGTATGGTCGAGGTATTCAAGAGCTGGGGCTTTCCGGTCAATCCCCTGATGAAGCGGTTGAATTCCGTCGCCGATATTTTAGCCCACTACGACGAGATCGGCCTGAAGCGACCGGACCTGGACTATGATATCGACGGTGTCGTCTACAAGGTCGACAGCCTGGATCTGCAGCAACGGCTCGGATTCCGCTCCCGCAGTCCGCGCTGGGCGACGGCACATAAGTTCCCGGCCGAGCAGGCTTTCACGACTGTCGAGAACATCGATATCCAGGTGGGCCGCACCGGCGCCCTGACGCCGGTTGCACGGCTGACGCCAATTACCGTCGGCGGCGTCGTCGTAACCAATGCGACCCTGCATAACGCCGATTACATCGAAGGCATCGGGAACTCGGGCGAACGCATCCGCGACGTCGGGCACGACATTCGGATCGGTGACACGGTCATCGTGCAGCGGGCCGGAGACGTTATCCCGCAGGTGCTCGATGTTGTCATGGAGAAGCGCCCCGCTGATGCCGCCCGCTATGAATTCCCGCAAAAATGCCCGGTCTGCGGCAGCCATGCGGTGCGGGAGAAGAACGAAAAGACAGGCAAGCTCGACTCCGTAACGCGCTGCACCGGCGGCTTCATTTGCCGTGCGCAGGCCACCGAGCATCTGAAGCACTTTGTTTCGCGCAATGCCTTCGATATCGAGGGCCTGGGATCGAAGCAGGTCGACTTCTTCTTCGAGAGCGACGATCCGGCGCTGCAGATCCGTAACGCGCCAGATATTTTCACGCTTGAGAAGCGGCAGGCCGGTTCGCTGACAAAGCTTGAAAATATCGAAGGTTTCGGCAAGGTCAGCGTCGGAAAGCTCTATACGGCGATCAACGAGCGGCGGAGCATCGCGCTGCACCGGTTCATTTACGCGCTCGGCATCCGGCACGTCGGCGAGACGACAGCCAAGCTCCTGGCACGCTCCTACGGCACCTATGCCGACTTCGAAGCAGCGATGAAAGCTGCCGCGCCGCTCTCGGGCGATGCCTGGAACGACCTCAACGCCATCGAAGGCATCGGTGAGATCGTCGCGCGCGGGATCGTTGAATTCTACAAGGAACCGCGCAATGTCGAGGTGATCTCGCGACTGCTCGCCGAACTGAATGACGGGACGCCCTTGCCCGCAGAGAAGGTTGCTGCTGCAGACAGCCCAGTCGCCGGCAAGACTGTGGTCTTCACCGGTTCGCTGGAGAAGTTCACGCGCGATGAAGCCAAGGCGCGGGCTGAAAGCCTCGGCGCTAAGGTCGCAGGCTCGGTGTCAAAGAAAACCGACATCGTGGTTGCAGGACCAGGCGCAGGCTCGAAACTCGACAAGGCACGCGAACTCGGTGTCCAGACGATGGACGAGGTCGAGTGGCTGGCCCTGATCAGCGGATGAGGGATCGGCTGTCACCGACCTCGGAGCGTTCCTCTACCGCTTGATGCGCGCCATCGCGTAAGCATCGACGTAGCTGCCGGCGCGGAAGGCGAAAGCACGGAGTATACCTTCCTCTTCGAAACCAAATTTCCTGTAAAGGGCGAGGGCGGCTTCGTTGTCGGTGTAAACAGTCAATTCCAGGCGCATGATGTTCAGCCAGTTGTCGGCGGCATCGATGACGGCCGCGAGCATCGCGCTGCCGATGCCGCGACCGGTAAAGTCGTCATGCACGCCCATGCCGATGCTGGCGACGTGATTGCGGCGGCCGTGGTAACGGGTCATGCCGATGTCGCCGACGATCTGCTCGTCGATAATTGCAACCAGACGCATTGCATCCGGATTGCTGTTTTCGACATGGCGGCGGGTCTCTTCAATGCTCTGGTAGGGTGGACGCAAGGTACCGGCGCGGAAGCCCGGCAGATTGACCAGCGCCGTCAATGCCTCGGTGTCGGACGGACGGATGGCTCGGATCGACAGTCCGGCGGGTATTTCTCTGGGGTTTGGATTCTTCTGCATGCAACTCTCCTTCTCAGTTTGAGGAGAGCCGGTTCCCGAACCCTGCTCGCCTCGGCAGGGTTTAGGGATGACGGACTGCTTCTAACGCACCATCGCTCCCGCCAACCCTGCAAGGGTGGTCGTCCGCGTCAGCACAATGGTCATCAATCCGGTCATGCGCCATGATTTCGCAATCCGCTTGCGGATGTCAACAGCCGGATTTGCGCGGAGAGGGTGGGGAGGTTATGCCAGATCCATGCTATCGAATCGGAAATCTCGTTGAAAACCATCGCCATTGATTTCGAAACCGCCAACGAACAACGCGGCAGCGCCTGTTCGGTGGGACTGGCATGGATTGAGGACGGCAAGGTTACCCGCGTCGAGGAGCGTCTGATCCGGCCGAAGGAGATGCGGTTCTCCGGTATGAACATCGCCATTCACGGCATCCGGCCTGAGCATGTCGAGGACGCGCCGGCGTTTCCGGAAGTGATGGACGAATTCCACGACGATTTCCGAGGTGCGACCATGATTGCGCACAATGCAGCGTTCGATTTCAGCGTCTGGCGCGCGAGCCTCGATCTCTATCGGCAGTCCTATCCGGAGCTGACGTATCTCTGTAGCCTGAAGATGGCCCAGCGGATCTGGCCGCATTTCCTCTCGCACCGGCTCAACATGATCGCCGAGCATCTCGGCCTGCGTTTTGCGCATCACAATGCCGCCGAGGACGCCGCCGTCTGCGCGCATGCCGCGATCGCGATGGCAAAGGCTGTCGGGGCGGCTGCAGTGAACGCCATTCCCGCTCTGATAGGCATGAAGCCTGGCAGGCTGACGTCGACCGGGTATGAGGCCTGCACCTGCAGGAAGGCGTGAACACTTCCTTGTAAAGGCATCAGGCGCGCTTACCTAAGATGCGGATGCAATCAGGGAACCGTCATGTCCAGAAAGAGTTACATCGCGCTTGCCGCTGCTTCACTCATCGGCCTTAGCGCCGGCGCTGCCTCAGCCGACGTCGTCGGCAAGGTCGGGGTCGACTGGATTGGCAACGACATCATCATCGATGCGGTGGCCGACCCGCAGGTGAAGGGCGTGACTTGCCACGTCACTTATTTCGACCGCAGCGTTATCGATCGCGTGAAGAACGGCAACTGGTTCGAAGACCCCTCGAACAACTCCATCTCCTGCCGGCAGACGGGGCCGATCGAGATTGGCGACATCAATCTGTCGGAGGGCGGCGACGAGGTGTTCAAGACGGGCATGTCGCTTATCTGGAAGAAGCTGGTCGTCAACCGGATCTACGACAAGAAGAACGACACGCTGGTCTATCTCGCCCACTCCCGCGAACTGACTGATGGCTCGGCGAAGATGGCGATTTCAACCATCCCGCTATACGGCCAGAATGTCACGTGGAAGAACGGCAAGCCGCAATAGCAACACGCCTCGTCGCGCTAGGCGCGGCTCTTGGGATGTGCCGGCAGCTCGTCGCAGATGACATCCCAGGACACCTTTTCAGACGTCCAGACGTGAAAGGTCGGATGATACTCATCCGGGTCGTCGAGGCTGACTGTCATGATGTCGATCAGGTCTGGGTCGGCATCGTTCTGATAGCCGATCGGAGAACCGCATGAGCCGCAAAATGTCCTGACAACGCCTCTCGAGGAGGCAAATGCCCGAGGGGCTCCCTGTTCGTATACCAGCGTTCGCACGGGAAAGGTGACGAACGGAAGCGTAGGAGCCGAAGCGACCTTTCGGCATGTCTGACAGTGGCAGATGCCGCTCGCCAGCGGCGCCTCGTCAATTCTGTATCGGACCGCACCGCAGCCGCATCCTCCGGTGTGACGGGTTTTCGCCTCGCGCATTCTGCGTACCCCGTTGTTCTTCTGACAACCATTCGAACGCCCGTTCGCGCACTTCGTTCACTCGAAGCGACGTCGGACGATGCGATGAGGAGATAGCCTGCAATGCGGCCCTAACAATGACCGTACAGAAAAAACCGCTCGCAACGGTTCGATGCGAGCGGTTCGAAAATCTCTTGGCGGTTATGCTGGCTGGTCGCGTCAAGCAGCCTGTGCCAATTCGTCGGCGATTACGGTGTCGAGGTTTAGGAAGCAGACCATGGTCTTTTCCAGGGCGACGATGCCGCGGCAGAAGGCGCGCTGGGCTTCCGGGATGATCTCCGGTGCCGGCTGCAGGTCTTCGCTCTTGATGGTCATCATGTCGGAGACCTGCTCGACCAGCAGGCCGACGAGCTTGCCGGCAATGTCGGTGACGATAATGGCGGAGCGCTCCGACGGCTCGGTCATCTTCATGCCGAGGCGGCAGGCCATGTCGATGACCGGAATTACCGCACCACGAAGATTGATGAGGCCGAGGACGTAGGGCGGTGTGTGCGGCATTGGCGTTACGGGCGCCCAGCCGCGGATTTCGCGGATCGCCATGATGTCGATGCAGAACTCCTGCTCGCCGAGATGGAAGGAGACGATCTCGAGATGCGATCCGGTCTGGTTGATGACGGTATTGTTCATGATCAGAATTCTTCCCAGTTGTCTCCGGCCGGTACGGCCATGGCTCTGGCGGTTGCGCCGCCGCTGAATGCGCCCGCGACCTTGCCGATAAGGCTTCGTGCGGGAGATGGTTTCGGATGCGAGACTGCGGTGGCCTCCCGCGGCGTGGAACGGGCATTCATGCCTTCGCCGATCTTGAACGTCTGGATCAGGTGGATCAGGCTGTCGGCATCGGTGGCGAGCGCGTGACTAGCTGCGTTCGTTTCTTCCACCATGGCCGCATTTTTCTGCGTGACCTGGTCCATCTGGCTGATGGCCGTATTGATTTCGTTCAGTCCGGTAGATTGTTCGCGTGCAGAGGTTACGATTGATTTAACATGCTCGTCGATGCGCAAAACATCTTCGCCGATCTGGCGCAGGGCTTCGCCGGCCGCCGTTACGAGTTCGCCGCCGGCCTTTACCTCGGCGCCGGATTTTCCGATCAAGGCCTTGATATCCTTGGCGGCACCGGCCGCGCGGCCGGCGAGTTCGCGTACTTCCTGTGCTACGACAGCAAAGCCCTTGCCGGCTTCGCCGGCGCGAGCAGCTTCGACGCCCGCGTTGAGGGCGAGGAGGTTGGTTTGGAAGGCGATCTCATCGATGACGTTGATGATTGTTCCGATCTCGCGCGAGGCGGTCGCGATTCGCTCCATCGCAGCCATGGCATCGGTCACGACCACATCTGATTTCGCGGTATTCTGCCGGGTGTGGGCAACCATGTGGCCGACTTCCTCGGCACGGTTGGTGGCGTTGCGAACCGTTGCGGTGATCTGGTCGAGCGCCGCGGAGGTTTCCTCCAGCGAGGCCGCCTGTTGTTCCGTACGCTTGGCGAGGTCGTCTGCTGCCGAGCGCATCTGCTGGCTGTTTGCCTGGATGGAAGTCCCGTTTCGGGCGATCCCGGCCATTGTCTGGCGGAGCGTCGCCGTGGTGTGATTGAAGTCGGTGCGCAAGCGCTCAAGCTCTGCCGTGAACGGCTGATTGATGGTGACTGTCACGTCTCCGCCCGCGAGGCGCGTAAGGCCGTCGCCCAACGCATGGACTGCATCGTTGAGCGCTTCGGCGTCCGCAAGCTTCGCTGCTTCACGGCTGCGGCGCTCGGCGTCGCTCTGCTGGCGTTCGCTGTCGCTACGCGCCTGCAATTCCTGCTTCTCGATTGCGGCAAGCCGGAAGCTCTCCGCTGCGCGTGCCATGTCGCCGATCTCATCGCCCCGGTCAGTGGCGGGGACAAGGCTATTGAGATCGCCGCGCATGATGCCCTGCATGCTTTTTCGCACACCCTCGATACCGCGACGGATGGAACCGCCATGAATGTATTGCAGGGTGCCCATTGTCAGGATGGCGACGATGCCAAGTCCCAGCTGGATCAGTATCGCCCGCTCCGAGATTGCGTTTGCCTCGTCGATCCGCGCTTTGGCCAATTCGCCGCCTTCGTGGGCGAGCTTGTCCAGTGTCGCGCCCACCTTGTCGCCGCCACCGTCGATGGCGTCGTCCAGCTTGTCAAATTCACTGTCCGGCGCCCCGGCTTCGACAGCAGATTTCAAGTCTCCGACGACATTTTTCCCCAGAGACGCCACGTCTGCATCATAGGTGGACAACAGGTTTCCGGCGTTCAGCTCTTCGCCCAGGCGGTGCATCTCCTTGGAGCTGTTCTGCAGCTCGCCGATCGCCTCGTTCATCAGCTTCAGGCGTTCGGGCATCACGGCGCGATCGCCACGGTCGACGATGGTGTCCATGGCGGCAAGAATGAGGGTGAGGTTTGCGGCGCGCATCTCGTTAATCTGGTCGACGCTGGCCTGGATTTCGTTGGCATGTCTCAAAGCCGCGTCGGCGCTCGAATTTTGATACCAGCCAACTGCAAGCATCGAGCCGAAGCCAATGAACGCCGCGCCGGCAAGTGTCCCCAGCCGTTGGCCTACAGAGAGGCTCTTGCGCACTTTCATATCAGTCATTGATGATCATCCCCCTCCGCGATGAGACGCGGTGTGCATCTTGCGCTCACGCGGATAGCCGGGGATTGAAATGCCGGGTGGACCTCATGTCACGAGAACGTAGAACGTTCTATCCATTCCTAAATATAGATATGTATTTTTAAGTATTTGCTAACCCTCAAAGATTGCAACCGTCTTTGTTTCATCTGCTAAGTGGTTGAAGATTTTGGTTTTTGTGAAACCGATTTCGCCTTTTCCGTGTGCTGGTGGGCAATCGGTCGCCACTGGGAAACGTGTTGTTGAATTGCGCCCCGAAGCAGGAGGCGATATCACCCGATAAACGGGAATAATCCCGATCTTTGAGGTTCGATCGATGAAGACTGTCCGCATTGCGGTCTGGGTTGCGGTGCTGCTGATGGCCGGAATTCTCGGCTGGCTGACGCTTAATGTCACCAAGACGAAGGAGGCCGTTTCCGAGGGGCCGTTCGGCGTGCCGTTCACGCTCGTTGCCCAGGACGGCAAGCCGATCACCGAGCAGGCCTTCCGGGGCAAGCCGACGGCGCTCTTCTTTGGCTTCACCCATTGCCCGGAGGTCTGCCCGACAACGCTCTTTGAGATGAACGGTTGGCTGGAGAAGGTCGATCCGGATGGCAAGAAGCTGCAGGCCTATTTCGTGACCGTCGATCCGGAGCGCGACACGCCTGAGGTGATGAACGAATACGTTTCCAACGTGTCCAAGCGCATCGTCGGCATATCAGGCGCGCCCGACAAGATTGCCGATGTCATCAAGGGCTACCGCGTCTACGCCAAGAAGGTTCCGGTGGACGAAAGCAATCCGAACGGCGACTACACGATGGATCACACGGCTTCTGTCTTCCTGCTCGATTCGGAAGGGCGGTTCTCCGGTACCATCGCCTATGGCGAAAATCCCGATACGGCTGTAAAGAAACTGGAGAACCTCGTCAGCAAGGGATGACGGCATGGCGTCAGGGCATCGCAGCATCTTGATCGCCGGAGCCGGTGCGACTGGTCTGACTGCTGCTCTTGAACTCGCCCGCCGCGGCCACCTCCCGCGCATCGTCGATAGCGACGCCGGACCGGTGCCCCTAACGGAAAGCCGTGCTCTCGGCATCAATGCCAGAACGCTGACGCTGCTTTCACCTTCGCGTGTGACGGACACGATCCTGCAGGAAGCGCAGCAGATACAGCACTTCCGGATCGCCGCCAAAGGCAAGGTCCTTGCCGACATCGACACCACGGAGGTTCCCGGTCCCTACAGTGCCATCCATGCGCTGGCGCAAGGGCATACCGAGCGGCTGCTGCTCGGCAAGCTTTCCGACTACGAGATTGCTCCGGAGTGGCAAACCGTCGTGGAGGCGGTTTCCGGCGATCTTTCGAAACCGAAGGTGACGCTAAGGAAGCTGGATGGTTCGGTCGAAACCGCGGATTTCGATATCGTGATCGCGGCCGACGGGTCCCATTCAACGGTGCGAGAAGCCCTCGGCATCGGTTTCCCCGGGCAGGTGCTGGAGAGCAGCTTTTACCTGGCGGATTTTCGCTACGCCGGACCGGTCGATCCCAGCTTTGCCGAGATCAGCCTGTTCGATCCTGGCATGATCGGGCGCTTGCCTGTGACGCGTGACGTGCTGCGCTACATTTCGACGCTCCCCGATTTCGAGAGCCGCATCGAGCATCCCGCGCCCATTGCTGAGCGGGTCTGGGCGTCCGATTTTCGCATTCACTTTCGTCGTGCCGAGGTAATGGCGAGGGGCAACGTTTTCCTTGCCGGGGATGCTGCGCACATTCATTCGCCTGCCGGGGCGCGGGGGATGAACCTTGGCATCGAAGACGCATGCTGGTTGGCCTGGCTGATCTCGGAGAGGCGGGAGCAGGAGTATGCGGTGCTCAGGATGCCTGCTGTGACGACGGTGCTGAAGCAGACCCATCAATTGACATCGCTAATCACAATGACACATCCGATGGCAATCGCGATCCGCAATCTTGCCGTACCGGTTCTTTTGCGGATACCTGCATTCCGACAAAAATTGCTTCACGGTGTTTCCGGATATGATACGCAGTCGCCGCCCTGGATCGATGGCGCCCCATAAAAGAAAGAGTGATTGTGAGTGAAATACGCCTTTATGTGACGACGACCGAAGTGCAGGCCGGTGAGATTCTGGACCTGCTGTCCGAGGTCTTCGGCGAAGAAGACTTCGCGATCGCGACGACTGAAATCGACGAGAAGAAGGACATTTGGGAAGCCTCCGTCTACATGATGCGTGAAGACGAGGCGCAGGTTCGCGCGCGTGTCGAAGACGCGCTGAAGACGAGCTTTCCCGACGCCAAGGTCGAACGCGAGGTGATCCCTGACGTCGATTGGGTCGCCAAGTCACTCGAGGGCCTGAAGCCGGTTCGGGCAGGGCGGTTCCTCGTCCATGGCTCGCACGACCGCGACAAGGTACGGCCCGGGGACATTGCGATCGAGATCGATGCGGGCCAGGCGTTCGGTACGGGTCACCACGGTACGACGGCTGGCTGCCTGGAGACGATCGATCGCGTTCTTCGTTCCCGCTCCGTGCGGAATGCGCTCGACCTCGGAACCGGTAGCGGCGTTCTGGCGATTGCCGTGAGGAAGCTGCGTAACATTCCCGTTCTCGCCACCGATATCGACCCGGTCGCAACTCGGGTCGCGGCCGAGAACATCAGAAGCAACGGGATTGCGTCCGGTATCTCGACGGCGACAGCGCCGGGTTTTCACTCGACGGCCTTTTCCACACATGGTCCCTTCGATCTCATCATCGCCAACATCCTCGCGCGACCGCTGATCAAGATGGCGCCGCAGCTCGTCAACCACCTGGCGCCGGGAGGGTCGGTCATCCTCTCCGGCATTCTGGCCGCGCAACGCTGGAAGGTGCTTGCCGCCTATAATGGTGCGCACCTGCGGCATGTCCGCACGATCTGGCGAAACGGTTGGGTGACGATCCATCTCGACCGCCCTTGAGATGAAGGCAAAAGAAAAGGCGGTGCCAATGGCACCGCCTTGAGACCAGTTTCCCGGTCAGTGCCCGCGAGCTCGAAGGAGGAGGAGCGCTCGAGCGGGCTTCTACTGTTCTGATCGCCGATCCCGTGAGGGAGGAGGAGAAGGGAGCGGCGAGTTGCTCAGAACGTGTAGCTGGTTGCGACCTGATGGCGCGTAACCCTGTGGCCGGCGCCGAGCAGCTTGAGGGTGTCCTCATGCGGCGGACGGCGCGAGCCGATGATGTGACGCACAGTCTGGCGCTCGCCAGCCTGCACCGGGCTGCTGTAAGCGAAGCGCGACAGAGGGGCAGTCATATCCAAATTCCTTTTGTTTCGTTTCAGGTTCGTCTCGAACCCGTCTGATGGCGCCTATATAGCGATTTAGAAAAGCTGAGGGAGAGGGTTTCCTTCATGGGAGCCATGCAGAGAATGCATAAAGCGTGCCAGTTTGTGAATCGGCGCCTCATTTCCGCCGAATTATTGCGCGGCTCTCACTCAGGTATCGCGTCGCAATTTCTCGTATTCTCCTGAAATTCCGATACCATAGCCGAATCTCTTCGCTGAGGGGATCGTCCAAAAAAACGGGTTATTGAGCATGTTCCAGTCTTTCGAAGTCACCTCGACGCCACAATTCGGCCGCGATCGCGTTTCGGCCCTGCGCGCAAGCTTTGATGCGCTTGGCATCGACGCCTTTCTGGTGCCGCGCGCCGACGAGTTTAACGGCGAATACGTGCCAGCTTGCTCGGAACGCTTGTCGTGGCTGACGGGTTTCACGGGCTCGGCGGGGGTCGCGCTGGTGACGCGTTCGGAGGCGATTGTCTACGTGGACGGGCGCTACGTGACGCAACTTGCCGAGCAAGTCGACAACGCGCTCTTCACCGGTGGGGACCTTGTGAACGAGCCGCCTCATGCCTGGCTTGCAAAGAATGGCTCCAAGGGCTTGCGTCTTGGCATTGATCCCTGGCTGCACTCCGGGGCGGAGGTGCGGCGACTTGAAAAGGCGCTTGCAGAAATTGGCGGTTCGCTCGTTGTCCTGCCTCACAATCCTCTGGACAAACTCTGGAGCGACCGGCCGCAGGAGCCGTTGGGGCAGGTGACAATCCAGAACATCGTCCAGGCGGGCGTGCTCGCAACCGACAAGATCGCAACGGTCGCGGCCGATCTTGCAAAGAAGAACCTCAAGGCGGCGCTGATCGCGGATCCGTCTTCGGTCGCCTGGATCTTCAATATCCGCGGTGCCGATGTCCCGCACACGCCGCACCCGCTGGCGCGGGCGATCATCTATGCCGATGGCAAGGCGGACCTCTTCCTCGACAAGCGCAAGACCGGTATCGAACCCGAAGCCTATCTCGCTCAGATGTGCATGCAGCTTCCGCCGTCGGAGCTCGAAAAGAAACTGTCAGCTGTTGCAAAGGATGGTGGTCGCGTCTTCGTGGATCCTGACCTCACCTCGTATGCCCTGGCGGAGATCATTCGCAAGGGAGGTGGCGAAGTCGTGGAAGGGAATGATCCCGCAAAGCTTCCGCGAGCGGTGAAGAACAACGTTGAGATTAACGGTTCCGCGGCCGCGCATCTGCAGGATGGCGCAGCGATGGTCGAGTTTCTCTACTGGCTGTCGCAAGTCAAGCCCGGGACCGTGACGGAAATCGACGTGGCGGAGAAGCTCGAAGCAGCGCGCGCCCGTGTCGGGCAGAGCATGCAGAACCCGCTGAAGGACATTTCGTTCGATACGATTTCCGGTGCCGGCGAGCACGCGGCGATCATGCACTATCGCGTCACGACGGAAACGAACCGCAAGCTGGAAGCCGGGGAGCTTTTCCTGATCGACTCCGGCGCCCAGTACATCAACGGCACGACGGACATTACCCGCACCGTCGGGATCGGTTCGGTCACCGAGGAGCACAAGCGCTTCTTCACGCTGGTGCTGAAGGGCATGATCCAGATCAGCACCGCGCGTTTTCCGAAAGGCACCCGCGGCTGCGATCTCGATCCGCTGGCCCGCATCGCGCTCTGGCGGGCGGGGGCCGATTTCGCCCATGGCACCGGCCACGGTGTCGGGTCCTACCTTTCGGTGCATGAAGGTCCGCAGCGCATCGCCAGGTTATCAACGCAGGAATTACTGCCGGGGATGATCCTCTCGAACGAGCCCGGCTACTACCGTCCCGGCGCTTTCGGCATCCGCATCGAGAACCTGATCTACGTCCGCGAGGCAGAGGCAATCGATGGCGGCGACACGCCAATGCTCGGGTTCGAGACGCTGACCTTCTGCCCGATCGATCGCAGCCTCGTCATTCCAGAACTTCTGAACCATGACGAGTTGCATTGGCTCAACAATTATCATGAGCGCACGCGGGAGGCGCTGATGCCGCTGATCCACGACCACGACGTCAAGGCGTGGCTGGAGAACTCGACCTTGCCGCTGGAATACTGAGCCAGGCGGCCTTGCTCGCCGCCGATGGCGTCACATGCCGATCGTGTGACGCCAGCCCAGAACGAAGAGCCACGCGACGATCAGCATCCAGGTGTGCGAGGCCCGCAGGCCAACGACGAGTGCGACGAGCAGGGCCAGCTTCGAATCCCAGCCCCCGATGAAGAAGGCCGGCGCGACAAGCGTCGTCAAGACTGCGGCTGGGACCGCAGCAAGTGCGGCCTCCATGCGTGGCGGAATGCGCTTCATCGTGGTGATGAGGATATAGCCGCCGATGCGGGTTGCGTAGGTTGCAACCGCCGCAGCGACGATCACGAGTGCCATATGAAGATCGAAGGCCATCGTCATACCTCGTGCAGATCGGATTCGAGTTCCTGTTCGTGGGGCGGCGGTGGGAACAGGGCGGCAAGGATGATTCCCGCTGCGGCACCCAGGCTGACGTGCCAAGGTGAGCCGACATAGTGATAGGCGACAACAGAGGCGACCGCACTGACGGCGGCGACCGGCAGAAAGTTGTCGCGATGGCGGAAATCCAGGACGATGCCGAGGAAGTAGGCCGGCAGCAGGATGTCGAGACCGATCAACTTCGGGTCGCCGATGTAGTTGCCGAGCAGCCCGCCGAGCAGGCTCACCAGGACCCAGGGGATGTAGATGATGATGCCGAAGCCGAGGTACCAGACAAAGGTGACCGGCTTGCCGGCTTCGCCGCGCTTCAGCGTTTCGGCAAACTGCGGATCGACCAGCAGGAAAAAGGTGAAGAATTTCTGGAGCGGCGAAAAATGCTTGATGTAAGGGGCGATGGCCGCCGAATAGAGGACATGGCGAAAGTTGACGGCCAGGATGGAGGCGACGATCAGCCACGCCTGGACGTTATGGCCGAACAGTTCGAGGCCGACCATCTGGCTCGCGCCGGCATAGACCGTGGCGCTCATGAAGGTCACTTCCGCGAGCGACATGCCGTTATCGACTGCGAGCGCTCCAAACAATGCCCCAAACGGGGCCGAGGCCATCGCAATGGCTGAGCCACCGCGCAAGCCGTCGAAAAAATCAGCGCGACTCATCGGCGATAATCCTTCTGGAATTTTGTCCCCCGTCTAGGGACGGGCGGTATCCGCCGCAAGCAAATTTCCTTGATTGACCGATCGATTTCGCTGAACGATGCACACGCGACTGATTGCCGTTCGAGGAACAAAGATGACCCGGATCGAACTTTCGAAAGAGGAAAAGGCCGAACTCATTGCGCGGATCCAGCACTATTTCGATAGTGAGTTGGACCAACCGATCGGCCTCCTGAAAGCGGAGTTTGTTCTCGAGTTTTTCGCGAAGGAAGTTGGCGCCGCTTACTACAAGAAGGGGCTCGAGGATGCGCAAGTCGCGCTTGCGAGACGCATGGATGACCTTTCCGAGGACGTCTATGAGTTGCAGCGGACTGCGACGGAGTGATCAGCCTTCCAAAATTTGTCGGCTGGTGACGATGTCGATGCCGTGCTCGCGCATTTCCTTGACCGCGGTCGCAACACCTTCGGGCGTGATCCCACGGCTGGCATCTTCGACAAAGCGAACCCGCACTCCGGGCATCATTTCGGTCGCATCGAGGACGGAGAACTTCACACAATAGTCGGTTGCGAGACCGCAAACGTCGAGTTCCGTGACATCCTGCCCCTCGAGAAAGTCGGCGAGCCCGGTGAGGGCGTCCTGATCGTTGTCGCGGAATGCCGAGTAGCTGTCGACACCGCGATTCTCGCCTTTCTGGAGGATGAGATCGATCTCGCCCGTCTTGAGATCGGGATGCAGTTCAGCGTCCACCGTTCCTTGAACGCAATGGTCCGGCCACATCATCTGCGGCTTGCCGGAGAGCGTCCCTAGTTCGAACGGCTGCTTGCCGGGATGAGATGAGGCAAAGCTTCCATGGCCGGCAGGATGCCAGTCCTGGGAGGCGACGATCAGGTCATACTTGCCGCTCTCGATCAGGCGGTTTGCGATGGGAACCACTTGGTCGCCATCCGGCACCGGCAGGTTGCCGCCCGGGCAAAAGCCATTCTGAATATCGACTAGAAGCAAGGCTTTCATCGGTGCGACTCCCTCGATTTGCACTGCAACATGCCAAGGGCCGAGGGACGGCGCAAGCGCCGAAACGCTTCGCCGCATGGGCGGCGAAGCGGGCCTTGAAATGGTCAGGTCGGCCGGTGCCCCTTCAGCCCATAAAAGGCAATGTAAGCATAGCACAGAACCGGCATCAGGAAGGCGAGATGTATGCCGATCGTGTCAGCAAGGGCGCCTTGCAAAAGCGGCAGCAAGGCGCCGCCGACGATTGCCAGGCAAAGGATTCCAGAGCCTTGGCTCGTGTATTTTCCAAGGCCGTACAGTGCGAGACTGAAGATCGTTGGGAACATGATCGAGTTGAAGAGGCCGATTGCGAGGACCGACCACATGGCGACGTGACCGCCCGAGAAGACGGTGAGTAACAGCAACAGGATGACCGCGGCTGCATTGAAGGCCAAGGCGTTGCCGTCATCGACGTAGCGCATCACGACAGCACCAATGAACCGGCCGATCATCGCGCCGCCCCAGAAGTAGGATACATGATGGGCGGCCTCGGCTTCCGAAAAGCCTGCGATATCCGGCTGGCTCATGAAGTTGACCAGGAAGCTGCCGATGCTGACCTCCGCGCCGACATAGAGGAAGATGCCGATTGCGCCGAGCACGAGATGGCGATACTGCCAGGCCGAGCCGCCGCCGGTGATCGGCTCAATATCTTCCGCACCTTCAACCTGGGGGAGCTTGAGGGCTGCAAAGAGCGCGGCGAGTGACAGGAAGGCGACAGCCAGCAGCATATAGGGGAACTTCACAGCGCTCGCTTCGGCAAGCCTGACGGCGTCGAGTTGTTCCGGAGTGGTGCCCGCAACGGCGGCCGCTGTCGCAGACAGGATCAGGACTGCGCCGAACATCGGGGCAAGTGTCGTGCCGAGGGAGTTGAAGGCCTGTGTCAAGGTCAGGCGGCTTGCGGCGGTGTCGGGTGGACCGAGGACCGTGACATACGGGTTTGCCGCGACCTGTAGCACGGTGATCCCAGTTGCCAGCACGAAGAGGGCGCCGAGGAAGAGTGCATAGACACGGTAGCTTGCGGCCGGAATGAAGAGCGCGCAACCGATGGCGGAAATGATCAGGCCCGTCACGATCCCCCACTTGTAGGTGATGCGCTTGACGAGCGCGCCGGCGGGCAGGGAGACGATGAAGTATGCGCCGAAGAAGCAGAGCTGGATCAGCATCGATTGCGTGTAATTCAGCTGGAAGACGTTCTTCAGGTGCGGAATGAGAATGTCGTTCAGGCAGGTGATGAAACCCCACATGAAAAACAACGATGTCAGGGCCACGAGGGCAAATTGATAGCTCGCTGCCGGGGAAGCCGATGCCGGGCGCGTCGTCGCGGCACTGTTGGTGATGATACCAGCCACAGTCTTGTACCTCTTGTTCTTGTTGCGCCGGAAATTTTCTCTTGAAGCCGTCGAAACGGCGGGCCGGCGGTGGCTCGGCAAGGCGCTTGGGAGGAGGCATGCAGCAAGCCACAAGGCTCATATATCCATTTGAAACCAAATTGGTAGTATTCAAACGATTTTTATTGTGCGTTGCGGCGGGTGGTTCGCCCCTGCGAACATGTGCTGACGCGGCCGGTTCTTGCGCCGGCGTTCCAAGACCGTGGAGAGATTTCCTGCGCCGGGGAAATGGTCAGGCCGCCGAAGCGGACTTTTCATTCGCCGCGACGCTGCCTTGTCCTTCTGTCTTGCGGCTGGCGTGATAGGCGCGTTTCTGCGCGTACATCGCAATGTCGGCACGCCGCACCATGGCTTCCATCGTTTCCCCCGGCTCGCTTGTCGCGACACCGAGCGATATGCTGAGCGGAGCATTGGAGTAGAACTGATTGTTGATCTTCAGCAGCTCGCCGATGGTCTCGACCATTGCGGCGACAGCCTGCTTGTCGGCGCCGGGCATCAGCACCGCAAACTCGTCGCCGCCGATGCGGGCAGCATGGTTTGGCTGTGTGGCGGCGCCATTCAGAACTTCGCCGAGACGGCGCAGCAGCGCATCGCCGGCATCGTGTCCCAGCTGGTCATTGGCCTCCTTCAGGCCGTTGAGATCGATGACGACAGCCGAGACCGGCCGCAGCGACTTGCGTTCGAGCCTGTTCAACTCGTCCACGTAGAAGGCGCGATTGTGAAGCTTGGTCAGGACGTCGTGCTTGCCGAGATATTCGAGGTAAGCTTCGGCCTTCTTGCGCGCTGTGATGTCGGTGAGGGCTACCTGCACAAGTGCCCAGTCGCCTTCGTGGCCGGGAAGGACGGAGAATTGCAGAAGGACGTAGCGCTCGGAGCCGTCGAGGGCGTAGTTGATCACTTCGCGCTGATGAAAGAGCCGGCCGTTCCAAAGCTCGATCAGCTGTTCGCGGAAGTGTTTTTCCATGTCGTCGCGGAAGACATCGCCAATGCGCTGCAGAAGCGTATGCCGGTCGGGTGCGCAGAACAGGTCGAGGGTTGCCTGGTTGACGTCGATCACCTGGATCTCGCTCATGCACTGACGCACGAACTCGGGATGGACATCGGTGAAAACCCTGAAATCGTCGATGCCGCGATCGCGGACATTCTCAATCAGCAGTTTGATCTGGCTGAAATCCTCGACCCAGAGCGAGACCGGGGAATGCTCGAAGATGCCTTCGGCGTAGCGGCGATTTTCGCGCTCCTTGCGGCGCGCTTCCTCACGTGCGGTGACATCTTCCGTTGTCAGCATTATCTGCGCAAGCGACTGCTCATGGCCCGGCAGCACCGAACCACGGAGCTGGATATCGAGCCTGCGGCCGGACAGCGTATAGTTGACCGCGCTGCTGGTGAATTCGGTCTTGCCATCCCAGAGTTCTGCCAATTCGTTGACGTGGCTTTCGAGCATCTCGTCGCGAAACACCAGGCCGAGATTGGCGACCAGGTGGTCGAGATCGTTAGCCCCGAAGAGTTCGAGTGTCTTTCGGTTGACGCGCAGCACGCGGATAAGCTGTGAGCAGGCGGCGACGCGCGTTGTGTCTTCTCTAAGGTAAGCTCGGATGTCTTCGACGCCCTCAGCGCGCCAGCGATCGAATTGCGCCTTGACCCCGCTGAAATCCTCGATCCACATCGCGATCGGTGACAGGTCGAAGATATCGGAGTCGCTCATGATGAGACTTTCGGTTTGTTGTCGCATGTGTGGAGGCGCAGCGTTGTTCGTCGGCTTTTAAGCATGATTCGTAAACCTTCACTTGATGCGGCGAAGATCGGTTTCCCGATCCTCGTGCGATTCATGCCATTGACGCGCGCTCAGTCAGGCCAATCTAGAGATAGGAGACCTTGTGCCCGCGACAGTGCGAGTGAGTGATGATGGTGAGTAGCGTTCAGAGTCTCGGGCGACAGGCGACAGTCGCGACGGCCAAATTCTGTCTCGTCATGCTGGTCATGATTTTCCTAGCGGCAGGATCCCTGTCTTACTGGCAAGGCTGGGTGTTTCTCGTGCATTTCTGCGGGTGGTGCGCAGTCCTCACGGCCTATTTCGTCAAGCGCGACCCGGAACTGGTCCGGAAACGCATGAGTGTCGGACCGGCGGCGGAACGCGAGCCATCGCAGAAGCGCATACAGTCCTTTAACAGCATCGCGATCCTTGCGCTTTTCGTCGTTTCGGCGCTCGACCACAGGTTCGGCTGGTCGGTCGT
The DNA here is from genome assembly GCF_000377185.1 of Rhizobium sp. 42MFCr.1. Classification (NCBI taxonomy): domain Bacteria; kingdom Pseudomonadati; phylum Pseudomonadota; class Alphaproteobacteria; order Hyphomicrobiales; family Rhizobiaceae; genus Rhizobium; species Rhizobium sp. 42MFCr.1. The sequence goes on from NZ_KB897838.1 coordinate 72,756, forward strand.
TCCGGCCTCGATCGTGCTTCTCGGCAATGCATTGATCGCGGTCGGCTTTATCGGCTGCTTCTTCGTGCTCCGGCAGAATTCGTTTGCCGCGGCGACAGTCGGCGTGACGGCGGGGCAGCGGGTGATTTCGACCGGCCTCTACGGCGTGGTGCGCCATCCGATGTATGCCGCGGCGCTGGCGATGTTTTTTGGCGTGCCCTTGGCGCTGGCTTCCTATTGGGGTCTGCTTGTGTTGGCTCCCGTCATTGGTGGTCTGGTCGCCCGCCTCCTAGATGAGGAGAGGTATTTGGTGGGCAATCTGGTCGGCTATGCCGAGTACCGCAGCCAGGTCCAATGGCGCCTGGTGCCTGGGATCTGGTGACGGATCATTCCTCTGGAGGCTGGTGAGGCGGCGGCCCTTGCGGTAAATATCGCGGCAGGTCGATGGAGGGCGTCGTGGCAATCAGGGTCGTGCAATTGGGTTCGCCGCGGGCAGAAGGCGAGGGGGTGCGGATCGGTACCGTCCGCCGACCGCCACGGGGCGTGCCGAAGGAAGAATTTTCCAGCCGCAACTACTATGACGTCTGGCTGCCGGTGCTTTCGCCGAGCCAGCCCCTTGTGACGGAAGCGAAGGCCGCGACGACTGACGCCGAGTGGGCGGCCTTCGTCCGCAGCTTCACGAAGGAAATGAAAGTGCCGGAGGCGAGCCATGTGCTAGACCTGCTCGCCACGCTTTCGCATGCCAGTCATTTTTCAATCGGATGCTACTGCGAGACCGAGAGCCGCTGCCATCGAAGCGTGTTGCGGCGCCTCCTTGAAGAGCGCGGTGCGACATTTGCCGCGGAAGGCTGTGCCTGATGGCTGCAGAGGATGACCTGAAGCGAAAGCCAACGACCGAGCCCGGTCCTGATGAGAAGATCGATGCGACCTTTCGCAACGGGTCACTGACGGCAGCCGGCATCATTCTCGGTTTTTCCCTGAGTTTCATGAGCCGTTGGGCTTCGAATCCGAACGACTGGAGCCGGATCGATATCCTGCCGATGTTGCTGCTGACGGTAGGGATTGCCTTGCAGGTCAAGGTCTTTGCCGATCTGCTGGCCAGGGACTCGCTGATTGCGGCCAAGTACGATCGGGCGAGGCGCCTGTTCCTGATCGGAATCGCGGTCGTCGCCGCCGGGATCGGGCTCGCATTGCTCAACGACATACTGGGGTTGGGATCGATGCCGATCCTGGGGTGAGCGGGCGCCACGCCCGCTCCAAGAATTCGGACTTCCTCGCTTGTCGGTAGTCGTTCGTGTACCTGCGGGATCAGGTCCCTAGGATGATCTTGCTGCAGGCAAATGCGACGGTCGGACTGCTCAACACCGCAATCATGAGCGAGGCTACGATCAGAGGCAGCGAATAACGTTTCATCTGCGTCCTCCTTCTCTCCCGCGATCGATGCGCGCGGGAGTTCAGTATGCGGGACGCGGGGCAGTAAACGAAGTCACGAAAGGGTGAGGCAAGCCGCGCTGTCGTTTGCTGCAGTTGTTGGTACATTATCTGAGGTCAGTGAGTTGGCGGTTCCGCTTTAGGAAACCCTCTCCACAAACCCATCCAAGACGCGCTTCTGGCCTGCCCGGTCGAACTCGATCGTCAGCTTGTTGCCCTCGATCTCCACGATGTTGCCGTTGCCGAATTTGAGGTGGAAGACGCGATCGCCGGTCTTGAATTTCGAGGGCTCGGCGGCGGTTGATTTCGCCACGAGTTCGCCATCGATGGTGCGGCTGCGCGGGCCGCTTTCGCCGTAGCCGATGCGTTCGACGGCGTGGCCAGAACGTGTGCCCCAGTTGTCGCGGGTGGCGTCCGTCTTGTTCTGCTGGGCACGCTTCCAGCCGGGCGTCGAATAGGAGTTGGCGAAGGGGTCAGCCTTGTCGAAACGGGACTGGCCGTAGCCACCGCGACCATAGCCGCCGTAGCTCTGCTCGGCTTCCGCCACCTCGACATGCATTTCCGGCAGTTCGTCGAGGAACCGCGAAGGGATGGTCGACTGCCAGAGACCGTGGATGCGCCGGTTGGAGACGAACCAGATGTGGCAGCGGCGCTTGGCGCGGGTGATGCCGACATAGGCAAGGCGGCGTTCTTCCTCGAGGCCGGCGCGGCCGCTTTCGTCCAGTGAACGTTGGTGCGGGAACAGGCCTTCCTCCCAGCCCGGCAGGAAGACGGTATCGAACTCCAGGCCCTTGGCGGAATGCAACGTCATGATCGAGACGGCGTCGAGGTTTTCGTTCTGCTCGGCGTCCATGACAAGCGCGACGTGCTCGAGGAAACCACGCATCGACTCGAAGCTCTCCATCGAGCGAATGAGTTCCTTCAGGTTTTCGAGGCGGGTCGGCGCGTCCGCCGACTTATCGTTCTTCCACATGTCGGTGTAACCCGACTCTTCAAGGATCTGCTCGGCAAGCTCAGTGTGCTGGGTGTTTTCCAGCATTTCCTGCCAGCGGCGGAATGATTGGACGACGTCGAAGAGAGCTTTGCGCGCCTTCGGCTTCAGCTCGTCGGTTTCGATCATGTCGGCGGCTGCGGCCAGCATCGGAATGTCGCGGGCGCGGGCATAATCGTGGAGGGCGCGCACCGTCGTATCGCCAAGACCGCGCTTCGGGGTGTTGATGATGCGCTCGAAGGCGAGGTCGTCGGCAGGCTGGGCGACGAGGCGGAAGTAGGCCATGGCATCGCGGATTTCGAGGCGCTCGTAGAAGCGCGGGCCGCCGATGACTCGGTAGTTGAGGCCGAGCGTCACGAAGCGGTCTTCGAACTCGCGCATCTGGAATGAGGCGCGCACGAGGATCGCCATGTCGTTGAGCAAATGCCGCTTTCCATTGGCGCCGCCGCGTTGAAGTTGCTCGATCTCCTCGCCGATTTCCCTGGCTTCCACCTCTGAATCCCAGGATGCGTGCACCTGGACCTTGATGTCATCGGGGTCGCTGCGGTCGGTGAAAAGCGTCTTGCCGAGGCGGCCTTCATTGTGAGCGATCAGGTGGCCGGCGGCGCCAAGGATATGCGCCGTCGAACGATAGTTGCGCTCCAGCTTGATGACCTTGGCGCCCGGGAAGTCCTTCTCGAAGCGGAGGATGTTGTCCACCTCGGCACCGCGCCAGCCATAGATCGACTGGTCGTCGTCGCCGACGCAGCAGACGTTCTGCGGCTCGCCCTTCGGGCGCTGGGCAAGCAGCCGCAACCACATGTACTGGGCTGTGTTGGTGTCCTGATACTCGTCGACAAGGATGTAGCGGAAGCGGCCGTGATACTCCTTGAGAAGATCCGGGTTTTTCCGGAAGATCGCGATCGGGTGCATCAGGAGATCGCCGAAATCGCAGGCGTTCAGCGTCGAGAGCCGTTGCTGATAGGCAAAGTAGAGTTCGCGGCCCTTGCCGTTGGCAAAGGCGCGGGCGTCGCCCTCGGGAATGTCGCCAGGGCCGAGGCCCTTGTTCTTCCAGCCATCGATCATTCCGGCGAACTGCTTGGCAGGCCAGCGCTTGTCATCGAGGCCTTCCGCCTGGATCAGCTGCTTGATCAGCCGGACGACATCATCGGTGTCGAGGATCGTGAAGTCGGAGCGCAGGTTTACGAGTTCGGCATGGCGGCGCAGAAGCTTGACGCCGATCGAGTGAAAGGTGCCGAGCCAGGGCATGCCCTCGACGGCGCCGCCGACGAGCACGGCAATACGTTCCTTCATCTCGCGGGCGGCCTTGTTGGTGAAGGTCACGGCAAGGATCTGCGAGGGGAAAGCGCGTCCAGTGTTCAGGATATGGGCGATGCGCGTCGTCAACACGCGCGTCTTGCCGGTGCCCGCACCGGCGAGCACGAGTACGGGGCCTTCCAGTGTCTCGACGGCTTCGGTCTGTTCAGGGTTCAGGCCGGAAAGATAATCGGGGCGCCTGCCGCCATCGCGAGCTGCCATGGCACGGGCGGCGAGCCCTCCGGCGGCTGGAGCGGCAGGGGTCGGCTGCTTGCGCGGCGGCTCGCCCGGCTCTTCATCGAAGAAGGGGATATCGTCGAAACTATTGCTCATGGCGCGTAATGTAGTGATTCGGGATCGAAAGACCAGAAAAGATGTTCTGCTTTCATTCCGCCCCGCACCCGCTGTCCTCAGCTTATGCAGTGCATTCGAGCAGGCCTGCCCGGGAATTGCCCAGTGCGCTGTAAGGGCGGGCTCGGTCGCGCGCAAACATCGTCAATAAAACTCAGAAAACAAAACCGTCATTTGACGTTGACGATGAAATTCTACAACACGGCAGGCGGCGGTCGAGAGTTGCCTGACAGTAACTCAGTCTTGAATTACAATTCAGTAATGCCGGACCAATTCGCTTGCTGGTGATCGGCAAAGAGACAATATTGTCGCAGACGCGCGGCAATTTGTCCTGCGAACGCCTCTTTCGATAGACCCTGGACTAGCCTCGAGTCCCTCTGGAGACGTGAATGCCATTTTGGAAGCAGTTTATAGTTTGCCTTGTCGTGATTGCGGCCGGCTTTGCTGGATGGGTTTTCTTCGTGCCAGGGGCTGGCGAGACGCTACGGAAGGCCGGCTTTTCAGAGGTTTCAAAGCTGGCGCCCGGTGAGGCTGTACCGAAGCCGGTGGGGAGCGAGGAAGGGCAATCGAGACGTCGCAGCGGCGGAGCAAACGCGCCCGTTCTGGTCGCCACGCAGGCCGTCGTTCGTGGTGTCGTCAATGATCGGCTGAGTGCCATCGGCACGGGCGACGCCATCCGCTCCGTGGTGGTGATGCCGCAGGCAAGCGGGACAATTCGCGAGATCCTGATCAAGTCGGGCGACAGGATCACTAAGGGGCAGGTGCTTGCAAAGCTAGACAGCGAAGAGCAGGTCATCGCTCGCGGTCAGGCCGATGTGGCGCTGAAAAGCGCCGTCGAGAAATCCAGCCTCTACCACAACATCAAATCCAGCGTGTCGCGCATGGATGTCTTCGATGCCGAAATCGCCGAGCAAGGCGCACGCCTTCAACTGCAGGCCGCCGAACTCAATCTCGAGCGTCGCAGCATTGTCGCGCCGATCGATGGCATTGTCGGCATCATCCCGGTCAACGTCGGCGACAACGTTTCGACGACGACACCGGTCGCGACCCTCGACGACCGGACCGAAATCCTGGTCGACTACTGGGTGCCGGAACGCTTCGCCAACACGATCACGGTCGGCCAGCCCGTGGAGGCAACGTCGGTGGCACGGCCAGGTCGGGTATTCTCGGGCGCGGTCGAGGCAATCGACAACCGCATTGACGCCGCCAGCCGGACAATGCGCGTGCGGGCCCGGATCGACAACGCATCGGACGAACTGCGCGCCGGCATGTCGTTCAATGTCGGGATGCGGTTTGGCGGCGACCAGTATCCCGCGGTCGATCCGCTCTCAGTCCAGTGGGATTCGCAAGGCGCGTTCGTCTGGCAGGTCGTCGACCGCAAGTCCGGCAAGGTGCGTGTCAGCATCGTGCAGCGCAATCCCGACTATATTCTCGTCAAGGCCGATCTGGACGATGGCGATGCAATCGTCACCGAAGGGCTGCAGCGTGTCCGTGAAGGTGGCGCGGTACGGGTGGCCGGCGAAGTGGCGTCGAATTCGGAGCCAGTCACGCAATGACCGTGACCGAGATGCAGGAGAAGCCGGCTTCCGGCAAACAGACCTTCACCGCGCTGTTTGTCAGGCGCCCGATCCTTGCGCTTGTCTTCAACGCCCTGATGATCGTTGCCGGCCTTGCAGCCTATGCCGGGATCGAAGTGCGCGAACTGCCCGATGTCGACCGACCCGTGGTGACGGTGCGCACGACTTTCGACGGTGCCTCGCCACAGACTATCGACCAGGAACTGACGAAGGTGATCGAGGGCGCTGCCGCACGCGTCAGCGGCCTCAAATCCATTTCCTCCAGTTCTCAGTTCGGCCAGAGCCGGGTGACGCTCGAATTCTCTGACTCCGTCGATCTCGCGGTAGCGGCAAACGACGTGCGAGATGCCATCGGCCGTATTGCCGACCGTCTTCCCGAAGAGGCGGATGCGCCGCAGATCGTCAAGGCGGATTCCGACTCTCAGCCGATCATGCGTCTTGCCGTTACGTCGTCGAAACTGAACATGGACGATCTGACGCTTCTCGTCGAGAACCAGGTCATCGACCGGCTTGCCTCGGTCGATGGCGTTGCCGATGTCGAAACCTACGGCGACCAGGAGAAGGTCTTCCGCGTCGACGTGAACCAGAGCGAACTGGCCAGTCGCGGGCTGACCGTTGGCGATCTGACGAAGGTGCTTTCAAGCGCTGCTCTCGACGTGCCGGCCGGATCGCTAAAGAGCCCGACGCAGACGATCGTTGTCCGCGCGATGGCAAGTTTGCAGACGCCGGAGGATTTCTCCAACGTCATCCTGCAGAACCACGTGCGTCTCGGCGATGTGGCAAATGTTACCCTCGGACCGCGCGACGGGCAGACGGCGCTGCGCTCGAACGGCGTTCCCGGCATCGGCCTCGGCGTCATCCGCCAGGCACAATCGAATACGCTGAACATCTCCAACGGCATCAAGGACGCCGTCGCCGAGCTTTCAAGAACGCTTCCCGAAGGCACGCGGGTCGCCATCACCAGCGATGACGCCGTCTTCATCCAGGGCGCGATCCATGAAGTGGTGCTGGCGCTCATCCTGGCCGCGGTCATCGTCACCGGCGTCATCTATCTCTTTCTGCGGGACTGGCGTGCGACGATTATCCCTGCCGTCAGCATGCCGGTTGCGCTGATCGGAACCCTGGCAGCGGTCTATCTCGTCGGCTTCTCGATCAACATCCTGACGCTGCTAGCGATCGTGTTGGCGACCGGCCTTGTCGTTGACGACGCGATCGTCGTTCTCGAAAACATCGTTCGCCGCCGTTCGGAAGGCATGGGACCTCGAGCGGCTGCCGTGCTCGGCACGCGCGAAGTGTTCTTTGCTGTTATCGCCACGACCGCGACGCTTGCAGCGGTCTTTATTCCGCTTTCCTTCCTGCCGGGGCAGGTGGGTGGTCTGTTCCGCGAATTCGGCTTCGTGCTGGCTTTCTCGGTTGGCCTCTCATCCATCGTTGCCCTGACGCTATGTCCGATGTTGGCTTCACGGATACTGACGAAGGAGATGCTTGAGGACCATGGCCTTCTTGGCCGTTTCGGAAGGTGGTTCGCCGACGCCTACCGATGGTCGCTGCACGCCTGCCTGAATGCACCGCTTGTGGTCATCGTCGCTTCGTTGCTTTTTGCCGGTGCCGCTGTTCTTGCTTTCCAGACGGTTCGAAGCGAGCTGACGCCGAACGAAGACCGCGCGATGGTGATGATGCGCCTGACCACGCCGCAGGGGTCAAGTCTCGAATACACGCGCGACAAGATGCAACGGGTGGAGGAATATCTCCAGCCGCTTGTCAATAGCGGCGATATCAGCAATGTCTTTTCGATCTCGGGACAGGGCGGACAGGTCAACAGCGGCTTCATGGTGCTGACGCTGGCGCCGTGGGGTGAACGCCATCGCACACAGGCGGAGATCGTGGCCGATATCAACCGGGCCGCAGCAAGGGTTCCGGCGCTGCGCGGCAATGCGATCCAATCGAACAGCCTGCGCATCCGCGGCGCCGGCAACGGACTGCAGATGGCCTTGGTCGGCAACGATCACGAGGCTCTGACGACTGCGGCTGCTCAACTGGTGCAGGCCCTCGACGCCACGGGCCATTACGATACGCCGCGACTGACCAACGAACCGACCCAGGCCCAGGTGTCGGTGACGATCGACCGCGAGCGTGCCTCCGATCTCGGGATCGACATCACCGGCCTTTCAACGGCTATGCAGTCGCTCCTGGAAGGGCGATCGGTCGTTGACGTTTTCGTCAAGGGCGAAGCCTATCCGGTGCTGCTCACGTCGAACACCCGACCACTCGACGATCCGACGGATCTAGAGAACGTCTTCCTGAAGACGGGCGATGGCAAGATCGTGCCGATGTCTGTAATCGCGTCACTGACGGAGAGCTCGGTCGCGCCGCAATTGAACCGCGAACAGCAGCTTGCGTCGGTAGCGATCACGGCCGGCCTGAAGAATGGTCTTTCGCTCGGAGATGCCGTCAAGGAAGTAACCGCGATCTCCAAATCGATCCTGCCTGCCGGTGCGCGTCTCGTGCCACTTGCCGAGGCGGCGACGCTGGAGGAGAACTCAAGCGGCATGGCACTGACCTTTGGCTTTGCAATCGTCATCATCTTCCTGGTTCTGGCCGCGCAGTTCGAGAGTGTGCTGTCGTCGGTTATCATCATGTCGACGGTTCCGCTCGGGCTGGCATGCGCCGTCTTCGCGCTGATCATTACCGGGTCGAGCCTCAATATCTACAGCCAGATCGGCCTTGTTCTGCTTGTGGGCGTGATGGCGAAGAACGGTATTCTGATCGTTGAATTTGCCAACCAACTCCGCGATCGCGGCGAGGAGGTGCGCACGGCGATTGAGAAGGCGTGCGCGCTACGCCTGCGCCCCGTGATGATGACCATGATAGCGACGATCCTCGGCGGCGTTCCGCTGGTCTTCGCCCATGGCGCTGGCGCGGAAGCGCGCGTTGCGCTTGGCTGGGTTATCGTTGGAGGGCTTGGCTTTGCGACACTGGTGACGCTCTACATTACGCCGGTCGCTTACCTGCTGATTGCCCGCTTCGCGAAGCCGCATGCTCACGAAGAGGAGCGGCTCCACGAAGAAATGGCGCACGCATCGCGTCCGCGCCCTGCCGCCAAGGCAGGTCGGCTGGAGGCGGCAGAATGAACCGCGCCTTCAGCGGGTAAGGTCCTGCGAGTTATGGCTTATAAAAAGTTGTAGGATTGGATGAATTTCTTCTAAATTTTAGACGTTTTTTAAGTGTGAGCGGTAATCATTCCGACAGAAGCCGAAAGGTCCTCCAGCGTTTTCTGAGGGCCGCCCTGGTGCCTCGTTCAGGCGCTCCCGGACAATGATCGTTCGCGGTACGGTTTTTTTGTATCAGTGTATTGTTGTGTTCGGAGTACAGTACCTTGAGCATTTATCGGCGCACCTCGGTGGATGCCGCGCTGTATGTATTGCGCGACATCGGTCGCGACATGACCAAAACCCAGAGGCAGGTGTCTACCGGCCTCAGAGTCGAAAGAGCGTCCGACAACGGCGCCTATTGGGCGATTAGTTCGACCCTGAAAACTGATCAGAAAGCTCAATCGGCCATTCGCGACGCTCTCGGCCTGGCGGCTGCGACGATGGGCACGGCCTATAACGCCGTCGACAGCGCAATTGATCTCGTCAGCGAGATCAAGGCAAAGCTGGTCGCAGCGACCGAGTCTGGTGTCGACAAGGACAAGATCAACACCGATATCGCCCACCTGAAAGATCAGCTCCGGTCGGTCGCGCAGTCGGCGGAGTTCAACGGCGACAACTGGGTTACGATCGACGATTCGGCCGATCCCTCCAAGCCGAGGGAGATCCCGTCGTCGTTCATCCGCTATTCCGACGGAACGGTGAAGGTCGATATGCTGAGCTATGAGGTCGATCTCGCGCCCGTTGGGGCAACCACCTCGAAGGATGCTCGCTACCTGATTGACGACCGTACCACCGGTTCCGGTGAATATGGCGCTCTTACATCCCAGTATTTCGCGACCGAGGCCGGTGCCTCGCAGAACTATGTGATGCTCAAAGGCGCTGGTAACACGGCTGGGCAGGTTGAAATCGGTGTTTCGAGCAGCACGACGCAGGCGCAGGTGAAGGAGATGATCACCGTCGTCGATATGATGCTGAACCAGATGACGACGGTTGGCTCGGCCTTCGGTGCGCTTGAAAAGCGCATCAGCATCCAGAGCGACTTCGCGCAGTCGCTGGACGACTCCTATTCCCGCGGCATCAGCCGTCTGATCGACGCCGATATGGAAGAGCAGTCGAGCCTGCTGCGTGCCTTACAAACCCAAGAGCAGCTTGGCTTGCAGTCGCTGAACATCGCCAACGCCAGCTACGACACGGTTCGCCAACTCTTCCAGAACTTCTAACCGGTCGTCTTGAAGTAGAACTGTCGCTTAGATTCCGACGGGCGACTTAGCGGCCTGGCCGTTGTTGTTGCTTGCCGTCCGCAGTAGTTGTGCTTTTTGCCCAATTTCGAGCATCTGCAGCGTCTGCTTCATCTTGTTGCCGCAATCCTTAATACTGGTCGCATCAACACCGAATTGGAGATTCGCCCGTCCATGATCAAGAAATTCATACTTCTGACTGTTGCCGCAACTTACCTTAGTGCTTGCACCACGACCGACCCCTATACGGGCGAGCAGAAGATGTCGAATACATCGGGCGGCGCGCTGCTGGGTGCCGGCGTTGGCGCGCTTGCCGGTTTGGCGGTCGGCGGCTCGCCGGTCGGACGTCGCAATGCCGCGCTGATCGGCGCCGGCGTCGGTGCGCTCGCAGGCGGTGCGATCGGCAACTACATGGACCAGCAGGAATCGGAACTGCGCGCCCAGCTCCAGGGAACGGGCATTTCGGTGACCCGCCGCGGCGACAACATCATCCTCAACATGCCGTCCAACATCACGTTCGATGTTGACCAGGACGCTGTGAAGTCTGGCTTCTATCCAACGCTGAATTCTGTCGCGATCGTCCTGCGCAAGTTTAACCGCACGCTGATCGACGTCAACGGCCACACCGACTCGACCGGCAGCTTGCAGCACAACCAGGATCTGTCACAGCGCCGCGCCATGTCGGTTGCCGATTATCTCGGCACGCAGGGCATCGACCCGCGCCGCGTTTCCGCTGTCGGCTTCGGTCCGTCGCAGCCGATCGCTTCCAACGCTACGGAAGCCGGACGTGCTCAGAACCGCCGCGTCGAAATCCAGATTGCGCCTGTCACGCAGAGCTGATCCAAACTTCAGTCAAGAGAAACGGCCGGGCCAGCGCCCGGCCGTTTTCGTTATTGATGCATCGTCGCGCCCTTGGTGATCTTGTCGACGATCTTCTTTTCGGCCCGGATGGCTATGCCGACGACCTTGGCATCGTCGGGTGCGTATTCGGCAAAGACGGCCCTGTTGGCGGCGTCGTGGCCGGTTGCAAACATCTCCTCGATGAACAGCGACGAGGTTATGCCGCGCTCGAGCGAGCGGCGGTGGATTGTCGACATCGTTTCGTCCTCTGCCGACAGTACAATGATCGGCTGGATGGAAAGCGGATTGTAGAGATTGCCGGCGCGGTCTTTGTAGGCCTTGCCGATCATCTCGGGGTGCTGGCCGGCAATGCCACTCATCAGGAAAGCCGTGACGTTCAGCTTCTGCCAGGATGCAAGATTGTTTCGCAGGACGATCGCAATTTTGGTATCAAACATTCCAGTCTCTTTCATGCAGGTTCGAAAGTCGCGTTGGACCAGGATGTAACCAGTCACGCCTTCGAGGGTCTTGAACGTTTGTGCACGGAGCCCGGCGCAGACGGGATCGTGATTGCGCCGGCTTTTCCGGGAATCGAGCGGATGGAAGCGCAGTTTTCCGGCAAGGCCTTCGAGCCGCATCGCCACGATACCTATGCTCTCGGCGTCACGATGAAAGGCGTGCAGACCTTTTCTTATCGCGGCCAGCGGCGCTTCAGCATGCCCGGGCAGGTGCTCGTGCTCCATCCGGACGAGGAGCATGATGGTGGAGCAGGCACCGATGATGGGCTGCAATATCGCATGCTTTATCTTGAGCCGGCGCTACTGCTCCAATGCCTTGGAGCGGAAAAGATCGGGCTGCCCTTCGTTGACGACCCTGTCATCGGGGATCCGGTTTTGGCGGGTACGCTGCTAGCTGCACTCAGTGAGCTGGATCGCGAGCTCGACGAGTTGTTCGTCGACGACTTTGTTTCGCGTGTTGCCGGCGGACTTGCAAAGCATGCAAAGACCCCGCGGCGGCCGCTCGGCAACGTTGCGTGGCAGCGTGCTAGATTGGCGCGCGATTATCTCGAAGCACATGCGACGGAAGCGGTGCGATCCGGTGAGTTGGAGACGGTCACCGGTCTCGACCGCTTCTCCCTTTCGCGGCACTTCCGGGCCGCCTTCGCCACAAGCCCGCATCGCTATCTGCTCATGCGGCGGCTGCAGCAGGCGCGCGCCATGATCGGGGTGGGTGACGGGCTTTCGGATGTGGCCGCGGCGACGGGCTTTGCAGACCAAAGCCATCTGACACGTCATTTCAAAAAGGCCTATGGCATGACGCCCGGCCAATGGGCGAGCCTTAGACGGGCTTCTCCGCAAGGCCGGAGCGGCGCGCGATAAAGCGTGCCAGCATTGGGCCAGTAAACAGGATCACTAGGAAGCGGCCGGTTTGCATCGCCATCACGAAGGGCACGTCGACGTCGGTTGACGCCGCAATGATCGCCACAGAATCAGCCCCGCCGGGACTGGTCGCCAGATAGGCCGTCAGCGGATCGACGCCGGCGAATTTGTGCAAGGCAAGGGCCATACAGCCGCAGATCGACATTAGCAGCAGGATAGAGGCCGCGACGCGGGGCAGGGCACGCGCGGCGTGCATGACAATGCGGCGTGTGAAACGCAGTCCGATGTTCCAGCCGATCAGGGCATAACTGATCGCCAGCAGCCAGAGCGGAAGTTCGATCTTGAACAACCCGAACCCTTGAAGCAGCGCGCCGAGAACCAACGGCACGGTGATCGTGCCGCCCTGAATGCGAAAGCGCACCGCAATGTAGGCGGACAGGCAGGTGAGGGCGACAGTGGCGGCCAGCGCCTGCCAGTCGACCGACGGGAAGAGGATGAAGGGCGGCGCTTCGCCACCATCGGCGGCAACCCAGAGGCGCGAGACAACCGAGGCCGCCACCGCGACGAAGACCACCCGCAGATATTGCATGAAGGCGACGAGACGGGCATCGGCGCCATAAGCTTCGGACATGATGACCATCGCGGACGCCGCGCCTGGCGAGGAACCCCAAACCGCGGTCGTTCCCGGCAAGACCTGCCAGCGCGTCAGCAGCCAGCCAAGGCCGGCCGCGGCAACGATGACGGAGAAGATCATCGCGAGAAAAAGTGGCGCGTCGGTCGCCATGGTCTTGAGGATATCGACAGTGATGGCGCGCGCCATCAGAAAACCGACGAGCGCCTGCCCGAAGAGGAGTGGCCAGCGCGGCACCTGAAGCGATCCCTGCCCGATGGAAAGGGCAAGGATGATTGCAGCCACCATCGGGCCGATAAGGAGCGAGGCTGGCAGCCCGAGCATTTCAAGCCCGACCACAAGCAGGGTCGAGATACTGAGCAGGAGAATCCATCGCGGCAGGCTGGCGTATCGAAAGAAACGGCTGGCGTCGTACAACGGCATGATTCCCGTGCATGTCTTGCCAATGCTGGAGCCGCGATCAGGCGAAGCAGGAGAGCAGCACTGGCTGGCAAAAGAAGCCGGCCGGAGGGCCGGAGGATATGCGCCGATATAGGCGCCTGCCGGGGAAGCGGTCAATTGCGAAATCCTGTCGGTTTCGCGAGGTCAGAGGCTGACACGCTCCGCCAGGAAGTCGAGCAGGGCCCGCACGCGAGCCGGCAACGGACCGCCCTGGCCAATGTAGACGGCGTAGAACTCCTCGATGTCGCCGGGGTTGAGATCCTCGAGAACCGGAATCAGTCGCCCGGTCTCGATATCGGCGCGAACGGTGAAGGTGGCGAGGCGGACCAGGCCTGCACCTGACAGCGCCATATATCGCATCGCTTCGCCGTCGCCCACCTGGACGCCTGGCGTAATCGGCAGGCCAATGGTCTCGCCGCCATCGAGTAACGGCCAGCCCTGAACGCTGCGTGCGTAGGAGAAGCCGACACGGCGATGGCGCTTCAAATCGGTGATCGACTTCGGTTCGCCTTCGCGTTTCAAATAATCCGGCGATGCCACGATGACGTTGCGGGTGAAGCCAAGCTTGCGCGCAATGAGGCTAGAGGTCTTCAACGGTCCGGCGCGGATCGCCACATCGGCGCGATCCTCGACAAGATCGACAATGGCATCGGTATGAGAGATGTCGAGGGTGACGGCGGGATTGAGCGCCAGAAAATCCGAAACGAGCGGTGCAAGGATATGATGGCCGAAGGAAGCGCTCGTGTTGATGCGGATGGGACCCGCGGCCTGCTCGCCGGCGGAGGCGTAGCGTTCGGCCTCCGCGATGTCCGCAAGGATCGAAACGCTACGCTCATAAAAGGCGGATCCCTCCGGCGTCAGATGCAGCTTGCGGGTCGAACGGTTGACGAGGCGAGCGCCGAGGCGTGCCTCAAGGCGCGCCACAAGCTTGCTGACGGCAGATGGTGTCATGCGGCAGGCACGCGCTGCGGCCGTGAAACCGCCGAGTTCGACGGCACGCACGAAGACTTCCATTTCGCCGGAGCGATTGATGTCTTGTCGACTCATGATGAATTCAATTCATGGATAGTTTTCCTCCCGGCAATCTATATCACGATAGATTCAGTGTCTATCTCTTCTGAAGTCCACAACAGGAGACCGACCATGGAATACAGAAATCTCGGCGCATCGGGCCTCAGGGTGCCGGTTTTGAGCTTCGGTGCGGGAACATTCGGAGGCTCGGGTCCGCTCTTCGGTGCCTGGGGCAACACGGACGCCGCCGAAGCTCGACGCTTGATCGACATTTCGCTGGAAGCGGGCGTCAATCTCTTCGACACCGCAGATGTCTATTCGGGCGGCGCCTCCGAGGAAGTCCTTGGCCAGGCTATCGCCGGCCGGCGCGACGCCGTGCTGATCTCAACCAAGATCGCGCTACCGATGGGCGACGGACCGGGTGATTGGGGAACGTCGCGCTCGCGCCTGATACGTTCCACTGACGAGGCGTTGAAACGCCTAGGGACCGACTATATCGACCTGTTGCAGCTCCATGCGTTCGATGCTTCGACGTCGATCGAAGAGGTACTCGCAACACTGGACGGGCTGATCGCGGCAGGGAAAATCCGCTATGTCGGCGTCTCCAATTTCGCGGGATGGCAGCTGATGAAGTCGCTCGGCATTGCTGGGCGGCATGGCTACGCGCGCTATGTTGCGCATCAGGTCTACTACTCCCTTGCCGGCCGCGATTACGAATGGGAACTGATGCCGCTTGCTGCCGACCAGGGCGTCGGTGCGTTGGTCTGGAGTCCGCTTGCCTGGGGCCGTCTCACCGGCAAGGTCCGCCGTGGCCAACCATTGCCAGAAGGCAGTCGGCTGCACCAGACGGCTGAATTCGGGCCGCCGGTCGATGATGAGAAGCTCTATGATATCGTAGATGCGCTGCTGGAGATTTCCGAGGAAACGGGCAAGACCGTCCCGCAGATCGCGCTCAATTGGCTGATCGGTCGCCCCACTGTTTCCAGCGTCATTATCGGCGCGCGCAACGAGGAGCAACTGCGGCAGAACCTCGGTGCCGTCGGCTGGTCATTGGCGAAGGAGCAGGTGGAAAAGCTCGACAAAGCGAGCAGTGTAACCGCGCCCTATCCCTACTTCCCATACCGCAGGCAGGAAGCGTTTGCGCGGCTAAACCCGCCGGTGGTCTAAGGGTGCTCGATCGGGGACAGTTCTCCGTAATCATGCACTAGACAGGCGCCGTCTCTTGTCTCATACCAACCTGCCTCCGGGTGTGAAGGTGAAGGAGATCAAAGAGATGGCGCTCAAAGATGCAAAATCCGGAACACGGAACGAAACAGGCATCACCGCCGCTCTTGCTGTTCTGAAACAGAGCTTTGGTGAGCGCTTCCAGACCGGCGAGGCGTTCCGTGCACAGCACGCGCATACTACTACCTACATCCCGGCTCAGCTGCCAGACGGCGTGCTCTTTGCAGAGAGTGCCGACGATGTGAAGGCTGCAGTCAAGATTTGCGCCGAGCACAAGGTGCCGGTCATTGGCTTCGGCACCGGCTCGTCGCTGGAAGGGCAGGTCAATGCGCCGAATGGCGGTATATCGATCGATTTCAGTCGAATGAACCGGGTTCTTGAAGTCAATGCTGAGGATCTCGATTGTACCGTCGAGCCCGGGGTGACGCGGGAGGAGCTCAATACCTATCTCCGTGACACTGGTCTATTCTTCCCCATCGATCCCGGAGCAAACGCTTCGATCGGTGGCATGACTTCGACGCGGGCCTCCGGAACGAATGCCGTGCGTTACGGCACGATGAAGGACAATGTGCTTGCCGTGACCGCGGTTACTGCGAACGGAGAAGAAATACGTACCGCACGACGCGCCCGCAAGTCGTCAGCCGGCTACGATATGACCCGGTTGTTTGTCGGCGCGGAAGGCACGCTTGGCATACTAACGTCGGTGACGCTGAGGCTGCAGGGCATCCCGCAGAAGATCGGCGGTGGCGTCTGCGCCTTTCCGACTGTTCGGGCCGCCTGCGATGCCGTCATCATGACCATCCAGATGGGCATTCCGGTCGCCCGCATCGAACTTCTCGATGCGCTGCAAATTCGTGCCTGCAATGCCTATTCCAAGCTGAACTACGAGGAAACGCCGACGCTCTTCCTCGAATTTCATGGCACGGATGAAACCGTTGCCCTGCAATCGGAACAGTTTGCCGAGATTGCCTCCGAATGTGGAGGCGGCGCGTTCTCATGGACAGTCAACGCCGAGGAGCGCAGCAGGCTCTGGAAGGCAAGGCACGATGCCTACTGGGCATCGCGCGCGCTGGCGCCGGAATTGGCCGCGCTCTCGACGGATGTCTGCGTGCCTATTTCCCGTCTTGCCGATTGTATCGGCGAGACGCAGATCGATATAGAGGAACATGGCCTGCTGGCGATGATCGTCGGGCATGCAGGCGATGGAAACTTCCATGTGCTCCTGTTGTTCGACGACGAGACCGAGGAGGGCATTGCCGCTGCCGAGGCCTTTGTCGGCAGGCTCAACGCTCGCGCTCTGGCGATGGACGGCACCTGCACTGGCGAGCACGGCATCGGCCAGGGCAAGATGGCATTCCTGGAAGAGGAGCTCGGCGGCACGGTTGAACTGATGCGGCAGGTCAAGAAGGCGCTCGATCCGGATGATATCTTCAATCCTGGCAAGATATTCCACCGCACCTGAAGTGGGATTCCGTCGTGCCTGTAGGCCGGCAGGGTTGACGCTACGGAAGATTGACTGGCGATGAGGCGAATTCATCTCCAAATCAATTAAATAGGGCATGATGTTGCCCGAAAGCTGCTTCACAGCTTTCGGGATCATGCTCTAGTGTCCGCAATGGATTCCCGAATGGAGAATAGTTGAGTTGGTAGGCCGGTTCCTCGTCTTTTTGGGCGGAGTGATTGTGGTGGCGCTGTTCGTAGCGCTGCTGGCACCGCTGTTTATCGATTGGACCGATTTCCGAAAGAATTTCGAGGATCAGGCGAGCCGGATTATCGGCAAAAAGGTCGTCGTGCACGGAGCGGTGGACGCGCGCCTTCTGCCGTTCCCTTCGGTGACGCTGCATGATGTGCGCGTTGGACAGGAGGTCGACGGGTCGCCGATCGTGCAGATCGAGCAGTTCTCCATGGATGCTGAACTCGCGCCTTTCCTTTCCGGCGAGGCGTTGATCTTCGACATGCGCGTGGTCAATCCGCGGGTGAAGCTGCGCCTCTTGAAGGATGGCACGCTCGATTGGACCCGTGGCAGCCAACCCGAAATTCCGGCCAAGACGGTTGTTCTCGAAAACGTCCACGTTACTGGCGGCGATATTCAGTTCATTGACGATCAGTCAGGGCGGTCGCGCCGCATCACAGGACTGAACGCCGAAATGTCGGCTAAGTCGCTTGCCGGTCCGTGGAGGATCGAAGGCGATGCGGCGCTGGATGGCGCACATGGGAGTTTCATGATCGCCAGCAATCAGCCTGATGAGAACGGGATCCTGCGGATGCGCACGCGACTGCAGCCCGACAAGCAACCGGTGATCGTCGATCTCGATGGCGAGTTGAAACTTGTCGACCGCAGGCCGAACTATCAGGGAGCGATATCTGCATCGATCGAGAGCCGGAACGCCAAGGCGGCCGACAAGACCGATGTTCC
Source organism: Rhizobium sp. 42MFCr.1 (assembly GCF_000377185.1). NCBI lineage: Bacteria > Pseudomonadati > Pseudomonadota > Alphaproteobacteria > Hyphomicrobiales > Rhizobiaceae > Rhizobium > Rhizobium sp. 42MFCr.1. Next base: position 90,713 of record NZ_KB897838.1, read on the forward strand.
TCCGCGACTGAAAGGCAAGTTCGAGCTTACGAACGAGAGCATTCGTATACCGGAATACCGTCTCGAGATCGGAGCCACCGATGATCCCTATGTGGTCACGGGCGAGGCGACCCTGGACACCGGAAGCCAGCCGCAATTCCTGCTGATCGCGAACGGCCAGCAGATCGACGTCAATCGCATCGGCAATCAGGGTGCGAATGGCAAGACGACGCGCGATCCCGGCCTATCGGCGCGGCAGCGCCTGAACGCGCTGATTCAGATCGTTTCGCAAGTGCCTGTACCGCAGGTGCCGGGTAAGGCAACCGTTCGGTTGCCGGCGATCGTCGCCGGCGACACGACAATCCGCGATATCCAGCTCGATGTGCAACCCGCTGGCAAGGGCTGGATCATCGACAACGTGGTCGGCACGCTTCCGGGACGCACACAGGTGGAAGGCCAGGGCAAGCTCAATTTGCAGGGGCAAGCATCGTTCGTTGGGCAGATCACGGTGGCCTCCAATCAGCCCACGGGCCTTGCGGCATGGCTTTCCGGCTCAGTCGATCCGGCGATCCGGCAACTGCGGCAGGCGGGCTTTTCCGCTGATGTCAGCCTCACGCATGACCGGCAGACGTTCAACAACCTGGAAATCGCCGTTGGACAGGCCACGTTGAAGGGTCGGATGGACCGACAGGCGTTGGCCAACCAGGTACCGACGCTTGATGTCGCGCTTGCCGGCGACGCACTCGATCTGGATGCACTGCGTGCGCTGACAGGGCTGTTCACCGGCCAGGATGGCGGCGACAACGTACTCGATCACAAGATCACTGCACGGCTCAAGGCCGACAAGTTTACAGCCTTCGGCGTCGAAGCGGGCGATGTCGAGGCGAGCTTTGCAATTGCCGATGGGGCTCTCGCGGTCGACAAGCTTTCTATCAAGAACCTGGCGGGTGCCGAAGTGACTGCGACCGGTCGCGCCGAGGGATCGCTGCTCGATTACAAGGGCTCTGGGGAAATCACCTTCAAATCGGCGGATCCGGGCTCATTCTTCACAATGCTCAAGCAGCATCTGCCGCAGCATCCGGTCATGGATAGGCTTGTGCGCAATGCCGCATGGTACACGAATACCGCACTGCGCGGAGCTTTGACTCTCGGAGGCGACGAGGGCGACGGCCTGACACTGACATTGGCGGGGGTGACCAACGGCAGTCGTGTCAACCTCGACTACCGCATGTCGGATCTTCTGGCGCTGACGGGCAAGGGCACAACGAGCCTTGAGGCGACGCTTGAGAACAGCGTCACCTCGATCCTGTTTGGGCAGGCGGGTCTTGATCCGTTGCCGGTCGAGGCCGATGCCAATGGCCGCCTGACCCTGAAGGTGCAGGCAGAAGGAACGGATCCTGCCGACGCCCAGCTGACATTTGCCACCGACCGCACATCGTTTACGGCTGGCGGCAAAGTGGACGTTCGCCCGCAGGCCTTCATGAACGGACAGCTTGCAGTATCCCTGGAGAGTGCCGATCTTGATCCGTATCTTGTCATGAACGGCATCGCTGTGCCGCAAATGGGTACGGGCCTGCCGTTCAAGCTGACAACGAACGCGACCATCGATGGCGACAAGATTTCCTTTGCGGATATCGCAGGACATGCCGCCGACAACGAGTTCAGCGGCGCCCTGACCGTCGACCGTAAAGCGGAAAAGACCACGGCGACGGGCGAATTGGCGCTATCCAAGGCCGATGCCACCTGGCTAGGGGAAGCTGTTTACGGACCTATGACGGATGCGGCGACCGGCGACCTGTCGGCCGGCGCGCTGGGCTTGCCGATCTTCAAGGATTTGGACGTCAACCTCAAGCTCTCCGCCAAGCAATTCTGGCCTGGCTGGTCCGGCGCGATTTCGGATTTCACGTCAAACGTGGCCTACAGGGGCGACGAATTGCAGCTGAACGACATCAAGGGCGGTTGGGATGGCGGCAGCGTCAACGGCAGCCTGCTGTTTACCAATGCTGACGGTACGGGCTTCTTCCAGACGCAACTGGTGCTGGCAGATGCGGATTTGGCCGGTGTCGTGTGGCCCCGCGATGGCGCGCCGGTCGCCAACGGCAAGTTCGGGCTTGGGCTCTCCATGGAGGCTTCCGGCAAGTCCATGAAGGATATCGCTGGTTCTTTGAACGGCTCCGGCGAGCTTCGGCTTGGCGATATCAGCGTACGTGGTCTCAATCTCGGCATGCTGGCGCCATTACTGGCCGCCACCGATCCGATGCAGGATCAGCTGAATGCCGGCAAGGTTCATCCGATCGTCGAGACCTTGCTCAACAACGGCGAAGCGAAGCTGCCGCCGACTGCGATTCCGTTCAACGTGACGGATGGGGTTCTGCGCTTTCAGAACGTCAGCGTGACGACCGACCAGGCAAAGCTCGTCGGCAACGGCCAGATCGACCTGCCACAGGAGCGCATCAATGCGTCGCTCAACATTGCACTGAATCCGGGTGGCGAGGTGCTTCCCGGTGCGGAGCCTGCGGTACGACTCGACTTTTCAGGACTGCTCGCGTCGCCTGGGCGAACCATTGATGTCACGGACATCACCGGCTTCTTGTCGTTGCGCGCCTACGAGCGCGAACGCCGGCGCGTCGAGCGCCTGCAGTCCAACGTACTGGAGAAGCAGCGACTGCGCCGTGAAGTTGCTCTCTACAAGTTCAACGATATCGAGCGCCAGAAGGCCGCAGCCTTCGAGGCGCAACGGCAGGCGGAAGAGCAGCGCCTGAGAGCTTTGGCCGCGCAGGCCGAGCGCGATAGGCAGGCAGCGGAAGCGAAAGCAAAGGCTGACGCTGAAGCCGAAGCGCGCGCCAAGGCAAAGGCGGCGGAGGACGCAAAAGCGGCCGCAGAGGCGGCGCGACGGGCACAGGAGCAGCTTACCGTGCCCCCGGAGAACTCACTCAATTTCGAAACGGTGCCGGGGTTGCCGGGCGTGCAGGTGCCGCAGTAGTGTGTTTGCGATCGCGGTATGTGGGTATCCTCACGCGCGGTAGCCTTCGAGGCGAACTAGCCCGCGCTCTCGGATTTCAGCCAATGAAGGACATAGACGCGCAGCGCTGACGAGAGGTTGCTCTCCGGCTGTCGCTGATCGTCTATGTCGGAAATCAAGGCTGCGAGTGGGATAGCGCGCGCTTTGGCGATTATGTTCAACTCGGTCCAGAACTCGTCTTCCAACGAGAAGCTGGTGCGGTGTCCGTGTAGAGTAGCCGAGTGCTTGCGGATCATCGCAAGGCTTCAGAATTCGGTTCGAGCCGCTGACACGTTGATTCCAGAAAGCCTGCCAACTGATTGATCCCGGAATCTTTTGCGTTTCTCGGGGCGCTCATTTGTCGTCTTCAGATTTCTCTATCCGGCCTTGCTGATGAGAGCGTTCGGCCTTCTCATTGAGCGCCTTCGTCAGCTGCTTCTCGGCCTTGGTGCGGCCAAAGGAGATACGGTTTTGCTCCGCCTGCCTCGCCTTGTCGGCGCGGGCCTGTTTCTTTTTGAACTGGCGGAGATTGACGACTTCGGCGGTCACGGTTGGCCTCGATCGGAATTGAAAAAGGGAAGCAGTTGCTTCCCTTGGTTTTACTGCTTCTTTCGGAAGGCGTCGAGCGAGACGACCGAGCCGGGTTTCTTTTCCTCGCCATCGGCTTTGGCGGCGGGCGTTTCCTCGGACTTCTCGGACGCAACCGGATAGGCGGTGATTTCAGCGGCGGGAAGCTCTTCGCTGTCAGCGAGAGGCACGTCGAATTCCAGCTCGAAGTTCACGGACGGGTCATAGAAGCCGCGGATGGCGTTGAACGGAATGAAGAGCTTTTCCGGAACATCCGAGAAGGAAAGGCCGATCTCGAAAGTGGTCTCCGTGATCTTCAGTTCCCAGAACTGGTGCTGGATGACGATAGTCATCTGTTCCGGATACTTCGCCTTCAGGTGCTGCGAGATGCGAACACCAGGGGCGCCGGTCAGAAAGGTAATGAAGAAATGATGCTCGCCCGGCAGGCGGCCCGTCGCGGCAACTTCAGACAAAACCTTGCGGATGACGCCACGCAGCGCGTCCTGTGCCAGAATGTCGTAACGGATGTGATCCTGCCCCATGCTTTCCTGTCTTTCTTTTGGTTCGGACTCGTTTCCCAAGGCTGTATGGCATGCCAAGACGCCCTGGAAAAGGCCTGAGCCGAGTCATGCTTGACCAAACCATACATGATTTGCGCGCAAGGGAGAAGGTGAAGGCTTCTGTTGCCAGGTGCCTTCGGACCCCGCCTAGAGGTGCGAACCACTAGGGCTTTATTTGAAGTGTCACACCGCGATTAAGCAGCGAGACGAGCTTCCGCATAGTTGTCGTTTGCAACTACAATTTTAGCCCGATAACGGCGGTACAATGCCGAGCAAAAAGACGATCTTTACACCCTTGTCGATCCTGTTTCGCCCCCATCAAAAGCCGGCCATCTTGTTGCAAGCCGCCGGTTTTTGGTGGAGGCGCCGGGTACCGCCCCCGGGTCCAATAGGTTTATTACACCGCTCATTTATCGCCATAGCCGGCCCGAGGACCGGCATGGCTGATATAGTGTTTTCCGCCTCGGTTGGGAAGAGGTGTTGTCACAAAACCGTTTCGTAGTGAGCGGGACTGCAGGAATTTCGCCCGTGCTCTAGCAGACGGCCGTTGCCTCATTGAAAACACCGCGCTTCTTGAGCAGACTCACCATACCGGTCGCAGCGCCCACGACGGCCATGAAGAAGACAAGAAGAGATAGATAGGGGAGAGACAGCGCATTGGCTGCGCTGGCGACCCGGTAGATCTCGATCAGGAGAACGGCCAGAAGCGCGGCGGAAACAGTCGAATAGTCCTTCGCGATGACGCGTTTCGCATTGAACACCATCCCTTGCGTTGCCGGCGCAAAATTGCCAAGGCGAAGCATCCAGCGCGGAACGTCGGCGTCGCCAAACTTGTTTTCGAGAAATGCTTCCTCGGCGTAGACGATGCATTGGTAGATGAGCATGAAGAGCGCTATGCCGACAACTACGACCATTGGATTTCCATGCAGCAAGAAGACCGCTGCATAGATCAGCATGTTTCCGACATAGAGCGGGTTGCGGCAGACCCGAACATCCCCTCGGTCACCAGATCGCTGGCGTAGACGCGCTTCTTCAGGCCGCCTCGCTGAATATAGGCATAGTCGATCACGGTTGCGCGCAAAGCCAGGCCGGCAAGCAGGATCAGAAGTGCAACTACGTCTTTAACACGCTCCGCCGTAACGCTTCCCCCGATTTCCGAGGGGGGTAGCGTCATCAGAAACAAGGTGACAATTATGAGCGGGAACACCTGATTGCGATATTTGAAGAAGAAGTTCCCGATATGGATCATGGCTGTTTTCATTTCTGCGCCCAGACTCACTTGACGGCCACGATGCCGCAGAAATTGTACCAGCGGAAAAAGACCTCGACACTGCGGAAGCCGACCTCTTTCAGAAGCTGCATGTTCTCTTCCAGACGATAGGGGATGAGCACATTTTCAAGCGCTTCGCGCTTCTAGGCGATCTCGATTTCGGAGTAGCCGTTTCGTCGCTTGAAGTCGTAATAGTGCTGGATGAACAGCCGGTTGAAGGCCGTATCCTCGCTGGTCAATTTCTCAACGAGGAGCAGGCAGCCCTGATCGTTCAGGCCGGAGAAGATCATCTTCATTACGCGCTCGCGAAACAGCGGGCGAATGAATTGCAGCGTCAGCAGCATGGTGACGACGCTGGCGTTCTCCATGTGAAGACCCTGGTGGAGATCGACGACTTTCAAGTCGATCGGGCGCCGCGCGTCTGCATGCTCGATTTTCTTTGCCGCCTTTTCCAGCATGTCAGGGGCATTGTCGATGCCGATGAAAGTGACGTTCGGATCGATCATTCGGTCGAGCGTAAGCAATGTCGTCGCCGTCGAGCAGCCGATATCGTAGAGATTGGTGTTCGGTACGGCGAAGTCCAGCGCCAACTCACAGACCATCCGCTGCATTTCTTCGTAATACGGCACGGATCGGCTGACCATGTCGTCAAAGACATCTGGTGAAGTCGCCAATCGGCTGATCCTCTTTGGCGAATTCTTCGTCCCGCCGCTCTGTTCGCAGCTGCAATCGTATCGGGCTCTCTGCCATCATTTCCCCCCCCAAAAAAAAGCGGTTGGTCCCAAAGGAGAGCGGCGTGAATTGCCGCTAATATACTGACAGTGCTGAAACCCCGTGGAGCGCCCCCGCGCTGAGCATAGGGCGACACGCAAACCTGACGGTAGCCTGAAAGCGCCTCCGACCGTCTGGTAGGTATCGCGGAGAATTGCCGGGATAATAGCCGCACTATGATTGGTTTCGACGGGCAAAACGCCTAAATAGGTACGGAACGGAATCGGCGGCGGACGATGAAGCAGTATCTCGATCTCTTGAAGCATGTCATGGAACACGGAACCGATCGTGGCGATCGAACGGGCACCGGCACACGCTCGGTGTTCGGCTATCAAATGCGGTTCGATCTTCAGGAGGGCTTTCCGGTCCTGACGACCAAGAAGCTGCATCTGCGTTCGATCATCCACGAGCTTCTCTGGTTTCTTCGCGGCGACACCAATATCGGCTACCTCAAGGACAATGGCGTCTCGATCTGGGACGAATGGGCTGATGAAAACGGCGACCTTGGGCCGGTCTACGGCGCACAGTGGCGTTCCTGGCCTGCTCCCGATGGCGGCCATATCGACCAGATCTCCAATCTCGTTTCGGGCATCGTCAAGAACCCGAATTCACGCCGGCATATCGTTTCGGCATGGAACCCCGCCGAGGTGGATGACATGGCGTTGCCACCTTGCCATTGCCTGTTCCAGTTCTATGTCGCCGACGGGAAGCTGTCCTGTCAGCTCTATCAGCGTTCGGCCGACATCTTCCTTGGCGTACCCTTCAACATTGCCTCGTATGCCCTGCTGACGATGATGGTGGCGCAGGTAACGGGCCTGAAGCTCGGCGATTTCGTGCACACGCTCGGCGATGCGCATCTGTATCACAACCACTTCGAGCAGGCGAAGCTGCAGCTGACGCGCACGCCAAAGCCATTGCCGTTCATGCGGATCAACCCCGACGTGAAGGACATCTTCGGCTTCAAGTTCGATGATTTCGAGCTGGTCGGCTACGAAGCCGACGCCAGCATCAAGGCGCCGATCGCGGTTTGATCGGGGAGTTCTGACGCGGCGAGTTCCGGTTGGCGCAGCGCTGTCTATCACGGCTTCCACGAGCTCAGGCCTACCAGCGGCCGATCTCACCATGGATTTTTGACGCATGCCATAGGTGGCTTCACCGCTGGCGACTGACTGCTGGCCATTCGGCGCTTGGGAGCGGCGGGCTAAGTGGTCGCGCAGCGTAAAGGGACTCAGCGCGGAGATCCAAAAGACCGTCTGGGCCGGTTTCCTGCCCAGCCTACCGACACTACATGTCCGTGACTTTTGCTCAGCAGCGGGGAGCGTTGATGCGCGACCTCCGGTTGGTTTAACTTAGATCGTTCCAAAATATTCTAGATCGACACCGACCCAATTTCTTGCGAACAAGCAAGCGCCGTAGATGATATTGATGTATTTTCCGTGGCTTAGATATTTAGAAGCGCAGAGGCGTAATTCCTGTATGGCGATTGCTTTTCCCGCAAGAAATGCGGAATTGCCACTTGACAAAATTGGAACGTTCCAATTATTTGGGCGCCGTGGCTAAGGCCATTGGAGGATCTCATGACAAAAGGGCGGGTCACCGTCATCGATATTGCGAAGGCGGCGGGCGTCTCCAAGTCGACCGTTTCGCTTGTCTTGCAAGGATCGTCCCTGGTGAACGACGGCACGAGAGCGAAGGTCAATGCGGTGATGCGCGAGCTTGGCTACGTGTACAATCGCGGAGCCGCCAATCTGCGCCAATCCGGTTCGAAGTCGAAAATTATCGGCGTGGTGGTCAACGATCTGACCAACGGGTTCTTCGCGGAACTCGCCGTTGGTGTGGACATGGTCGTCCAGTCCGCGGGATTCGTCCAGTTCCTGTCCAATACCAGCGAGAACCTGGACCGACAGCGGGAAGTTATCGCCTCCATGCGCGAGCATGGGATTTCAGGGCTGATCATGTCGCCCGCCCGTGCGACCGAAGCCGCTGACCTGAAGCCGCTGGTCGCCGCTGGCATTCCCGTCGTCGTGGCTGTCCGCAACGTTCCGGGAGCTAAGGTCTCGTCCGTCGTTTCGGACAATCGCGAGGGAATATCTGCTGGCGTGCAGCATCTCGCTTCGCTTGGCCACCGCCGGATCGCATTCATCGGCGGCTTTAGTGATACGGCGGTCTTCGACGAGCGCATCGACGGCTATCGCGGCGCAATAGCGGCTTGCGGCCTTGAGCTTGACGAAGATCTTATCCTGCCTTCCGCCCCCTCGAGAGCTGGTGGTGTCGATGCGATCGGCCGAGCGCTGGCAATCGCTGCCGCTCCCACTGCCGCTGTGTGTTTCAACGACGCAGTCGCGTTCGGTGTGTGCGACGGGCTTCGCGCCCAGCGCCTCGAGCCTGGACGTGACTTTGCAGTGGTCGGCTTCGATGACGTCATCGAGGCAAAGGCCGCCGTTCCGGCGCTGACGACGATCTCGGTGGATCCGCAGGGAATGGGCAGGCGCGCCGCGCAACTGCTTCTGAAGCAGATCAGCGCGGGTAGGGCGGAAGCGGAGTCGATCGTCTCCTCTGTCCGGCTCGTGGTCCGGGAGACCTGTGGAGCAAACCTGGCAGGCGGTTCCAACAGGAGGCAGGCATGAGTTGGTCGCTGGCGACGGGTCCCGCCGTTGTCGAGGCGGCGAAAAGCGGCTCGGCCGTGAAAATCGAAACAGGGCTTTGAGTAATCAGATGAGCAAGCACATTACCCCGACGGAAGCCGCAGCACTGATCCCCGACGGAGCGGTTGTCTCCGTATCGTCGTCGAGCGGCCTCGGTTGCCCCGACCTGATGCTGAAGGCGATCGGCGAGCGCTTCGATAGCACCGGTCATCCGCGCGATATCACGACGCTGCATCCCATCGCGGCGGGCGACATGAGCGGTATCAGGGGTGTGGACTATATCGCCAAGAAGGGCCTGCTCAAATGTATCATCGGCGGCTCCTATCCGTCGGGACCATCCAGTGCGGAGCCGCCGCTGATCTGGCAAATGATCACGAACAACGAAATTCCGGCCTACAACATTCCCTCGGGCATCATGTTCGATATTCACCGGGAGGCTGCCGCCAAACGCCCGGGTGTCCTGACAAAGGTGGGCATCGACACGTTCGTGGATTCAAAGAGGCAGGGTTGCGCGATGAACGACCTCGCTGCCCAGGACCCGGTGGTCAAGCGCGTCTCGTTCGAAGGCGACGACTACCTGTTCTTCCCGTCGATCGTGCCGCAGGTCGTCATCATCCGCGCGACGACCGCGGACGAGCGCGGCAACCTGACTTATGAACACGAGGGTGCCTATCTCGGCGGTCTCGACCAGGCGCTTGCTGCCCGCAACAATGGCGGCATCGTCATCGCTCAGGTCAAGCGGATCACCAAGGAAGGTTCGCTGAAGCCGCATGACGTGCGCGTCCCCGGTATGCTCGTCGATTACGTGATCGTCGATCCGGACCAGAAGCAGACCACTCAGACGCTCTACGATCCGGCTATCTCAGGCGAGATCTTTCGCCCGTTGGAGAGCTTCCGCGTTCCGGAATTCAACATCCAGAAGGTCATCGCGCGCCGCGTTGCCCAAGAGTTGCAGGCAGGCAGCTGCGTCAATCTGGGCTTCGGCATTTCCGCCAACGTGCCGCGCATCCTCCTTGAGGAAGGGCTGCACGGCTCCGTCACCTGGGTCATCGAACAGGGTGCCGTCGGCGGTGTCCCGTTGCTGGACTTCGCGTTCGGCTGTGCATCCAACGCCGACGCCTATATGCCCTCGCCATACCAGTTCACCTATTTCCAGGGCGCCGGCTTCGACGCCTCGTTGCTCTCCTTCCTCGAGATCGGCCGTGATGGCTCGGTGAACGTTTCGAAGTTGTCGTTCCGTCCCCACGTCACCGCGGGTGCCGGCGGCTTCGTCGATATCACGGCGCGTGCGAAGAAGATCGTCTTCTCGGGGATGTTCAATGCCGGCGCAAAGCTCGCGATCGTCGACGGCAAGCTCGTGATCGAGAAGGAAGGCAAGTTGAAGAAGCTCGTCAACGAGGTCGAGCATGTCACCTTCTCCGGCAAGCGGGCGATCGAGCAGGGCCAGGACATCACTTATGTCACCGAACGATGCGTGATGAAGCTGACGCCTAAAGGCATTGTTCTCACGGAGATTGCGCCGGGTGTCGACCTGCAGGCCCATATCCTCGATCAGTCCGAGTTCTCGCTCATCATAGCAGAGGACCTCAAGGTCATGGATGCGAAACTCTTTGGTGAAGCAAACATCGGCCTGACTCTACCGAAGAAGAGCGCCCGCGTCCTGGAGGGCACGTTCAATGGCTAGCGGCACGGTCAAGATCCACGTCGAAGATCACATCGCGATCATGACGGTATCGCGTCCGGAAAAGCTGAATGCGCTTGATCTCGACATGCTCAAGGCGCTCGCAGATGCCGCCGATGACGTCGAGGCTAACGGCGACGTTCGTGTGGCGATCCTGACAGGCGAAGGCAAGGGCTTCTCAGCGGGCGGCGACATCAAGGCCTGGGGCGGCATGCGGCCACAGGAGTTTGGTCATGCCTGGGTACGCCACGGACATCGCATCTTCGAAAGACTTGCGACCCTCAGAATGCCTCTGATCGCGGCCTTGAACGGCCATGCGCTCGGCGGTGGGCTGGAGCTTGCCGGCGTCGCCGACATTCGCATTGCCGAAGAGCACATCAAGATCGGACTTCCGGAAACAGGCCTCGGCATGGTTCCCGGCTGGTCGGGCACGCAGCGTCTTGTGAAGCGCTTCGGCGCGCAGGTGGTCAGGCGCATGGCGCTGGGCGGTGAGATCTTCACCGCCGAGGAAGCCCGCGCGCTTAGCATCGTCGATGTGGTGACATCGACCGGTAATGCCGTGGAAGCGGCCAAGGAATATGCGGCCCGCATCGCGATGAGGGGGCCGGCTGCTCTTGAAGTGGTCAAGCTGATGATTGCCTCCGCGAACGGCGAGGACAATGGCACGGCCGTCGAGGCGCTGGGCTCGATCCTCGTTGCGAAGACCGGCGACCTCAATGAGGGGGTGGCTTCGTTCACCGAAAAACGCCCTGCACACTTTAGAGGAGAATGGTAATGACGGTTCTGGTTACTCCCAAGGCGCTTAGCGATCACAAGGCCCGCGACTTCAAGATGCTGGTCGATGGCAAGTGGGAGGCCGGCTCCGGCCAGCCGATCGAGCGCGTGGCGCCAAGCCATGGCGTCGTCGTGAGCCGCTTTCCGGCGGGAAGCAAAGCCGATGCCGAGCGCGCCATCAAAGCCGCCCGCAAGGCGTTTGACACGGGTCCCTGGCCCAGAATGACGGCATCCGAACGTTCCGCCATCTTGCTCAAGGCTGCCGACCTGATCTCAGCCCGTGCGGACGAACTCGCCTACCTGGACGCGATCGAGGCCGGCAAGCCGATCTCCCAGGTGCGCGGCGAAATCGCCGGTTCGGTCGACATTTGGCGATACGCAGCGGCGCTCGCCCGCGATCTTCATGGCGAAAGTTACAACACGCTTGGAGACGGCACGCTGGGCGTTGTCCTGCGTGAGGCGATCGGCGTCGTATCGATCATCACTCCCTGGAACTTCCCCTTCCTGATCGTCGGCCAGAAGCTTCCCTTTGCGTTGGCGGCGGGCTGCACCACGGTCGTCAAGCCATCCGAACTGACCTCGGGCTCGACGCTGGTTCTTGGCGAAATCCTTCAGGAAGCAGGCGTGCCCGATAGCGTCGTCAACATTGTCACCGGCACGGGACCAGAGGTCGGCGCGATCATGACGTCCCATCCTGAGGTCGACATGGTGTCGTTCACCGGCTCAACCGGCGTCGGCAAGCTCACCATGACGAATGCCGCGCAGACGCTGAAGAAGGTCTCGCTGGAACTGGGCGGCAAGAACCCGCAGATTGTATTCCCGGATGCGGATCTCGATGCGTTCATCGACGCGGCCGTCTTCGGCGCCTATTTCAATGCCGGCGAGTGCTGCAATGCGGGCTCGCGCCTTATCCTGCACAAGAGCATCGCTTCCGATGTGGTCAAGCGCGTCGCCGAACTCGCCAAGGACGTCAAGGTTGGCGATCCGCTCGATCCGACAACGCAAGTGGGCGCGATCATCACGCCGCAGCATCTGGAAAAGATTGCCGGTTACGTGGCCAGTGCGACGAGCAGCGGTGCGCAGGTGGCGCATGGCGGCGAAAAGCTCGACTTGGGCATGGGGCAATACATGGCGCCGACGATCCTCGAAGCTGTCACGCCAGGCATGGCGGTTGCGCGCGAGGAAGTCTTCGGACCGGTGCTGTCCGTCCTCACGTTCGAAACCACCAGTGAGGCGATCGCGATCGCCAACTCCATAGACTACGGCCTTTCCGCTGGCGTCTGGAGCCGTGACTTCGACACCTGCCTGACGATCGGTCGGAAGGTCAGGGCAGGGACGGTCTGGATGAACACCTTCATGGACGGCGCCTCCGAGCTGCCGTTCGGAGGATACAAGCAATCCGGCCTCGGCCGCGAACTCGGCCGCCATGCGGTGGAGGATTACACCGAGACCAAGACGCTCAACATGCATATCGGCGCCCGGACAAACTGGTGGATGCCGAAGAGGGAAACGCTGGGATAACCGGCAACGAGACTACGCCCGAGGAGGGCGGGTAATCGGTGCGGGAATGGTCCCGCACCTTCGAACTTGCAAACCGGGAGGAAACGATGCGCAAGTTTTTGCTGACGACAGCGTTGGTGACGATGAGTGTTGCGGGCTTGGGTGCTGCCAAGGCTGCGGATGTGAAGGAAGTGCAGATGCTGCACTGGTGGACGTCCGGCGGCGAGGCTGCGGCCTTGAACGTGTTGAAGGAGGATCTGTCGAAGGAGGGGTTTGCCTGGAAGGACGTGCCGGTTGCCGGCGGTGGCGGTGATGCGGCGATGACGGCGCTGAAGGCGATGGTTGCGGCCGGCACCTATCCGACGGCCTCGCAGATGCTCGGCTACACCGTTCTCGACTACGCCCAGGCCGGCGTCATGGGGGACCTGACGGAGACGGCGAAGGCCGAGGGCTGGGACAAGGCGGTTCCGGCGGCGCTGCAGAAGTTCTCCGTCTATGACGGCAAGTGGGTCGCAGCCCCCGTCAACGTCCACTCGGTCAACTGGCTGTGGATCAACAAGGGTGTGATGGACAAGATCGGCGGCACCGAGCCGAAGACCTTCGACGACCTGATCGCGCTGCTCGACAAGGCGAAGGCTGCCGGCGTGACGCCGCTGGCGCTCGGCGGCCAGAACTGGCAGGAAGCGACGATGTTCGACTCGATCGTGCTGTCGACGGGCGGCCCCGAGTTCTACAAGAAGGCGATGAACGACCTCGACGAGGAGTCGCTGAAGTCGGACACGATGAAGAAGTCGTTCGACAACCTGCAGAAGATCGTCCAGTACGTCGACCCGAACTTCTCCGGACGCGACTGGAACCTTGCGACCGCCATGGTCATCAAGGGCGATGCGCTCGTGCAGGTGATGGGTGACTGGGCCAAGGGCGAGTTCGTCGCCGCCAAGAAGACACCGAACACCGACTTCCTGTGCTACCGCTTCCCGGGCACCGACGGCAGCGTGATCTACAACTCGGACATGTTCGGCATGTTCAACGTGCCTGACGACCGCAAGGCAGCACAGGTGGCGCTTGCCAAGGCAACGCTGTCGAAGAGCTTCCAGTCGGCGTTCAACGTCGTCAAGGGCTCGGTTCCGGCCCGTACCGACGTTCCGGATACCGATTTCGACGCCTGCGGCAAGAAGGGTATCGCCGACCTGAAGAAGGCCAATGAAGGCGGCACGCTGTACGGCTCGCTGGCCCAGGGCTATGGCGCGCCTCCGGCGGTTGCCAATGCCTACAAGGACGTCGTCTCGAAGTTCGTGCATGGCCAGATCAAGACCTCCGACCAGGCGGTCGAAGAGCTCGTCAAGGCCATCGACGACGCCAAGTAATCAAGGCCTCCCACGGTCTTCCCCGCCGGTGTCGGCGGGGAAGATTCCGCCACGGACGATCTCGTTGGAGGAGATGACCCCATGAGCACCATCGCTACCGATAAAACCGTTCTCACGCCGCACCGTGGAACGCCCATTTCCATCCGCGCGCGCCTGCAGGACGCGCTGCAGAAGATCGTGCTCGCGCCGAGTTTCGCCATCACGCTTGTGTTCGTCTACGGCTTCATCCTCTGGACGATCTATCTGTCCTTCACCAATTCCAAGACCTTTCCGTCCTACGTGCTGACGGGCCCGCGCGCCTATCAGCGGCTGTGGCGCTGGACGTTCGAAAGCGATCCGCCGTCCAGCT
>NZ_KB897839.1:0-89066 GCF_000377185.1 Rhizobium sp. 42MFCr.1
GGCAGCATGCCCATGGTGGCCGGGTAGATGCTGCCGATCCTGATCTGGCGGATGCGACTGCCGCCGGCTGCCCGGGTCAGTTCGGTGGTCAGGTCGATGTCGCTCAGGATCCGCACACAGCGATCATAGAAGGTCTCTCCTGCCCTGGTCAGTTCCACCCTTCTCGTCGAGCGGATGAACAGCGGGCAGGAAATGGCGGCGTCGTTGGTGGCAACGGCACGGCCTACGACGGCGTTGGCTGTGACCTGACGACTACCCAAGGGTCTCGCGCTCAAGCGGTGAATTCACTGGGCGTCGGCGGCGCAGCCTCTGGTAACAACGGCTGGGGCCAGAAGTAAGTGAGCTTGGGGCACCGGTCGGATCATCCTCCTGTTCCGGTGTCCCGACCAGTCGCCCGTTTCCCGTGCCGACGCAGTCCACCAATCGGAGGCGGAAGCTGGCAACGCCGCATCGTTATCGGTGGGTGGCATTTGCTCCGTAATTCCGCAAAAAACGAGCTGGCTTTTCAAAGGTATAGCCGACTTCATGACGGGATAATTCCCGCCGTGCAGCACGCGGTTTTGATCAAAGCTATCCGCGCTCGCGCGGAACTACTTGCCAGCGCCGCGGTTTCTACAAAGCAAATCGCGGAGGTTCGTCATGCGTGCTCGCATCCCCATAGCAGTTGTTATCGCAGTGACTCTCGTCACGCCCGCATTGACACAGTCACTACCTGACGAGGCAGGTCCGTCGCTCGGCCGCTCTACATCTCAGCAGGAGAGCATCACAAACCCAGGTGGTTTCGGAAAATCATCTAACATGCAGGCAATCGACCTGAATCGTACCGACTCTACCCGCAAACTCGACTGCAGACAGCAGAAGGACGTCAGGACCGAAAGAGGTGGTAAGGTCAACAAGAATATGGATTGCGTGCGCTAGCCTGCGGGAACGGTCACCATCTCAAACACCGCCGCATTATCCTGCACCTCCCGCAGCCCCTTGTAGGACGCGTGTCGAAGCTTACGTCATGCGTCCAGGCGCGATAATCGATCCCGGCAATCAGCGTTGGTTGAACCCACACGAGGTTTTTGCGCCTCCCTCCATATTTGACGGGTGGTGTCTTCCTTTTGATCCGGTCGAGCGTCTTGCGCAGATACTCCGCGCTCCGCTCATTGAAGCCCGTGCCGACCGAGCCGACATAGACCCAGTCCTCGCCCTTCCGCGCCGCCAGCAGAAGGCTGCCGATACCAGATCGCGCCACGATCGAGTGCTCGTAGCCGACGACCATGAAGCTGTCTGATTGGGTGCATTTGACCTTGACCCACTCGCCATACCGGCCAGAGCGATAAGGGGCGTCTTTATATTTGGCTATGATCCCCTCGAGGCCATGCTCGCACGCCGCGTCGAAGATATCGCAGCCGTCACCGTCGATGGTTTCTGACAGACGAATGGCGCCTTGTTCGTTCTTCAAAAGGGATTGGAGGAAATAGCGCCGCGACGTCAGTTCGAGGCTGCGGATGTCGTGGCCATCGAAGTACAAGAGATCGAAGGCGAACATGATGGCGTCGCTAGCCGGCAGCTTCCCACCCCGACCGCCAAGCGAATTTTACAGCTTGCCGAAGTGAGGGCGCCCCTCCTCGTCGAGAACGACTGCCTCGCCGTCCAGGATGGCGGTCCCGACACCGAGGCGTTTGGCGGCATCCTCGATGCCAGGGAACCGATGCGTCCAGTCATGCCCGCCTCGGGTGAGAATACGGACATGACCATTGTTCAGGTGGACGGCGATCCGATACCCGTCCCACTTGAGCTCATAAAGCCAATCCGGCCCGACCGGTGGACGCGGCTTCAGGAGCGCGAGACAAGGCTCGACCCGGTCAGGCATCGGATCGAAAGGAAGTCGCGGTTGCGATGGGTCGCGCGGCTTTCGTGCGCGCGAACGAAGCGGCTTTTCGTCTGCCAGGAGGGGCTTCGAACGCGGAGACTTTGCCATCACGTAATTAAACAAGGGAAAACTTAAAAAGAAAATTAACCCGATGTGACAAGGAAATACCGCCCACTTGACCTCCTCTCAAATGAGAACAAAATAAGAACATTACTAGGAGGTTCTCATGACCCATACAGAGCTAGTCATCGCGAATGCCTTAGCAGCCGTTGCCGCCAGCAGGGCCGAACGCGAGCGGGACGAGGAACGCCGCAAGCGCGTCTTTGGAAAGATCCAGATTGGTCGTCCGCTGCCTGCGATCAAAGGCCAGCAACTGAGCTTGGATTTGCACTGATGGAACCGATGACGAAAGAAGACGTCGATTTCGAAGTGGAGGCCGCCCTCGCCTGGCACGACGACGACGTGAAAGCCACAATCGCAACGTTGCTCGAGGACATCAGGCACCTGCGCCAACAGCTCGCACTAACTGAGGGCGCTATGAGCCGCGGCATGACGCGCGGTTGGGCGCCGGCGTTCGACAGAATACGCGATACCGGATCTGGGGTTTGAGCCATCCACCAACTTTCCATCTGGAAACTGGAACCGGCGATAACGATCGATCACCGCTAGGTTGCCTGGGTGGATTAGGTGCGCTCCCCGACACGGTAAAGCCCCGCGGAGCCTGGCGAGCGAGTGTGGCAGCAACTCATCGAGATCGGATGGTGGCTCGTTGCCGCCCAATGCGCAATCGGCATTGTCCGGTTGTTGGTGGTCTTCGAGACTAAGCCGCGAGAAACCAGGATCGTTTCCGACCTGATGGCTGGGCTCATCCACCTTCTGACGCTGTTCGCCGTTATCAATTTCGTCTTCGCCGTGCCGGTCGGTGGCCTTCTTGCCACCTCCGGCGTCATTGCGATCGTCTTGGGCCTGGCACTTCAGAGCAGCTTGTCGGACGTATTTTCCGGGGTCGCCGTTGGGATAGAGCGCCCGTATAGTCCAGGCGATCTGGTCTGGGTGGAAGGCGGGATCGAAGGCCGCGTCGTGCAGGTAAACTGGCGTTCCACACATATTGCCACGCTGAACGGGGACGTAGCGATCGTCCCTAACAGCGTGATGGCGAAGGCCCGTCTGGTAAACCACAGTTTGCCGACGAAAGTTCGCCGCGTGTCGATCACAGTGAAGGTCGCAGCAAACGAACGGCCCGACCGTTGCATGGCGGTTCTGGACGCGGCAGTCAAAACCTGCGTGTTGCTATCGGCCACGCCGCCTCCAAGCGTCGCCCGCAGCGAGCTTCAGGGCGACGGCGTTACCTACGACATCAGCTTTACGATTCCCAGCATCGAAGTGTTCGTCGATGCCCGCACCGAACTGCTAGGCCACATCCAATCCCATCTTCGCCACGCAGGCATTGCGCTCGCCGTTCCGGGCGTCCCGATCCAGGGGCGCTTACAAGTTCCAACCGCAGCAACCCTCCGCGAGGAGTCGGATTGGTTCGGTGTACTCGCCGAAGCAGATCGAAGCCTATTAGCGGATCAACTCGTCGAAGTGTGGTTCGCCGCTGGGGACCAGCTTATGAGGCGGGGTGACGATCCGAAAGTGCTGTTCATCGTGGCATCGGGCACCGTCGAGATCACCGATGGTCTGCCCGGTTCGACCGAAGTAATCTTCCGACTGGGTCCTGGCGGCAGCCTCGGGGCAATCGGCATGATCACAGGTACACCCTACGCAGCAACGGCTACCGCATTAACGCCCGTGACCGCTTACCGCCTCGACAGAAAGGGCGTAGGGGACGCTATTGCGGCGCGCCCGGATCTCGTCAAGAGCCTGGAAGTATTGGCTCGCAGAGGGCAGGAACTGAACCGCAGGGACGTGGTTGCGCGCCAGAGTGACCACGTTGACCCACCTGAGATGTTTCTGTCAAAGCTTCGCAGTTTTTTACAAAAGATCTCAGAGAGCCCGCATAACGACGACCAAAGACGGCGCCGCTAGTTCTATTCGAATCAGCTCGAAACACAGCCCTCGGCGCATCACATTTGCCCCGGCTCCGTTCCCAACACGCACTAATGGCTGTACTCCGGCACAACGATATCATTCTGGGCAGCATTGGCAGGATCTACGTGGCGACGCGACCTCTAAGTTGCGAGCACTCATCACATTTCGCGCTTGACGATCACCCTTTTTAACCCTGGCGCACCAAACTTCACATCCACAAGATGCAAAACGCGGCACCGATTCCTTTCGTGCCCTAACGTTTCAAGTAGGCGTTTCATGACTTCGCTTGTTACTAACACTACTGCGTTTGTCGCACTCAAAACGCTGAGATCGCTTAGCTCTCAGTTGCGAGATACTCAAACAAACGTTTCGACCGGATTGCGGGCGGAGAAAGTTGCGGACAATGCCGCGTACTGATCGATTGCAACGACGATGCGGCCGGACCGGATGGCGGTTGCGGCCGTGTCAGATGCGTTCGCACTGGCAGCGGCCAACGTCGATACTGCCTACGAGGCGATAGAGCAAACGAGCACCGTATTGAGCCAGATTAAGGCGAAACTGGCTGCTGCAACCGAAGACAGCGTCCGCAACTAGTCCAGCAGACCGTCACCATAGCCAATGCGGCCTCCTTCAATGGCGTGAATTGGCTGAACACCGACATCCAGGATCTATATGAAGCGGAACCGAAGGATCGATCCGCCAGCCTTGTGTCGTCGTTCGTAGGGAACGCCGACGGCGCGGTAAAGGTGGACACGATGTCCCGCTCTTCGTTGGGTATGCAATGACCTATCCTTCGGTCCAGGTTGCAGCACTGCATCGGGGCTATCCTTTCAGATCGCTCGCGCCATCGTGCTTGCTGCAGCCTCGGCCATCTCTGGGGCTGTTTCAGGCTTCGGCTAGGATCCGTATTTCGCCGGCATCACGTTTGTGGCGGTCATCTCGGTTCTCGTCACACTTACTGCGGCACCCGATTCAAGAGGTTCTGTCCTCGGTCAGACCGCCTATCAGGCAGCGGAATACCCCCTAACAGACCATGTCGTGCCGCGTTGCTTTCAACTAAAGTGGCCCGCCCTTCCGTTGGAATTCAAACGAAGAACTGGACAACATAGCGGCTCCTTCCATTCGTGGTACTTCCATGGATGGCTCCTCCCATGCGGTTCCTATGGGCGGCAGATATGGCACATCGCGATGCCGGCGGAGGAGCCGTCCACGGCATCAAGAACAGACGTCAAGCTGGAAACCAACGGCGCCATTCCTCAAGTATCAGCTGCTTTGATATTTGAACCTAGGTTGTACCGGAGGCGGGCCGTGAGACTTCGAGCACCGTATCGCCGTTAGTGTTCGGCTCTCTATCCGCCCTGCACTAGTAGCTGAACTTTAGTCGTCAACTTCACCCAGGCGGACGTGGTCTGTTCAGCGCCGGCTCCGACAGCGAGGTGAGCCGTGGGAGCAACTCGGCCACCGATCGTTATTCTCGGCAATACTATAATCTAACGTTGGTTTTACTCATAACGCCCATAGTCGTCCGACCAACGGGGGACGGGGTAGTGCGCATTCTTTTTACCGCCGCGTTTGCAAGCCTGGCATTTTCGGCCTGGGCGTCGCCGTATTGCACAAAGGAGCCGGAAAGCGCCTGGCTTTCGGAGGCTGTCGTACGCGAAAGGGCCGTTGCCACGGGCAATTCTGTCGAAGTCTTCAAGAAGACCAAGGGCAATTGTTATGAGGTCTACGGTCGCAATGCGAAGGGAAAACGGGTGGAGATCTACTACCATCCCGTCACCGGCGAAATCGTTGAAGAGCATTGACCGGCGGTAGAACCTTTCTCAGGGAATGGTCCATGTTCGAGATGATCTTCGCCAATAAGGGAAGCTTGCGTCTTGTCCTGTCGGTGAGCCTCCTCGCAGCGGTGGTTCCGGGCGCACTGTGCCTATCGCAACTTGCCGGTATCCGTGGCTACCTCGACGCGAACCGCGAGGCAGCGGAGCTTGCGACCCAAGCCCGAGATCTGCACTCGCGCGTCAGCGAAAGCATGTTCAACCTTGCCGCGGCTCCCCTGGACCTGTCCGAGGAGGAACGCAGGGAGATCTACAGCAAGACCGACAGGAACCTTGTGTCTCTGCAGCGTGAGGTGACGTCCGCCAAAAGCCTGACGAGCGTATTTCTCAGCCCCCAGGAGGAGCAGGCGCTGACGGAGGCGGTGCAGGCGTTCAGCCATAGCTGGGACGAGGTCAAGGACGGCCTCGAGGAAGGCATGACCGAGGGGGAGAAGGCATATCATTTCCTTAACGTCTTCCAGCAAGCCGGCACGGCGGGCGACATTCTGAAGCGGCTGGAAGCCAGTGCCACCGGCAAGGCCCAGCAGACCGCCGCAGCTTCCAGCGCTGGGACGACCAATGTATTCTGGATGCTGACGGTTCTTTTCGTGGTCAGCGGCCTTGTCAGCGCGCTCGCACTGATCGGCAACTATCGCTTCGCCGCTTCCCTTAAGGAAAGCCACGACGAACTCAAGCATGCGCTAGAAAGCCTCAAGCGTCGTGACCGTGACCTACAGGAGCAGAACGACCGTTTCAACGCTGCGCTGGAAAACATGTCGCAGGGCCTCACAATGTATGGCAAGGACGGTCGGCAGATCGTCTGCAACCAGCGCTTCGGCGACATCTACCAGTTGCCTGACGAGTTGATGCGCGTGGGCACTTCCTTCGACGACGTTATCAGCTACCAGGTTGCGCATGGTGCCCATATGGAGGGCGACAAGGGCTATGTTCTGCAAATGATGCAGCGTGGTCTCGCAGCCGGTGAGTTCTCGTCGACCGTGAACGCGGTGGATGGACGGATCGTAAAGATCGTCAGTCGTCCGCTGGCCGGCGGCGGCTGGGTATCGACGCATGAGGATATCACCGAGCGGACGCGTGCCGAGGCTCGGATCGCGCATATGGCGCATCACGATGCTCTCACCGATTTGCCGAACCGTGTGCTTTTCCGCGACGTTCTGGACGCCACGCTGCTGGCAGTGGGCGAAGACCAGGCGGCCCATGTCCTGTTCCTGGATCTCGACCACTTCAAGGATGTCAATGACACGCTTGGTCACCCGATTGGCGACCAGCTTCTGAAGGCCGTCGCCAAGCGTCTCAGGAACGCGGTTGGCCCTCATGATACCGTGGCTCGGCTCGGCGGCGACGAATTCGCAATCATACAGCGCCATGCGACTCTTGGTGAAAACAGCTTGCTTGCGCAGCGCATCGTGACCGAGATCAGTGCCCCATTCGAGATTGACGGCCACCAGGTGGTCGTCGGCACCAGCATCGGTATCGCAGCGGCGCCCGAAGATGGCGATGATCCGGACGTGCTGCTCAAGGCTGCAGATATGGCACTGTACCGGGCCAAGAATGAAGGGCGCGGCAACTATCAGTACTTCGAACAGGAGATGGACGCCAGGATGCAGGAGCGGCGAGCTCTGGGACTTGACCTGCGCAAGGCGCTCGGCAATGGCGAACTGGAAGTATACTACCAGCCACTGGTCAACCTGAAGGATAACCGCATTTCCGGTTTCGAGGCACTGTTGCGCTGGCATCACCCTGAGCGCGGCATGGTCTCGCCTGACGTGTTCATCCCGGTCGCTGAGGAGATCGGAATCATAGGGCGCATAGGCGCCTGGGTATTGAAGCAGGCATGTTCTGACGCCATGGCATGGCCTGAAATGACGCGGGTGGCGGTCAACCTGTCACCAGTGCAGTTCAAGAGCCCCGGTCTTGTTCTCGATGTGACTTCGGCACTCGCCGCATCCGGGCTATCGGCCCGGAGGCTGGAATTGGAGATCACCGAATCGGTCATGCTTCAGCATACGGACGAGGTGCTCTCGACACTGCATCAACTTCGCGCACTCGGCGTGCGTATCTCGATGGACGACTTCGGCACCGGTTATTCATCGCTGAGCTATTTGAGAAAATTTCCGTTCGACAAGATCAAGATCGACCAGTCCTTCGTACGCGATGTCACCGATCGGCCGGATTCTTTGGCGATCGTCAAGGCTGTGGCGATGCTGAGTAGCAGCCTTGGAATGGACACCACGGTTGAAGGTGTCGAAACCGTCTACCAATTCAACATGCTGAAGGTGGAGGGCTGTACCGAGGTGCAGGGCTATCTGTTCAGCAAACCACGACCGGCAAGGGATATTCAGAAAATATTCGACGAGTTTGCAAGGGTGGCTGTGGCATAACTCAGCTTCCAATTCAGCGACCATCGTCTCGTATTCCTCGCCATAAAAACAGTCGCACAGTCGCGCCAGAGTGGCCATGAGCTGGACCGGGCGGTATCTGGAGCAGTTGGCGATGCGCGGGAGCGCCTACTGGGTCAACTGCTGTGGTTTGAGATCACCTTGCAGGGTTTCGTCGACAGGGCGCTTCTTGGCCCGCCTCGGCTGTTCAAGCACCGTGACCGGCGCGGCAACAGCCGTGGCTGCGACGTTACCGATGGTCGTCACTGTTCCGCCAACAACAGCGGTAAGTCCTTGGCCGAGCGTGACGTTGGAATCCGTCAGCGTCTGACCGGTGACGATCCGCTGGCCAATCAGCTGAACGATTTCAGGACTTTCGGCGAACTTGCCGTGGTTCAAGCCTTCGCCTTTGACCTTGGTGAGATCGATGGCGGTAATGCCGGCGGCTTCGAGTTTCGAGCGATAGGGCTCAACGGTCGGATCGATCGCGCCCAAACGCGAGACCTTTCCAGTGATGAAACTTGAAACCGCAAGCGCCTTGTCGTCCTGAGACACGAAGATCGTGAATTTCGGCGCCGGCGTGCCCATCTCCGCGAACTGCTTGGCAAAGACCTGAATATCGATATCCGGGGACGCGAGAATGACGTTGTGAATCTTGCTGTTCACGTGACCGTCGCGGATACCCATTTGCCGCAGGGATTCCATGGTCAGCCAGGTGCCCATCGAATGAGCGAGGATCGTGATGTCCTTGACGTCGGGGTCGGCGGCTAGCGTCCGCAGCGCCTGCTCGAGCGCCGTGCGTGAATAGTTGGTGCTCTCCTTGTCGTATTGATAGGCGGTAAGCTGCGCGCGTGACGGCCATGTGAACAGGATAGGGGTCGCCTGCATCCCGGAGTCGTGGACGATCTGGGCCAGACGGAAGACGGAATCCTCATACTTGTTGTTGAAGCCGTGGACAAAGACCAGCGCATGCCCGCCCTGGATGTTCTGGTGGAACCAGACGCGCCCCTCCGGAACGGTGTCGATCTCCTTGACGCTGGTCACCGCAAAATCGGTCGCGGGATTGGGCGGCAGATGTTTCGGCCATTGGACTGTGCCTGAGGCCCGTTTCGGCGGAATGGAGACGTCAATCGCCGTCAGATAGGGCTTTGGGCTGCGTTCGCCGGTGAAGAGCGTCGCCGGGTCGCCGGAAGGTTCGCGCGTGGTTGCGACCAGCATACTGACCTTTGAGGTATTCTGCGTTGCCGCCGATAGCGCAACAGGGGCCATGACTCCGCTTGGATGACCGCAGCTGGCAAGAACTGCCGCGACGAGCAAAGGTGCAAGTGTCCGAACAATACGGGCTGCAATCACGTTCCGGTTCCCTCATTGAAACGCAAGCACCTTACGGTGGCCGGGCTTTGGTGAAGTACTCTTACAGCAACGACGCGGATGTTACGTGCAATTCGCGCCCCATGCCCTCGCGCAGGACGAACGATCTACGACAAGCTCAATTCGGGGTCTGGAGCCGTCTATCCATCTTGAACTACGCCTTCGGCTTCCGCAGCTTCACTGCCACACAATGCTTGTTTTCGGCATCCCAAACGCTGTCGGTCCTGCAGACCGGCTGCTTGGGCGAGCAGGACTTTCCCGCCAAGGTGGATTTCAAGCTGCGAGTGCACAGGCACCTCCCCTTTTCCCAACCCCAATTCTCGGGACAACTGACGCAGCGCTTTGTCTTCGGATCAACGAACCGGCCGGTCCCACAGGAACAGGTCGAGCGCTTGGCATCCCACGACGCCCCCGCGGCGCACGCGACGCAAGTTTTCCTTCTCGAATCCCAGTTTTTCCCCTCCGGACAAGTTCCGCTCGCATTGACCGCATTGCCGGGAGCCTGCGCCGAAGGGAGCTTTTGTGGCTCGATCGCCTGCTGGCCGGGACAAGTGAGCTTTTGATCGCACTGCAGCGAGCAGCCGACCACCCCGCGAGACCGGTTGACCGGCGTGTCTGGATATTCGAAGGGACAGGGCATCTGCTGCGCGCCTGCTGTCCATGCGAACAGCACGATCAAACCGAAGAGAAGAAGACGACATCCCAACATTTCAGAACACTAGGCCCCGACATATCATCTGTCCAGCTTGTCACAGGCGCGCCCCTGGACCTGCACGGGAGTTCGCTTGACCAGCAGCTGGGAGCAGATCTGATGGCCCGGCGTATCGATCAGTCCTCATTTCCGTGAAGGAGCCGGAACCCGATGACGTCGAGGTCGACGTCTCAAAGGCCCGAATCTGAAGAAGGTGCTTTCGGTCGGACCGCAGGCGTCGGCGGGTCAGGAAGCTTCACCGGAACGTCCGGCTTTTGGGCCCGATTGTCGATTGTTGCGGGTGCGGCCGGGCCGCTTTCATCAAAGTTCACTGATATCCCGAAGAGCTTCCACTGACGATCGACAGGCGCATAGAGTAGCTCGAAATGCACCTGGATTGGCACCGACGGAAAGAACCCCGCCATATGCAACTTGCCGTCTGGCTCGATCTGCGGAAGCAAGGTTAGTTGCGGCTCGATAACCGCAAGGCCACTCAGGTCGTATCCCTGTTTTCGTTGCGAGGCAAAGATCTCTGCAAGTTGCGCGGAATTATTGGCCTGAAAGCCTGGCGAGCCGAGTTCCCGCAGAACGGTGTAGTTGCCAGTCTTGTTCGCCTGGTCGAGGGCAAGAAGCGTGTTTCGCACAAGGATAAGGACGCCATTTCGATCGATATCTGCCGGACGCGGTGCTTTTGACACATCTTCCTTTGGGGATTTCTTGATTTCGGCGCGAACGGGGCTTTCAAGGCCGGCCTCTATGCAAAGGACTGCCAGCGCCGCGAGGATAAATTTGAACGGCAAATGCATCGTTTGGGATCTCGGCTCGCGTGAACCGAGCGGCTGTAGCGCTCGGACGATCACCACGTGAATGTCAACCCCGCAGTCCCACCGAAGGTACCTTCGCTCGCCCCTACGCCGACGCCGCCATGGATCAGCAGATTCTCTGTAATTCGCGCATAAGCGCTGCCAGCGAAAGCGTTCTCGCCTTCGAACGTGCCCCAATTGATGGACACCGCAAAGTTCTTGTCATTCGGAAGGGTTCCCCCACCCATCGCCAGCGCCATCGCCGTGCCCTCGTAGGCCTTGTCGATGCGTCCATTCATCGGCGACATGCCGGATTCGAGGCTGCTGACGCGATTGTCGAGGGAATCGATGGCGTTTGTATTTGCGGTTACACGCGTATCGAGGCCGGCGATCTCAGTCGTATGGAGGTTGAGAACGTTGGTATTGTTCGTGATGCGCGTCTCGTGATCGGCAAGTTCGTTCGTGTTCTGGGCGACATTCTGATTGGTGGCGTACAGCTGGGAGCCGTTGATCGCATCCGTCGAGGTCGCCGAAATCGTGCCGGGCGCGACGTTGACGATCTTTCGCTCGGCAGCCGGCGCCCCGACGGAGACGACATTGGCGATACCACCATCCGTCGAACCAGCTCCGAGCGCCACCGAATTCTGCCCTGATGACACTGAGCCGGTACCGAGGGCAAGACTATTGGGGCCCTGGGCACTGCTGTTAAATCCAATCGCTGTTGCCTGATTGCCAGAGGACGAACTTCTATTACCAACCGCAGTGCTATTGCCACCACTTGCACTGCTGTCACCTCCGAGCGCGACTGCGCCGCCAGCACTGGCAACGCTTCTAACGCCAGCAGCCAAGGTATCAACACTGGTGCCTTGACTGCCGACCCCAATGGCAGTCGCACCGGCACCCGTCGTCAGGCTTCGAACACCAACGGCCGTGCTGTCCACACTCTGCGCATTGCTGTCGACCCCCAGGGCAGTCGCGCCAGCGCCGGCAGCTCTGCTATTTTCCCCGATGGCTGAGCTGTTGAATCCCGAGGCGTTGCTGCCCAAACCAACCGCGACCGCGCCCCTGTCTGTCGCCTGAGAATTTTGCCCAACTGCCACCGATGATGCACCGGAAGCATTCGTCGTTGTGCCGAGGGCAGTGGCGGCTCCGCCTGTCGCGCTGCTTCGGAAACCGAAAGCGGAGTTTTCTCCCGCGGCGCCCCCCGCTGTCGCATTGGTTCCGCAGGCGACGTCATTGGCACCACCGGCAGTCGCCCCGTCTCCCGAGCCTGTCGTGTTTTCACAGACGAACTGGGCCCGAGCAGGAGCGGGCGAGAATGTTGTTATGGTAGCAGATAGGAGAACACACACGGCAGGAAGCGATACAGATACTGCAGCATGAGGTGTTCGCATCAAGACCTCCCTTCGGTCGCCAACCGAGTTGGACGATTGCATCGGCATTGTCTTGCCGGCCTATTGGCCGCGTGTAATCAAGCAGTCTGGTGGGTCAGAAACGAAAATCGTCGGCCGCCCATGGACCCCGGATTTACCCAGCGAGCGGGAGTATGCCATTTGACACAATTCCAGGAAAGTAAACAAAAATAAGTAAATGCAACACGATCGCTGTTTCGGCTGCCGTCCAACAATGCTTACAGCTGCCGACTTTGGAATAACCGCCGAAATTTTGGAAAGTGCCATGGTTCGGACAAACGAAAACCGGCGCCGGAATCCGTAACAGGTTGCTCACCGAAATCCAGAAGTGAGCAGTTTGCAGGAGGAAATCCAAGTCCTTCCGGCAGCTGTATTATGGCGCGCTATCGGATGAGTGATGCAACCGCCAGAAGGCCGGCAGGCGCCGCGCGCCTCCTGCTGGGCGTTTCCCGGCATCGCCGGGCTCACCCGGCGATGCCCATTTTTTGGATGACAGGCGCGTGCTTCTCTGCGAGAAGAAGGCAATGAGAGACAGGGGCGCCCCTCGAAAGATGGGCTGAGAAGGACCCTTTGAACCTGAACCGGATAATGCCGGCGGAGGGAGTCGCTCGGGACGTTTCGCCTCCTGCGTCAGTCCCCGCGCCTTTCTCCCCGATCGAAAGGCGCACCATGACAGATCAGACTTTGCCGGGAAACCTGCTGAGCGAGTTGCGCGCGCAACCGCCGCTCGTGCACTGCATCACCAACTTCGTTGCCATGAACATCGCAGCCAATGTGCTTCTGGCCGCTGGTGCGTCTCCCGCCATGGTGCATGCCGAAGAAGAGGCTGGCGAGTTTGCGGCGATCGCGGGCGCACTGACAATCAACATCGGCACACTGTCGTCATCCTGGTTGCGCGGGATGGAGGCGGCAGCCCTCGCCGCCAGCCAGTCCGGCAAGCCATGGGTTCTCGATCCGGTCGCCCACTATGCCACCTTATTCCGCCGGGCGGCCGTTGATCGGCTCCTGGAACTCGGTCCGACGGTCATTCGCGGCAACGCCTCCGAGATCATCGCCCTTTCCGGTGGCGAAAGTCAGGGCCAGGGGGTGGACAGTCGTGACGGGGTCGAACAGGCCGAGGAATCCGCCCGGCTGCTTGCAAGGACACACGGTGCAACGGTCGCGGTAACCGGCGTCGTCGATTTCGTCACCGACGGTGAACGAGCTGCCTGGATTGAAGGCGGGTCGGCCTTGATGCCTAAGGTGACCGCACTCGGTTGCGCACTGACCTGCCTCGTCGGAGCATTCACGGCGATCCGGCCTGCCGCGCCGTTCGAGGCAACGGTTGCCGCGCTTACGACCTTTGCTGTTGCCGGCGAGATGGCAGCCAGCAGGGCGGACGGCCCCGGTTCGTTTTCTCCGGCGTTTCTCGATGCGCTTGCAGCGCTTGACGCCCCGCTCCTCGATCGCCATGCGAGGGTGCGTTCCGCATGAGGACCATCGACCTTTCACTTTATCTCGTCCTCGATCCCGGTCTTTGTGCCGGCTTCGGGTTGGTGGAGACCGCGCGGGCGGCTGTTGCCGGCGGAGCGAGCGTTGTCCAGCTGCGCGACAAGCATGCCGATACACCCCTGATGATCGAAACAGGTCGGGCGCTCAAGGCGGCTTTGTCTGGCACGGGTGCCTTGCTCATCGTCAACGATGACGTCGAGGCTGCCGTCGCAATTGGTGCTGACGGTCTGCACATCGGGCAAGAGGACATGGATGCGCCAACTGCCCGCGCGCGGATTGGAGACGATATGATCCTTGGCCTCTCCGTTGAGACCGAGGCACTGGCTGCGGGGATCGATCCGGCAATCGTCGACTACGCGGGTATCGGCCCGGTCTTTGCGACATCAACGAAGGCGGATCACAAGGAGCCGATCGGTTTCGCTGGCCTTGCTCGCCTCGTGCGCATCTGCCCCGTTCCCGCAGTCGCAATCGGCGGGCTGAAGGCGGCTCATGTCGAGGATGTTTTTGCTGCCGGGGCTGACGGTCTTGCCGTCGTCTCTGCAATCTGCGGCACGCGTGACCCTGAGGCGGCGGCTCGCGAGATCGCGGAAAACATCAGAAAGGTTCACCGATGATCCGGAACGTTCTCTCCATTGCCGGGTCCGATCCTTCTGGCGGCGCCGGAATCCAGGCGGACCTGAAGGCCTTCTCCGCCCGCGGTGTCTACGGCATGGCGGCGCTGACCGCGCTGACCGCGCAAAACACACAGGGCGTTTGCGGGGTCCATCTGGTTCCGGCTGCCTTCGTCGCCGACCAGATCAAGGCAGTGTTTGCCGATGTCCGCGTTGATGCAATCAAGATCGGCATGATTGCCAATGCCGAAATCGCCGACGCTGTCGCCGATGCGATCGAACCCCACAAGGGCATTCCGATCGTTCTTGATCCTGTCATGGTCGCCAAGGGCGGGGCTAGCCTCCTCGATCTGTCTGCGGTCGACGTCCTCACCCGGCGGCTGCTGCCGCTTGCGACGCTGCTTACTCCCAATCTTCCGGAAGCCGCAGCACTCCTGCATGGGCCTTCGGCCGATACCCGCGCGGACATGGCTGAGCAGGCGCAAAGCCTGCGTGCTCTTGGCCCGGAGGCGGTGCTGGTCAAGGGCGGTCATCTGCCAAGCCAGGAGAGCCCTGATGTCCTGGCGACAGCCGCGGGACTGAGCTGGTTCGAGGGGCTCCGGATACCGACGGCGAACACGCATGGCACCGGCTGTACGCTATCGAGCGCGCTTGCCGCCGAGCTCGCGAAGGGGGCGACGCTGCCCGAGGCAGTGGCGGATGCGAAAAGCTACCTCGCCCATGCCGTCGCGCAGGCGGATACGCTTTCTGTCGGTTCCGGGCACGGGCCGGTTCAGCATTTTCACGAGCTTTGGACGTTGAGAGAAGGACATTCGAGATGACATTGGCAATCAGCGAACAGACCGTCATCATCACCGGGGCCGGGCGTGGCCTGGGCGCCGCCATCGCTGCTGCCTTTGCCCGCGAAGGCGCGAAGGTCGCAATCAACTACCGCAACAGCCGCATCGAGGCCGAGGCGCTTGCCGCGTCGTTGGGTGATCGTGCCCGAGCCTTCCAGGCGGATGTCCGCGACAGCGAGGCCGTCAAGCGCATGGTGGTCGAGGTCAAGGATACACTCGGTGCGCCGACGACAGTCGTGCACAACGCCTTGACCGACTTCAGCTTCAACGGAGACGCTCGATCGAAGCTCGACCAAATGACCTGGGGTGAAATGACATCACAGCTCGATACGGCCGTGAAGGGGGCTTTGAACCTTATCCAGGCCGCCCGCCCGGACATGGCCACTGCCGGTTTTGGGCGGATCATCACGATCGGCACCAATCTCTTTCAGAACCCGGTGGTGCCTTACCATGACTACACGGCTGCCAAGGGTGCGCTTCTGTCCTTGACCCGCACGGCCGCCGCAGAGCTGGGCCCATCAGGCATTACCGTCAACATGGTCTCGGGCGGGTTGCTCCGCACCACCGAAGCGAGCAGCGCCACACCGGATGCGGTCTTCGATCTGATTGCGGCAAACACGCCCCTCCGGCAAGTGACGACGCCCGAGGAAATGGCTGACGCGGTCCTGTTTTTCGCAAGCCCCTGGGCACGCGCCGTTACCGGGCAGAACCTCATCGTCGACGGCGGACTCGTCTTCGGCTGAGGCAACGCCTCCTCAGGACTTGACCGCACCCGCGGTCAAGCCGGCGATGATGTGCTTCTGCGCCAGGAAGAAGACAATGATGGTTGGCATGATTGTCAGCGTGATGAAAGCGAGCACCAGCTGCCAGGCAGTGCCGAACTCGCCGCGATAAACCATGATGCCGAGCGGCCAGGGATACATCGTCTCCGAATTCAGCATGATCAGCGGCAGGATGTAGCTGTTCCAGCTGCCGACAAAGGAGATGATGCTGACCGTTGCAATGATCGGCCGCGAGAGCGGCAGCGAGATGTGCCAGAAAAACCGGATGTAGCCACAGCCGTCGACGATGGCAGCCTGGAACAATTCTTCCGGAAGGTTGCGAAAATAGTTCCTGAACAAGAGAATGCTCATGCCGAGGCCAAAGGCGACCTGCGGCAGGACAACACCCCAGTAGGAATTCAACAGGCCGAGGTCCCGGATCCGGATGAACAAGGGAAGGATGGCGGTCGCGGCCGGAAACATCAGGCCGATCAGGAAGTAGTTGAGCAGGAAGCCGGCGCCGAAGAACTTTACATGCGCGAAGGTGAAGGCAGCCATGGCGGAAACCGAAACCGTCAGGCAGACAGTCAAGGTGGCGATGATCAGCGAATTCATCATCTGTCGCCAGTAGCGGTCTCCGAAGAGAATGTCGGTATAGTTCTCCGGATGCCATGCGGCAGGCAACCCGAAGGGGTTGGTTCTGAGGTCGCCGAGGTCCTTGAAGCCGCCAAGTGCCGTCGTCATCAGGGGAACCAGCACGATCGCCGCGATGAGCGTCAGCGAGACATAGAGATAGATCTTCGTGCGGGTCGCGGTCCGGGCAGATGAGGCCATGTCAGTCATTGCGCATGAATATCCGTTTGTAGCCGAAGGCCAGCGTCACGCAGATGACGAAAAGGACGACGCCGACGGCGCTGCCGAGGCCGACCTGCATGCGCGTGACGCCGAAGTTGAACAGGAAGGTGACCATGGTCTGCGTCGCATTGAACGGCCCGCCACCGGTCAGCGGCATGATGAGGTCGAAGAGCTGCAGCGAGCCGACGACGGCGAAGAAGACGGACAGGCGGACCGTCGAACCGAGAAGCGGCAGCGTGATGTAGCGGAACCGCTGCCAGCCGCTCGCGCCATCGATTTCGGCAGCCTCCAGCACGCTCTTGTCGAGCGACTGCAGCCCGGCGATGAACAGCATCATGTGGAAGCCGAAATACTTCCAGACGACGACGGCCAGCACCGCATAGATTGCCAGGTCCTTGTCTGCCAGAACATAGGGCGTCTCGACGCCAATGAGGTGGGCAGCCGAGGCAAACAAGCCATAGTCGCCGTCATAGACGAAGCGCCAGATGAGGCCTGCCGCCACCTCGGCCAGGACATAGGGCAGAAAGAAGATCAAGCGGAAGAGGACCACACCGGCGATCCGGTGCGCCAGCATCATCGCCAGCCAGATCGCCAGCGGAATCTGAACCAGAATGGAAACAACGATGATCAGGCCATTGTTTTTCAATGCTGTTATGAAGGCGCTGTTCTTGAACAGGACCTCGAAATTCCGCATGCCGACAAACTGTGTCGGCAGACCGTAGCCATCCCACTTGTAGAGACTGTACCAGGCCGCCTCGCCCATCGGCAGGATGACGAAGATCGTGAACAGCAGCAGTGCTGGCGGCAGAAACAGAAGCAGGACAGGCAGGCGCCGCGCCAGGCTGGGATCCTTGCTGCGCGCCGACGATCTTAAAGTCGGGCGCGGACGGATGACGCTCGTCGCGCTGATGGTGGTCATTAAAGCCGATCCTCCTCATTCAGATTGAGGGCGGCGCGGATGCTTCTCCGCGCCGCGATAGTCTTGATCAGAGCTGATCCTGCTCGAAGGCTTCCTGGATCTGCTGTGCTCCATCGGCAGGGCTCATCTGCCCGGAGACTATGGCAACGGAGACATCGTTGACGACACGGCCGACCGACGGGCCGAGATCCTGATCGAAGAAGTTCTGATGCCAGGTCGAGTGCGCCAGCTGTTCGGCAGACTGGTGCAACAGCGGATTGGTCACACCGTCCTCGGCACCGACGGCGACCGGGATGAGCATGCCGGCCTTGGCCATCTCGCGCTCGTTTTCGGCGTTCGTCAGATAGGCGAGGAAGTCGAGCGTTTCAGGCGGCGCCTTCTTCGTCACGGCCCAGCCGTTCAATCCACCAAGCGTGTCGGTGACGGCGCCTGCGCCGCCCGTCACGGCCGGAAACGCAAAGCGGCCGATATTGTCCGGATCGAGCCCCTTGCCGTCACCGGCATTCGTGCGCTGGTTGGCCGCGGTGTTTTCAAACGCCAGGATCATTGCTGCCTTGCCATCGCCGAAGACGCCGAGCGTCTGCGGCCAGGTGGCGCCGAGATAGCCCGGCTGGAACGGCTCCAGTTTGCCGAGTTCGGCAAGCTGCTCTCCGGCCTTGATGATCGCCGGATCGTTGAAACCTTCCCCTTCACCGGTCTTGGCCGCGTCGAAGACCGTCTGGCCACCGTTGCGCATCACCAGATAGCTCCAGTAGAAATGGAGAGGCCATTTCTCGCCACCGCCGCCGGCTATCGGGACGATGCCGGCATCCTTGATCTTCTTCACGGCATTGAGATAGTCATCCCAAGACTTGATGCTGGCGGCATCCACACCGGCCTTGGCGAAAAGGGCCTTGTTGTAGAAGAAGGAAACGGTGCCCATCTTGAAAGGCACGGCGCCGATCTTGCCGTCGTAGGACAGGCCCTTGATCGCGGCCGGGTTGTAGCTCTTCACCCAGGCGCCGTCCTTTGCGTTCATCGCCGCCGTCAGGTCCATGAGCGTTCCGGTCGCAAGCTGCTGCTTCAGCACGCCGCCGCCCCAGCTGTAGAAGAAATCCGGCGCATCGCTCGACTGCAAGAGGGTCGGAAGCTTGGCCTTGAAAGCCTCGTTTTCCAGGAACTGCATTTCGATTTTCACGCCGGGATGTTCGGCCTGGTATTTGTCTGCAATCTTGCGCCAGATCGCGACATAGTTCGGATCGAGCTCAAGGTGCAGCCACTTGACGGTGGTGTCTGCCGCGGCACTTCCCGCAGCAATCAGCAGTGCCAGTCCCGTGGCCGCCGAGCGGGCGATGAAACGGCTGCGAAGCAAGGCTTTCGCCTTCATTTGGTCAAACATGATTTTCTCCTCCAGCAAGGGCAAAAATCGTCCTCTTCAATTTTTCCCTTATGCGGATTAAATCATCGGGAGGTTTTGGCGAATGTCAACTCCCCTCGTTGAAATCGGGTAGATTTGCCTTGACAGACGGGGCTGCTGGCGCGCTATTTAATTCGCATACCGTTGAAAATATGAGCGCCGCACGCCGCGCTAACATTGAAGAGCCTGGCCGACCTGATGAAGACCGCAGATCCCGAATTGATGCGCGCGATCAATCGCTTGAACGTGCTGGACACGATCCGGCGTCACGGGCCCATATCGCGTGTCGAGATCAGCGAACGCACGCAGTTGTCGACCACGACCGTTTCGGCGATCACTGCTTCCTTGCTCGACGATGGGCTGATCCTGCCGCGCCACGAGGGCGATATTCGCAACGAGGCGGCACGCGGAAGACCGCGCGTCATGCTGGAGCTCAATCCCGATGCAGCGCGCGTCGTCGGAGCGAAGATCGCGGCCAACCGGCTGGTGTTCGTGGTGACTGATTTCCGTGGCGACGTGCTGTCGAAAATCACCCTGCCGATCCGCATTGACCGCCAGCCGATCGGCGTGATCGCGGACCTCGTCGAAGACGGGGTGCGCCGCTGCGTCGTCGATGCCGGCCTTTCGCTCGAGGATGTCGATAGCGTCTGCCTTGGCCTTCCCGGCGTGATCGAGCACCGAACCGGCCATATCCGCAGCAGCCCGATCTTTCGCGACACGAATGTCGATTTCGCAAGCGAGATGACGACCAGGCTCGATACCCCGACCATCGTTGAAAGTGATGCGCATGCGATCACGCTTGCCCATCACTGGTTCGGCAAGGCCCGTGACCTGGAAGACATGGTATTGATTTCGCTCGAGCAGACACTCGGTCTCGGCGTGCTTCATGACAATCAGCTGTTTCGTGGTGCTGGCGGCCTCAGCCACAATCTCGGCGACCTGGTGCTTGGCATGGGGCCCAACGGGGTCGTGCGGCTGTCGAGCCAGGCTGGCGAAACCGAAATCCTCGGCGAGCAGCCGGCCAGTGGCCGCTTTGCCGAGGCCATCAAGCTTGGACGCGGCATGACGCATGCCCAGGCGCTCATCAAGGCCGAGGACAGTACGTTGATTGGTGCTGCCATCCGGGCCGGGGAAGCCGTTGGCGTTGCGATTGCCAACATCGTCACCTTGTTTGCACCGCCCCGCGTCATTCTCGTCGGCTCCAGCCTTGCGCTTGGTGAGCCATTTCTCGACAGCCTGCGCAACGCCTATGCGCTCGCCGTTCCGCCGTCGCTGAGGGGCGTTGCCGAACTCGTCTTCGACGATTCGACGGACGACTTCTGGGCGCAAGGAGCTGCTGCGGTGGCCCTTTACGAACTCTACGAGTCGCCCTGGAACACCACTGGTCCGGCGCTCTGAGCAGCAAAATCACGACATCCAACGGGAGGAAATCATGGAACGAGTCGGTATCGGCATCATCGGGTGCGGCAATATCTCCGGCGCCTATCTGAAAGCGATGGCATCCTTCCCCATCCTTGAGGTTCGCGGCGTGGCCGATCTCAACCACGCATTGGCAGAAGCCAAGGCCAGCGAATTCAACGTGCCGGCAAAGAGGATTGATGAGCTTCTTGCCGATCCGAAAGTGGAAATCATCGTCAATCTGACGGTCCCGAAGGCTCACGTTGCCGTCGGCCTGCAGGCGCTTGCGGCCGGCAAGCATGCCTATTCGGAAAAGCCGCTGGGCATCAATTTCGCGGAGGGCAAGAAGCTCGCCGAAGCCGCCAAGGCCAGGGGGCTGCGCATCGGTGCGGCTCCCGACACATTTCTCGGCGGCGGACATCAGACGGCGCGTGCCCTCATCGATCAGGGTGTCATCGGCCAGCCGGTCGGCGGCACGGCAACTTTCATGTGCCCCGGCCACGAGCGGTGGCATCCAAATCCGGCCTTCTACTACGAGGTCGGCGGCGGACCGATGCTCGATATGGGCCCTTACTACATCACCGATCTCGTCAACCTTTTCGGACCGGTCGCGCAGGTGGCAGGCTTCGCCATCACGCCGCGAAAGGAGCGCGTGATCACCAGCGAATCGAGAAACGGCGAGCACATCCCGGTACACGTACCCACCCATGTCGCCGGTCTCATGGCGTTCGCCAATGGTGCGGTCGTACAGATCGGCATGAGCTTCGACGTTGCCGGACACAAGCATGTGCCACTGGAGATCTACGGCACCGAGGGCACACTGATCGTTCCCGATCCCAATCACTTCGGAGGCGATGTTGAAGTCTTGAAGAAAGGTGGCGCCTTCGAACAGCAGCCGCTGACGGCGCCCTATGGCGATGGCAATTATCGCTCGATCGGTGTTGCGGATCTCGCCCATGCCATCCGCTCGAACCGGCCGCATCGTGCCAACGGCGACCTGGCTCTGCATGTCCTCGAGGTCATGCAGGCCTTCCACGCTGCCTCCGAGAGCGGGCGCACGGTTGCCATCACCACTCAAACAGAGCGGCCAATGCCGCTGTCACAGTCGCTCGTCGACGGGCGACTGGCCAAGTAATCATCAGGAGGAAGACTATGCGTGAAGCACTGATCGTCTGGGGCGGATGGAGTGGCCACGAGCCGCAGGAATGCGCCGCAATCATCAAGGACATGCTGGAGGAGGACGGGTTCAAGGTCTACGTCGAGCACACGACCGAGGCTTTTGCGGATCCGTCCGTCCATGATCTCAGCCTCGTCGTGCCGATCGTGACGATGTCGAAGATCGAAAAGGAAGAGATCAAGAACCTCGCAGCCGCGATCGAGGGTGGCGTCGGCATTGCCGGCTACCACGGCGGCGCCGGTGACAGCTTCCGCGAATGCGTCGAATACCAGTTCATCATCGGCGGCCAGTGGGTCGCACACCCCGGCAACATCATCGACTACACCGTCAATGTCACTCGCCCGGACGACCCGATCATGGAAGGCATTGCCGACTTCCCCTATACGTCCGAGCAATACTACATGCACGTCGACCCCTCGAATGAGGTGCTGGCCACGACGAGGTTCACCGGTGATCACGCCTACTGGATCGATGGTGTCGTCATGCCCGTCGCCTGGAAACGCAAATACGGCAAGGGCCGCGTTTTCTATTCCTC
Organism: Rhizobium sp. 42MFCr.1; assembly: GCF_000377185.1. Lineage (NCBI taxonomy): Bacteria > Pseudomonadati > Pseudomonadota > Alphaproteobacteria > Hyphomicrobiales > Rhizobiaceae > Rhizobium > Rhizobium sp. 42MFCr.1. The sequence goes on from NZ_KB897839.1 coordinate 22,365, forward strand.
GCTTGGCCACCAGGCCAAGGAATTCTCGGTGCCTCAGATGAAGACCATCTTCAGGCGTGGTGCCAACTGGGCGGCACGCTGACCACCCGATCGTGAAACCCCGGCGCTGCCATCGCGGCGCCGGTATTTTATCAGGATAGCGTACGAATTCTGCCTTTCGTCTCCTCAGCCGTAGCGGCCGAGATCGAGACCCTCAATCGATATCTGCGGTCTTGCCCTGTTGATGATATCTGTCAGCACGCGGCCGGAGCCGCACGCCATCGTCCAGCCAAGCGTGCCGTGGCCAGAATTGAGGTAAAGGTTGTCGTAGACGGTCTTGCCGATGATCGGCGTGCCATCGGGCGTCATCGGGCGCAGGCCGCACCAGAACTGCGCCTGGCTCTGATCCCCTGCCCCACCAAACAGATCCTCGACGGAATGCACGAGCGTTGCCTTGCGGGACGTCGGCAAGTCCTTGTTGAAGCGCGAGATTTCGGCCATGCCACCAACGCGGATCCGGTCGCCAAGGCGGGTGATGGCAATCTTGAAGGTCTCGTCCATGATCGTCGAGACCGGTGCGCGGCTTTCGTCGATGATCGGAACCGTGATCGAGTATCCCTTCACCGGGTAGATCGGGATCTTCAGTCCGAGCGGCTTCAGCAGGCTTGGCGTGAAGCTGCCGAATGCGGCCACGACCGCATCGCCATCGAACACGCCCCGCGATGTTTCCACCGCGCTGACCCTGTTGTTCTCGATCCGCAGCTTGTGGACATCGGTTCCGTAGACGAAATGGACGCCCAGTGCCTCGGCACGCTTGGCAAGTTCATTGGTAAACTTGAAACAGTCACCGGTCTCATCATTGGGAAGACGCAGTCCGCCGACGATCTTGTGCTTCACCGGCGAAAGCCCGGGCTCGGCGGCAACACACTGGGCCGGATCGAGCACCTCGAACGGGACGCCGTCCTTTGCAAGAACCTCGATATCCTTTGTGATCGAGTCCAGCTGCTTTTGCGTGCGAAAGAGCTGCAGGGTTCCTTGGGTTCGCTCGTCATACGGAATGCCGGTCTCAGCGCGCAGTTCAATCAGGCAGTCGCGGCTATATTCGGCAATGCGCACCATTCGGCTTTTGTTGATGGCATAGCGCGCGGAGGTGCAATTGCGCAGCATTGCCATCACCCAGGCCCAGGTGGCCGGATCGACAGTCGGGCTGATGATCAACGGCGCATGCTTCATGAAGAGCCATTTGATGGCCTTCTGAGGTATTCCGGGGGCGGCCCATGGCGACGCGTAACCCGGCGAGATCTCACCGGCATTGGCATAGCTCGTCTCCAGCGCTGGTCCGCTCTGGCGTTCCAGCACCGTTACATCGTGTCCCGATCTTGCCAGATAGTAGGCTGTGGTGACGCCGATGACGCCGGCGCCCAAAACGGTGATCTTCATTGTGCACCCCAGAAAATGAAAGACGTCAGCTCAGATGTAACGGCGTTGGCAAAAGCGCTCCAGACCGTCGGCAGTTTACGGCAGGGGCGCCAACGTCAATGGAAAGGACGCCGCATCCGTCCGTTGCAAGCGTCAGGTTGAAGGTAGTGCTGTCCATGATCGGTCCCGATTTACCTTGGGTGAGGATATCGTTCGTCAAACGGAAGTTTCGCTCAATCCGTTATGGAAACAAGCAATTGCGGTCGTATTTTCGCAATTTTCATCAGATCATTGAGCGTTTCGTGCGGCACCCGCTGGAAAAGGCAACTGATGAACCGCTTTGCTGCAGGAGACAGGCTCGCGCGGCTTCGTGTCAACAGGTAGAGCGAGCGGACAAGCCGAAAATCGGCGATCTCTCGAAAGACAATGTCCCGGCTTTTGAATGACCTCGATTCAATCTCATTGGTGGCGAGATTTCGATCAGAAAATTCCGTGGTACAATTCGGGTGTTGGCGTTATCCCTTGTGGTTACGCACACGGAGACCGTGTCTTATGAATGAAGTGGACGCGCTTTTTGCCACCCTGCGACAGGCTGCTGACCCGCAGACGGTTGACCGTATCGAGCGCGTAGTCACGCATGGGTCCGATCGCGATCTTAATCGCATCAATGTCCTCGCCTTTGCTGACAAGCACCATCTCGACGAAGAGAAGACGATCGCAGCATTTCTGCATGCAGCGCGCATTGGCGCGTTCGACATGACCTGGAATGTCCTTTGCCCAGGTTGCGGCGGCGTCCTGGACACCGGTGCAACTTTGAAAACAGTCGATCAGGAAACGTACCAGTGCGCGCTCTGCGCGGCCGGATATGAACCAACCCTCGACGAAATGGTCGAGGTGACGTTCACGGTCAGTCCAAGGGTTCGCAGGATTTCTGCCCACGAGCCCGATCGGCTTTCACCGCTTGAATACTACCGACAGATCTTCTTCAGTTCCGGAGTCGACCTGCCAGAGGACTTCGAAGCAAGGTTTGCACGCATCCAACTGGAGATGATCGAGTTGGCTCCGGGGGAGAAGGCTTTCCTCTCACTGCACCTGCCGGCGCAATTCGTGATCATCTTCGATCCGGCAACACACGCGGCGCAGTTCATCGACGTGAAGGGGGAGCCCACCGACGAACGGCAAAACCTGTCCATGGTCATCAGCAAGGCGCATGCGCTAAATGAAACGGTCCCGCTTCGTCCTGGCCCACTGCGGCTCATGCTTGAAAACCACACCGAACGCAGGGTGATACCGAACGTCTGTGTTGCAGGAGACGAGCTACACGACCTGCTGAGCCGCAGGCGAGCTTTTCTCACGGCGAAACGTCTCCTGTCGAACCAGAGTTTCCGGGACATCTATCGGACCGACACACTTGACGTCGACCAGCGCCTCAAGATTACCAGCCTCACCTTCCTCTTTACTGACTTGAGAGGCTCGACCGCGCTCTACGAGCGCGTCGGTGACCTTGCCGCATTCGATCTGGTACGAGCGCACTTCAGGGTCCTTCACGAGATCGTTGCCGCGGAGACCGGAGCGGTCGTCAAGACAATCGGCGACGCCGTCATGGCGACCTTCCCGAGCCCGGACCGCGCAGTGGCCGCCGCGCTCCGGATGCGCGAGGCGATGCTTCGGTTGAATGCCGAGCACGGCAGCGACGATCTTCTCCTGAAGATCGGCATCCACGAGGGACCATGTCTCGCAGTCAATCTCAACGACAGGCAGGACTACTTCGGTCAGACCGTCAATATTGCCTCCCGCGTACAGGGCCTTGCTGATCCCAATGTGATCATGACGACGGAAGCGATTGTCGGGGATACCCACGTTTCAGAAATCCTGCATGACAGCGGCATCACCTCGGTTTCCAGAATGGAGGAACTTCAGGGCATAGCGAGGGAGGTGAGAATCTTCGCGCTGTCCTGAGCCCACTGTTCTAGGCAAGATCCTACTTGTCCTGTGAGAGGGTGCTAAGTGAGGTAGGCGATAAAGCGCTTTGCCGCGGGCGGCAAAGTCGAGCGAGTGCGGGTTAAGAGATAGAGCGAGCGCACCAAGTGTAGGTCAGCGATCTCGCGAAAGACGATCTCGTCACTTTGGATGACATCGGCAGCCTGCTGTGGCAGCAGGGCTACGCCAGCGTTTCGACTGATCAAGGTCAACTGGGCGATGGTGCTGAATGTTTGAATGCGACCGACGGTCAGCTGCTGCGGCAGGTCAGGGCAGTCCGCGAGCATCCTCGCAATACCGGCCTGCCCGTCGAGGACTATCAGGTCATCTGGATCGATGTCGGACAGAAGGACCGAAGCTGAAGACTGGGCCAGGCGATGGCTTTTATGGCAAACGAGACCAAATGTATCTTCGCTGATCTTTTCTTCATGCAGTTCGGCCGACTTGAAACCCGGCCCGGCCAATGCGAAATCAAGCGTTTCGTCCACAACCAGACTGGCTAGGCGTTCGGCAACGTCGTCGTGAACAATGACGTCGATCCCAGGATGATCTGAGCGGAATTTAATGATCGCTTCAGAAAGCGGAGCAAGGACGGCGGATGGCGCAGCGCCTATGAGCACCCGCCCCCGCTTGAGACCGCCTACCTGTCGCACATTTGCAAGCGAAAGCTCAAAACGAGCGAGAATATCGCGTGCGCCCTCCAGGAATTCCTGACCCGCTTCAGTCGCTCGTATCGGACGAGATTTCCGGTCAAAAATTGCCGTCCGGCACTCTGCTTCGAGTGTCCGAATTGTTTCGGTCAAGGCTGAGGGAACGACCCCAAGCAACAGCGCAGCTCGGGTAAAGGACCCCTCATCCATTACTGTCAGCGCTGCCCTCAGGTGGCGCAAACCGATGTTCGTGTTTTCTGGAAATATCTTCATGGAAGAAATAGCTCCAGTTCAGCGGGGGTTGGTCGAGGCGGGACGCAGGGACACCTTGATACTGGAATCATCTTTTACCCCGGATCAGAATGATTGTTCTGCGAGTTTGAGATCATTGCTTACCGGATCGGATACCACCGTTAGGGGGGCCCAAGGACGGCGCAGGCCAAAATTCGTATTTTCCGAAAATAGTTTCATATCTTTCTAATTATACGAACGTCGTCTTTGTGGTTCAATGCCCTTCCGTGATGCCCTTGGGTTACAGTGATAATGCACCAGAACATAAAGAAGCCCCTTTATCATCCTGCTCTTGAACGACTTCCTGCTCTTCTGAAGGAAACGGGTTTTCGTGGCGACGTCGCAAGTGATGCTGCACTTCTCGCAGCCATGTCCACCGACAACAGCGTCTATGCGATCGCGCCGGATATCGTCGTTGCCCCACGCGATGCCGAGGACGTGCGACGGCTGATGCGTGTCCTCGATACTGATGATCTCAGCGGCGTTCCCGTCACCGCGCGCGGTGGCGGCACGGGCACCAACGGTCAGAGCCTGAATGCCGGCATCATCGTAGACTTTCAGAAGTACATGAACCGTCTACTGGCGGTGAACGTGGAAGAGCAGTGGGTAGAGGTGGAGCCCGGCATCGTTCTTGATGAACTGAATTCGCAGCTTACGTCGACCGGCCTCTTTTTTGCGCCGACGACATCAACGGCGAGCCGCTGCACCATTGGTGGCATGGTGAGCACGGATGCATCAGGCAAGGGGTCGCGGCGTTACGGCAAGACCAGCGACAATATCCTTGGAATGGAGCTCGTTCTCGACGGCGGACGGACATTGGACAGTGCCGCGCCGCCCCCCGATTGGGCTCATGCAATGCTCTTGGAGATCGAGGGGGCCTGTCAGTCGGGTCAAGAAGCACTGCTGAAAAAGGTGCCGGCGCTTTCACGGCGTTTTACGGGTTACGATCTCGAGCGGGCCAAACCGCCTGGAGGCGATCTCGAATGGTGGCGGCTACCGATCGGCGCGGAAGGCACCCTCGGTCTCGTCACGCGGGTAAGATTGCGTCTGCTGCCGAAGCCGAAATTCAAGCGACTGGTCGTCATCGGCTTCGAGACATTTGCCGCGGCACTTGATGCGGGCGGTGCCCTCCTGGCGCATGATCCGCTGGCGATCGAAGTCATGGACGAATGGGTCCAGGGCCTGGCCGAAACGGCCGGAATTCTGCAGGCGCTGCCTGCCGGGCTTCGCGCTCGCGACGGGCAGCCGATCGCCTATAATTTCGTGGAGTTCGTCGGAGACGACGAAGCCGATCTCGCACGGCAGGTTGAAGTCCTGCGCAAGAGCGCGCTGACGCTTACCGGCGCAATCGCAAGCCACGTGGCTGTTGATGATATCGAAATGGCTGCGCTCTGGCAGGTCAGGGCGGCAAGTGTCGGGTTGCTCGGCAAGGTCGGTGGCACGCGCCGGCCAATCGCTTTCGTCGAGGACTGCGTGGTGCCTGTCGAAAACCTTGCCGCCTTCGTCAGGGATTTTACGGGGCTGCTGAGCACCAACGGCTTGAACTTTGGCATGTATGGGCATGTCGACGTTGGCTGCCTGCACATCCGCCCTGCCCTCAATATCGATCGCGACGAAGACAGGGCAATCATGAAGGCGGTCTCGGACGGCGTGTTCGAATTGACGCGCCGGCATGGCGGCATCTTCTGGGGGGAGCACGGCAAGGGCGTGCGCGGCGCCTATCTGGCGGAGTTCGTTGGTGCCACGGCCTACAACGCGTTTGGCCGCATCAAACGGGCATTCGATCCGGGGCAGCGCTTCAACCCGGGAAAGCTCGTCGCGGACCCCGAGGCCCTGATGGGTATCGAGACGACCCCGTTCCGCAGCGTCAACACCGAAGACGGCGATCCTCTCAGCCTGGCGTTCAAGTGCAACGGCAATGCACAGTGTCTGAGCTATCAGCGCAGCACCGTCATGTGCCCCTCGTTCAAGGCGACCCGTGACCTTCGCCATTCCCCGAAAGGCCGCGCCGACGCGCTGAGACATTGGCACCAGATGCATCAGAGCGGCCATGCGACCGAGGAACTGGAGAATGATGTCCTGGCCGCGCTCGACGGATGCCTTGGCTGCAAGGCCTGTGCGACGAGTTGCCCGGTTCAGGTCGACATACCCGAGATGAAATCGCATTTCCTCGACCGGCTCTATCGGAAGCGTCGGCGATCACTGGCGGACAAGGCCGCGCTGTTGCTGGAGGAATATTCACCGGTTCTGGTTCGTCACAGAAAATTCGCGGCGATTTTTGCAAGACTGTTCAACCCGCTGATGGAGACACTGTCCGGTCTGCGCGACCTTCCTTTATTGGCATTTCACGATGTGGGCAGAGGCGGATATCAGACCTTTTCCGCCGAAGTGATCGCAAACCGGCAATGGCACGAGGAAACGGTCTTCATCTGGCAGGATCCGTTCACGGCGCTTTTCGACACACAGGCAGCCCTGGCGCTCGCAGATGGTCTTAGCCGGTTTGGCTACCGGCCTGTTTTTGTTGCGATGTCGGCGGGGGGAAAGGCGGCCCACGTGCTCGGTGACAGAACCCGGTTCATCAGGCAGGCCAGGAAGCTGAGGTCGGCGATCGACAAGGTTGCCGGATCCGGCAGGGCGATGGTGGGGGTCGATCCGGCTTTCGTCATGATGATCCGCCAGGAATACAAAAAGGCCGGCCTGGCCGGGGAACCTATTCTTCTTGTCCAGGAATTCCTGAGCGAGGAAATCGCCCGGGGACGCGCCCTGCCGAAGCTGACCGCGGCGCGATTGCCACGCAAGCTGTTCGTCCATTGCAGCGAAAGCGCTGGCGGCAGCCTGATGGACTGGAAGAGGGTTCTTGTTGCTCTCGGCGCGCCGGTCGAAATTGCGGCAACCGGATGTTGCGGCATGGCCGGCATGTTTGGCCATCAGGAGCGGCACCAAGCCCTCAGCAGGCAGACTTTTGATCTTTCCTGGGCGGGCCAGCTGCAGGACGAAGACGAGGCGATGGTCTCCGGCTTTTCATGCCGTTGCCAAACGAAGCGATTCTCTTCTATTCGGGGTGAACATCCCATGCGATGGATTGCCGACGCAATCGATGCTGGATGAAGGCGGTACATCCGCGGCGCGAATAGATGAGGCGACAATGTATGAGATTGATGCTCTCGACAGGAAAATCATTCGGCAATTGCGCCTGAACTCCCGGATATCCAATGTCGACCTCGGCAAGGAAGTCGGCCTGTCCGCCTCTGCCTGCCTGCGTCGTATAGGCCTGATGGAAAAGGCAGGTATCATCAGAGGTTATACAGCCATAGTTGATGTGGTGGGTGAGGAAGCAATTGCGGTCATCATCCAGATCACACTGGAGCGTCAGACGGAGGAATACCTCAATCGCTTCGAAGCCGCCGTGCGCAAGTATCCGGAGATCCGCGAGTGCTTCCTGATGACGGGCGGGTCCGACTATCTGCTTCGCGTTGACGTCGAGAGTGCCGGCGCTTTCGAACGAATCCACAAGGAAATCCTTTCTGCCCTGCCTGGGGTGCTGCGGATCAATTCCAGCTTTTCCATCCGCAACGTCCTGTCGACACGCGAGAAATAGACTTCTGGCAGGGGGCGCCGCGCCGACGAAGCGTTCAACGAGCTGGAACGGCGCGGGCTTGGCCCCTTTGTCCCTATGCTGCGCGGGTTGGATTTGTGCGGCGACCACTGGCCGTTCTCGTCGGACGGTGCCGATGTAGCCCGTAACTTCAAACGGAACCTGATTTGCCCCGAACGCATGGCGAGGCGGAGATGCCATTCATCTATTTCGACCTCAAGAGATTCAATCGGAATACTGAGTGCGCTCTCCTTGACAAACAAGAGGTCGCAACATGGGGGAGAGGGTTCGTTTTCGTCCAGGTCTGCCGAGAAATTATATTAGCAGGACTGTAAATAAAGTTTAGTGTGGGGCGCTTTCGGGACCGGCGTCCCGAAGGTGCGCCGTAACAGGAGGCCCCCCTTGCGCCAACCCCCGCCGGGGAGGCCTCCTGTCATAAGCCCGCCTCGGGTGAGGTTCTAAAAGAGATGGGAACCAACGGGCGCGCCCTATCCGTTTGGGGTTGGGCTTTGCGTATCTTCTTCCCCGCGAGGCCTCAACGCTCTATTGCCCCTGAAACCGCGACTTCCGGGGTTCAAAACTCCAACCCCGCTTCCTTCAGCGGGGTTCTTTTCGTTCTGACGGTGAGAACCCGGCCGCCCTTTGCCAATTTCCCGCGACGATGGCGTCGACATGCGCCCCCCAGCAACAAGAACCGCGCGCTCTATGCCCGCGCCTGACGAGCAAGTTACGTCATAAGAACTTCAAGACGGCGTGGCGAGCGAGTGCTAGCCTTGCGACAGGCAACAGTCGGAGTCGGGCGGCAAGATGTATGATTATTGTATCATTGGCGGTGGCATCGTCGGTTTGGCGGTCGCCATGGCGTTGCAGGAAAGGATGCCAGGCACCAGCATCGTAATCCTGGAAAAGGAGCCCGAGCTTGCGAGACACCAGACAGGCCACAACAGTGGCGTCATCCATGCCGGAATTTACTATGCTCCCGGTTCGCTGAAGGCAAAGCTTTGCCGCGAGGGCGCCGAGGCGACAAAGCGCTTCTGCACGGAAAATCGCATCCCCTTCGAAACCTGCGGAAAGCTCTTGGTCGCGACTGATCATGCGGAGATGCAACGCATGGAGGCGCTTGAGGACAGGGCGCGGCAAAACGGCATCGACTATGCGCGACTGTCGACGGCGCAACTGAGAACCGATGAGCCCAATATCGCGGGTCTCGGTGCCCTTCTCGTCCACTCCACGGGGATCGTCGACTATGCGGTTGTCTGCCGTGCCATGGCACGGGCGATCGAGACCGGAGGCGGCGAAATCAGGCGCGGAACGGAAGTCATAGCCATTCACGAACACGAGAAGGGCGTTCGCATCGAAAGCGCGTCCGGTCCTGTCGAAGCGAGGAGACTGATAGCATGCGCCGGTCTCCAATCGGACCGCGTCGCATTGATGGCCGGCGTGAAGATCAGCCACCGGATTGTGCCCTTCCGGGGGGAATACTACGCACTGCCGGCATCGAAGGCGAAGGTCACGCAGCGCCTGATCTATCCAATCCCCGATCCGGATCTGCCGTTCCTCGGAATTCACCTGACGCGAACGATCGGCGGTGGCATGACCGTCGGCCCGAACGCAGTGCTTGGCTTTTCGCGCGAGGGCTACCCCAAGGGCAGCTTTGCGATCGCTGATGTCGCCAGTATGACGACATTTCCCGGCTTCTGGAAAATGGCCCGGAGGAACTGGCGCTCGGCAATCTCAGAATTCGCCAATTCCGCATCGCGCGCCCGCTATCTTGCCGAATGCCGGAAATATTGCCCGTCCCTGAAAATTGATGACCTGCAGAGCCCACAGGCTGGCATTCGCGCCCAGGCGGTCATGGACGACGGAAGCCTGGTCCATGATTTTCTCTTCAAGCAGACCGAACGAATGCTGCATGTCTGCAATGCCCCCTCACCCGCGGCAACCTCGGCCATCCCGATCGGCCGGATGATCGTGGACCGGTTGCTTGAGGGCGAGGCAACCAAGGCGCCCGCCGCCCCGGAGCAAGTCGAGCCTAGCGTTCTGGCAGGGCCGGTTTGACGTTCGTGTTCGTCATGGGATCGCAAGCCCCGATCAACGGCGAGCAATATGCCGGTGACCATGTGGTCCTCTTCGCCCGAGGGAAAGGGTGACGAGAACGTGTCTCCCGTGCCTGAGCATTCTCTCCCGCCACAGCGGCCGCGGTCGCCGGCGGCAAAAGCAGATTCAGCTGGAAATATGCCAGGGGGCATCTAGGTAACGCTAAATCGGATGACAAAAAAGTATCGGCCGGCGGGGTCAAATGTGGTGGAGCCTCCTGTCGCATCCGGCTAAACTTCTTCCATGGTCGCGGGATGGAGCCGGGAGAGCTCCTCCGTTCAAGGCCTGGCAGCAAAGTGTATCCCAGGGAGGGGTTGTCGTATGCGGGATGTATCAGAGCCCGATCTGGAAGTCGTCCAGATACGATCCGGCGAGTCCTTCAAGATGTGGTCGCACGGATATCCCTATCATACGGTGCGGTGGCACTTTCATCCCGAATACGAGATCCACCTCATCACCGAGACGTCCGGCTGCTATTTTGTCGGCGACTTCATCGGTGACTTCCAGCCGGGCAATTTTGTCATGACTGGCCCAAACCTGCCCCACAACTGGGTGAGCGACGTTATCGACGACAGGCGCATCGAGCAGCGATGCCTGGTTCTGCAATTCTCCGAGGCCTTCATCGATGGCCTGCTTTCCATTCTTCCGGAGCTCAAGGGATTCCGCTCGGTGCTTGCCGATAGCCGTCGGGGCGTGCTCTTCCCGCTCGAGACGGCTCAACTTGCAAAGCCGATCATGCAGGAAATGCTGGAGGCCGTGGGTGCCCGTCGCATCGCGCTCTTCATGCAACTCGTCGAACTCCTGACCGGCGCCAGCAATCACGTCGCGCTCACGACATCCGACTACCAGCCCGATCCCTCCGGTTACATGTCGATCGGCACCAACAAGGCGCTGGCGTATATCCGCGAGCGCCTGACCGAACCGTTTTCCGAGACCGATCTGGCGGCGATTGCCGGTCAGACGCCGAGCGCATTTTCCAGGTCGTTTCGCAAGCACACCGGCTTCTCGGTGGTTCAATATGTCAACCGGCTGCGCATCAACCTCGCCTGTCAGTTGCTGATGAGCAGCCAGGAGTTGGCGGTGATCGATATCTGCTACGCATCGGGTTTCAACAACCTTTCGAATTTCAACAGGCACTTTCTCGCGCAGAAAGGGATGCCGCCCTCAAGGTTCCGAGCCCTGAGGGCACAAAACGAAAAAGCGGTGGAGGCCGCCTAACTCAAGGAGGACGGGAGGAGACAGGACACATTGAGGGCAAGTGCGAACGGAGACCGTGGCGGCCTCCGCAAGGGATCGCTTGTCTTCAAATTTGGAAACAGGTGCAGCTCAGAAGTGCGGCCGGCTGCCGTCTTTGACCGTCAGCTTCGGACCGGGGCTCTGTACGCTTTCGAACTCGGGCCAGCCACGGGTCTGAGTCAGTAACCGCAACAATCGATCTCTTCAATGGAGAAACCGAAAATGACTGAACTTTCGACGAAACTCGCAGGCGCCGCGGTTCTGGCGCTGGGCCTTCTCAGTGGAACGTCCGTTTTTGCACAATCGGCCAAAGTCACGGACGCGACCGTCGCCTTCCTGATGCCCGACCAGAGCTCGACACGTTATGAAGAGCATGATTTCCCGGGCTTCCAGGCCGAAATGGCAAAGCTCTGCGCCGGCTGCAAGGTAATCTACCAGAACGCCAACGGCGACGCATCGCGCCAGCAGCAGCAGTTCAACTCTGCGATTTCGCAGGGTGCCAAGGCAATCATACTTGACCCGGTCGATTCCACCGCTGCTGCTTCGCTGGTGAAGATGGCACAGAGCCAGGGCGTCAAGGTCATCGCCTATGACCGCCCGATCCCGTCAGCAGCAGCCGACTACTATGTTTCCTTCAACAATGAAGAGATCGGCAAGATGATTGCCGCATCGCTCGTGGAGCATCTGAAGAAGAACAACGTCAAGCCGGAAGATGGTGGTCTGCTCGAAATCAACGGCTCGCCGACCGACGCGGCCGCCGGCCTGATCAAGAAGGGCATCCATGCGGGCATCGCTGAGGGCGGCTACCAGGTTCTGGCCGAATACGACACACCGGAATGGGCGCCCCCGAAGGCTCAGCAGTGGGCAAGTGGCCAGATCACCCGCTTCGGCAAGAAGATCATTGGCGTCGTGGCGGCAAATGACGGTACCGGCGGTGGAGCGGTCGCCGCCTTCAAGGCGGCTGGTGTGGATCCGGTCCCGCCAGTGACAGGCAATGACGCGACGATTGCCGGCTTGCAGCTGATCATCGCCGGCGACCAGTACAACACCATCTCCAAGCCGAGCGAGATCGTTGCTGCCGCTGCGGCCAACGTCGCGATGCAGCTGCTTGCCGGCGAAACGCCGAAGGCCGATACCAAGCTGTTCGAAACGCCGACCCAGTTGTTCACGCCGGCACTCGTGACGGCCGAAAACCTCAAGGCCGAGATCATCGACAAGACGGTCAACGGCAAGCCGATCCAGACACCCGAACAGCTTTGCGGCGACCGCTACGCGGAAGGCTGCAAGAAGCTTGGTATTGGCAGCTAGCAGCTCCTCCCGAGGGCCCTCCGGCGCTTGTCGTCGGGGGGCTCATTGCAGGTATCATGCGACAATACGGAAAGGCTTGCCTCGATGACGAACAATCAACACGACGCGCCTCCGACCGGCGAGCTGGTGCTCAGCCTGCGTGGCGTCTCCAAGAATTTCGGCGCCGTGTCGGCCCTGACGGATATCGATCTCGACGTCCATGCGGGAGAGGTCGTGGCTCTGGTCGGCGACAATGGCGCTGGAAAGTCGACGCTCGTCAAAATTCTTGCCGGCGTGCACCAGCCGACATCGGGCACGGTCACCTTCGCAGGCAAGCCGGTGACGCTCTCCGACCCCAGCACCGCACTTGATCTGGGCATTGCGACGGTGTTTCAGGATCTCGCCCTTTGCGAAAATCTGGATGTTGTCGCCAACATCTTCCTTGGCCGGGAGACCAGTCCGCTGCAGCTCGACGAAGTGTCGATGGAGGTGCGCTCCTGGAAGCTTCTGAATGAACTCTCTGCGCGCATCCCAAGCGTTCGCATTCCGATCGCCTCGCTTTCCGGTGGTCAGCGCCAGACGGTGGCGATCGCCCGATCACTGCTCCTGGAACCGAAGCTCATCATGCTCGATGAACCGACGGCCGCACTTGGCGTGGCACAGACGGCGGAGGTCCTGAACCTCATCGAACGGGTCCGCGACCGTGGCCTCGGCGTCATCATGATCAGCCACAACATGGAAGACGTCCGGGCCGTGGCGGACCGCATCGTGGTCCTGCGCCTCGGTCGCAACAATGGAATATTCTATCCCGACGCAACCAACCAGGAACTCGTCAGTGCCATCACTGGAGCTGCCGACAATTCCGTCTCCCGCAGGGCAAGCCGACGCCAGCTGTCGCAGGAGATCACTGATGGAGACAGCCCATGAGCAGCAACGCCAATCAGAACGCGCCGTCAGCGCCGTTGCTGGATAGAAGCGACGTTCGCGTCAAACATGAAACCGGCGTCAGCGGCGCCGTCCGGGCTTTCGCCGATCGCGTGCGATCGGGTGACCTTGGATCGTTGCCTGTTGTCGTCGGGCTGGTTCTCATCTGGACAGTGTTCGCCTCGCTCAATCCGATCTTCCTTTCGGCCAATAATCTCGTCAACCTGCTGTTCGACGCTTCCACGGTTGGCGTTATCTCGCTCGGCATAGTCTGCATCCTGATGGTCGGCGAGATCGACCTTTCCGTCGGCTCGATCAGCGGCTTTGCCTCGGCACTTGTCGGTATGCTGTGGGTCAACGAAGGCTGGCCGGTTGCCCTGGCGATCCTTGCCGCTCTTGTCGCAGGTGGCCTCATCGGGGCTCTGTACGCATTGCTGTTCAATCGCCTGGGAATGCCGAGCTTCGTTTCGACCCTGGCCGGGTTGCTCGCGGTTCTCGGCATGCAACTCTATCTTCTCGGCGCGACCGGCTCGATCAACCTGCCTTACGGTTCGGCGGTCGTGAATTTCGGACAGCTGCTCGTCATGCCCGATCCTGTTTCCTACGTGCTCGCCGCCATCCCAGGGATCGTGCTGTTCGTGACCGGCTACCGGACCGTCGTTCGCCGACGTGAGGCAAGCCTGTCCTCACGCTCGCTCGGCAGCCTCGTCTTGCGTGCAATCCTCATCACCGTTGTGCTGGAGCTCATCGTCTTCTATCTCAACCAGGACCGCGGCATTCCGTGGATGTTCGGCCTTTTCGTGGGATTGGTCGTGGCCATGAGCTACGCGCTGACCCGGACCAAGTGGGGGCGCTCAATGACCGCTGTTGGCGGCAATCGCGAGGCTGCGCGCCGTGCCGGCATCAATGTCCGCCTGATCTACACGAGCGCCTTCATGCTCTGCTCGATACTGGCTGCGCTGGGTGGCGTACTGTCTGCGGCTCGTCTTGCATCGGCAAGCCAGCAGGCCGGGACGGGCGACGTCAACCTCAATGCCATCGCTGCTGCCGTCATCGGCGGAACCAGCCTGTTTGGCGGTCGAGGCAGTGCCTATTCGGCCCTGCTCGGCATCATCGTCATCCAGTCGATCGCCAACGGACTGACGCTGCTCGATCTGTCATCGTCGCTTCGCTACATGATCACGGGCGCCGTTCTTGCCATTGCCGTCATCGTCGATTCACTCGCACGCCGTTCAAGAGTGTCGCACGGACGCGCGTAGACAAAAGATAAAAGGTCCCAAGATAAAAGGTCCAAGACAAAAGGTAAGGAATGCTATGAGACAGGAACTTTCGGGAAAGGTCGCAGCGGTCACCGGCGCGGCTTCGGGGATCGGCCTTGAATGCGCCAAGGCGCTGCTTGCCGAGGGCGTCAGTGTCGTTCTCATCGATCGGGCAGAGGAGTCATTGAGGAATATCTGCTCTGAACTGGGCCCGCAGGCATTTCCGCTGGTCATCGATCTGACGAACCCGCAAAGCGTCGCAACGATGATGCCGCAAATCCTGGAAAAGTTCGGCCAGCTTGACATCTTCCACGCCAATGCCGGTGCCTATATCGGCGGCGATGTCGTCGAAGGGGATCCCGATGCCTGGGATCGCATGCTGAATTTGAACGTCAATGCTGCGTTTCGCTCCGTTCAGGCCGTCTTGCCACATATGGTCGAACGGCAGACCGGCGACATCATCATGACAAGCTCGATCGCGGGCCTGGTTCCCGTGGTTTGGGAGCCGATCTACACTGCCTCCAAGTTCGCCGTGCAGGCGTTTGTTCACACTGTTCGGCGACAGGTGATGAAGCATGGCATCCGCGTCGGCGCCGTCGCGCCGGGCCCCGTCGTCACCGCCCTGATCAGCGATTGGCCGGAGGCCAAGCTCGAGGAGACCATCGCGGCAGGCGGTCTGATGGAAGCCAGCGAAGTGGCCGACGCCGTCATGTTCATGCTGACGAGACCGCGCAACGTGACAATTCGCGACCTCGTCATTTTGCCTCACAGCACGGATCTCTAGACATGGCACGCTATTTTCTCGGCATAGATGTCGGTACCGGCAGCGCGCGCACGGGGGTATTCAACGAGAGCGGTGATCTACTCTCATCAGCCAAGCAGCCGATTGCCATCTGGCATGAGGCTGGCGGCGTCGTGGAGCAGTCCAGCGAGGATATCTGGCGGGCAGTGTCCGGCACCGTTCGTCAGGCCGTCGCAGATGCGGGCATCGACCCGGCCTTGATCGCCGGCATCGGCTTCGACGCCACCTGTTCGCTGGTGGCTGTCGGCAGGGGTGGAGCCCCGATCAGCCTCAGCCGTTCCGGTGACCCCGACAGAAACATCATCGTGTGGATGGATCACCGGGCGGTCGCGGAAGCCGACGAAATCAACGACGGTGGGCATGCGGTGCTGTGTTATGTCGGTGGCCGCATCTCGCCCGAGATGGAGACCCCGAAACTGCTGTGGCTGAAGCGGCACCTCCCCGAGCAATACCAGGCGGCCGCCCACTTCTTCGACCTTTCCGACTATCTGACGTGGCGTGCCACGGGAAGCCTGGCACGATCGGTCTGCACCGTGACCTGCAAATGGACCTATCTCGCCCATGAAGGGCGCTGGGACGCCGACTATTTTCGGGCCATCGGCCTTGAGGATCTGGCCGCCGATGAATTCAGGCGGATCGGGACGGATATTGTCGCGCCGGGCGTCGCGCTCGGCACCGGGCTTTCCGTCGAAGCGGCTGCCGAGCTCGCCCTGCCGGTCGGCACGCCTGTTGGCGCCGCGCTCATCGATGCGCATGCTGGAGGCGTTGGAACGCTGGGCGCAGGTGAAGTCGAAACAGAACGAAGCGCGGACATCGGCCGACGGCTCGCCTATATTTTCGGGACCTCGGCTTGCTCGATGGCGACAACAGGCCAACCCACCTTTGTCGATGGGGTCTGGGGTCCGTATTTTTCTGCGATGGTTCCAGGCCTCTGGCTGAACGAGGGCGGACAGTCAGCGGCAGGCGCCGCAATTGACTATCTGGTGCGCATGCACCCGGCCGCCGGTGCAATCGAGGCGCGTGCCAAGGCGGAGGGACTGTCGCTCGTCGGCTATCTGGAGCGAGCAGCCGCTCGCGCAGGCGATGGTGTTGCCGCCCTCGCCGACGGCATCGTCGTCGTGCCCGAATTTCTCGGCAACCGGGCGCCCTTTGCCGACCCTGATGCACGAGCCCTGATCGCCGGATTGACGCTTGACGAAAGCGAGGATTCGCTTGTCGCACTTTACGTGGCGGGCCTTGCAGGTCTCGGCTGCGGGCTGCGGCAACTGCTTGACGCATTGGCCGACAAGGCGATCGGTATCGACTTGATCATGGCCAGTGGTGGCGCGGCAAACAGCCCCCTCGTCCTGCAGATGATCGCGGATTCCACGGCAACGGAGGTGGCCAGCGTGACAAGCCCTGAGCCGGTGCTGCTTGGGGCTGCGATGCTCGGGGCGGTCGCCGGCGGGCACTACCCGGACCTTTCCAGCGCAATGGCTGTCATGTCGCGTATTGCAAAGGTCTATCGCCCTGTTTCAGGCGCGCTTAGAGACAAGCACGATCGGCGATATCAGGCGTTCAAGCTGCTGCAGGAAACGGGTCGTCGATTGCGAGAGATGGTCTGACAAGGCTGGTGCCGTCCACATCCTTTGCTTCCATGTTACAGCCCGGGGCTGGTCGCTGGCTGATTGCTGGCGACCTTGCTGACGCTTGTTGCTTTCTTGTCCCGTTTACATTGCCGCGAAATAGGGATATTTTCTGTCCTTAATTGGTGCCGCTCGGTACCCTTTCGGACGGAAATGATGATCCTGAAAAGCCAAGTCGAATGGGCGCTGCATTGTTGCGCCATACTTGCCGGTCTGCCCGAAGGCCGTTACCTGTCGACGAAGGCGTTGGCCGAGTTCCACGGACTTCCCAAGGAATATCTTTCGAAGGCGCTGCAGAGCCTTTCTCAAGCAGGTCTCGTTCATACGACGCTCGGCCCATCTGGCGGCTACAGACTGGCAAGAGCACCCGCCGATCTGACCTTTCTCGACATCGTCGAGGCCGTCGAAGGCAAGGCGCAGACCTTTGTCTGCAACAACATCAGAGCCAACAATCCCTGTCGGCCCCACGGTTATTGCGAAAGCAGTCCATGCGCGGTGGCGCGCGTCATGTGGGACGCTGACGAAGCGTGGCGCCAGAAATTGCGCAGCGTCAGCTTTTCCGATCTGATCGAGACCCTGGCGAGGGATATTCCGCCGGACCTTTGGAAGAACAGCTCCGAGTGGGTTTTAGAGCGAGCTGGCTGATCGCAGCTTGACCTCGCTTGCGTCGGGCAATGCGTACAGATAGCTCTGAGGGGGCATTGCGAGCGAGAGCCCGCTTTCCCGGCAGTGGCGGTGGACGAGATCGATCACTTCGTTGCGCGCCGGCGTCCTGTTTGCTGGACTGGCCACGCGAAACTGCAATTCTGCCTCGATTGCGACAGCATCAATCCCCTTGAGAGCGACGATCGGCGGTGGATCCTGGACGATGCGCGTGCTTGATTGCAACGCGGTTCGCAGCGCCTCCTCGACCAGCTGCGGGCTATGGTTTGCCGCGATCCGGACAAGCAGCGTGATCTGATGCGTTTCATCGGGACGGCTGAGGTTGGTAAGCCCCACCTTCGCCAGGGCGCTATTGGGCAGAATGACGACATTGTGAGCGCCGGTGAGCAGAAAGGTGGAGCGCCAGTTGTTCTCGATGACGCGGCCCTCGGTGCCGTCGCCAAGCAAGATCCAGTCACCGATGGCAAAGGGCCGCCCCAATGTCAGCGCGATCCCCGAGAACACGTCGCCGAGGGTATTTTGCAGCGCCAGGCCGAAGATGATGGCAACCACACCCGACGTTGCCACCAGGGTGCCGATCGGCGCTTTGAAGACAAAGCCCAGGATGGACAGCGCGACACCGAGATAGACGACGGCAACGATCAGATCCTGCAACAGCCGCGCTTCACGCGGCCTCTTTTCCAGAACGATATAGATCCGTACGAAGCCGATGAGGGTCCATGCCAGATGTGTCCACCACAATACCCTTGCCGAGATGGACAGGAATGCCATCGCGCCGGCAAGCTGCGTCTCCTCAACGCGATGAGGCAGGATGCCTGCCAAAACGAGGACGGTGGTCATGCCTGCAAAGAAAAGGATCTGGACGATCAGCCGGGCAGTCGGGCGGTCACGGCCCTGGAGATGCCAGACAACAATGCCGGCTACGCCCAGAAGGTTGATCAGAACAAGCGGCAACGAAAGCGGGTCGTTGAACATGGCAGCTCCGATCGCGATAATTGCCGCGCTGTAGGGGGCCGAGTGCGCGGTCGACACCCGGCCCCGTCCTCGCCTACTTCTTCAAGGGATAGGTCAGTTCTTTCTGGTCGGTGTCAACCACGAAAACTGCAAGGAGCTTGGCCGGCTTTGCCTTGCTGCCGTTTGCGCTGACGCCATGACGGTCGCCCGGCATCTCCGAGAAGCTCTCGCCGGCCTTGTAGGTTTTCACCGGCCCATCATTGACCTGGCTGCGGATCGAGCCTTCCAGGACCGTTGCATAGATGAAGGCGGAATTCGGATGCGTGTGCCCCTCGGAAGAGCCGCCCGGACCATACTCGACCAGAACACCCTTGATGCTCTTGCCCGGGGCGTTCGGCAGTTCATGCTCATAGACGAGCGTGACCTTGGCAGCCTTGCCGCCTGCCTCGGCGGCAACGGCTGTGTTGAATGATGCGGCTGCGAGCGCAGCCGCGACAAAAAGCGACTTCATCATTTCAAGATTCCTTTTGTGGGCGGTTATTTCCGCGCGGATGGCTTTGAGGTTGCGGGCCTAGTTGAGGCCGGCCTAGTTGAGGCCGGCCTTGTCGAGGCCATAGGCCTTGTCGGCGGAGCCGGGTACTGCCTTGAAGGCGATGCTCGCGCGGTTCCAGGCATTGATGACCATGATCGAGAAGGTCAGGTCGGAGACTTCCTTTTCCGAGAGCTGGCCACGGACCCGCTCGTAGAGTTCGTCGGGAATTCCGCCTTCCGGAAGTTTGGTGACGGCCTCGGTCCAGGCAAGAGCTGCCCGCTCGCGCGGAACGAAGAGGTTCGATTCACGCCAGATCGCGACATGATAGAGGCGCAGTTCGCTTTCGCCGTGGATCTTGGCTTCCTTGACATGCATGTCGAGGCAGAAGGCGCAACCGTTGATCTGGGAAGCCCGGATGTTCACGAGATCGCGGATTTTCTGCTCGATGGTGCTGTCCTTCAAGCTCATGCTGAGATCCGAGATCTTCTTGAAGAGTTCGGGGGAATGCTGTGCGTAGTTGAGGCGCTGTGACATGTCTGTCTCCTTAATTAAGGATATCACGTATCCTTATGGACATAAGATATCCGTAATTGCTGGACAGTAAAGCGCTTCCGACCTAGACTGCTGCATAAGGCTTATGTCGAAAATGTATGGGGGACGAATGGACATCGTATCTGCGCTGAGAGCCTTTCTAAGGGTTGCGGAGACGGGCTCGTTTTCTGCAGCGGCGATCGACCTTGACCTGACACAGCCGGCGGTCTCCCGGCAGGTCTCCGCTCTGGAAGGACATCTCAACACTCGCCTGCTGCATCGTAGTACGAATGCGCTTGCCCTGACGGTCGAGGGCGAGCAGATGATTGCGATGGCCCTGAAGGTGGTCGAAGCGGTGGACGCGCTCAACGAAGCGACCTGTGCCGAGGCCACCACGGTATCCGGTCGGGTGCGGCTCACCCTGCCCGCGCCGCTTGGTCTTTATGTCAGCGAGCGTCTTGCCGGTCTGCTCGACCGCCATGCCGGGCTTTCTGTCGAGTTGATTTTTCGCGAGGAGCCGTCCGACCTGATCGGCGATGGCATCGACCTTGAAGTGCGCCTCGGTCCCGTCTCTGACTGCAATCTGATGTGCCGGCGGATTGGATGGACGACCGCCTTTCTCGTTGCAGCACCGAGCTATGTCGAACGACGAAGCATGCCCGAAACGCCCGACGACGTCGGCGGCCATGACTGCATCTGCTACAGCCGCGCCGGAGATTTGCGGTCGTGGACATTTTCCAATGGTTCCGACGAGACTTCGGTGCGCATCGCGCCACGCCTGATTGCCAACAATGCGGTCGCGGTGCATCGCGCGGTACTGGCCGGGGGCGGTCTTGCTGTGCTCTCGCACATCCTCGCCTGCCCCGACATCGAGGCCGGCAGGCTGATAAACGTGATGCCCGATTTTCCTCCGGCACGCCTGCCGATCAACATCGTCTACCCATCGCGCAAGAACCTGCCGTTGCGGGTCCGCACAGTTCTTGATTTCCTGGTACAGACGGTCAGGGAAGACCCTTTGATGGTATCCTCACTCGGACCTTGAGCGTTTCCTGGCGCACAAGGGACTTGCGAAAGCCGCGCGCATTTTCATTCTGGAGGCAAGGGGAGGAACCATGAGTCGCAATATCATTCTTGTCGATCCGTTGCCGCGAACGCTCGATCTCATCATGACGCCGGATGTTCGCCGCCGTCTTGAGCAACTCGGAGATGTCGTCGTCTCCGAAGATCGGCAAATGCCGGCTGACCAGGTGGAAGCCCTGTTGCCGGATACGGTGCTGATCTTCGGTCAGACCGACATGCCGAAGGAGCGGCTGGATCGCGCGCCGAGGCTAAAGGCGATTATCAATGTCGAGTCGAACTTCCTGCCGAACATCGACTACCAGGCCTGTGTCGAGCGGGGCATCTGGGTGATCACCCCTGCATCGGCCTTCGCCTCACCCGTTGCCGAAGCTGCACTCGGCATGGCGATCGATCTTGCCCGCGGTATCACCATGGCTGATCGGCAGTTTCGAGCCGGTGTCGAAGACTATGGCCTTGCGGGAAACGAAGGGACGTTTCGCTTCGCCGGCGCACCGGTCGGCCTGGTCGGCTTTGGTGATCTCGGTCGCCAATTGCGCGAGCTTGTCCGGCCGTTTCGCAATACGGTGCGCGTCTTTGATCCTTGGTTGCCGGCCGAGATCATCGAGCGGCTCGACTGCATGCCGGCATCGCTGGATGAGGTACTCAGCCAAAGCCGTGTCGTCTTCGTCTTTGCCAGTGTGACAAGCGAGAACGAAGGGTTCATCGGCCGGAGGGAGTTTGCGCTCATGCAGCCCGGCTCCGCCTTCCTGCTGATGAGCCGCGCAGCAGTCGTCGACTTTCCGGCAATGCTCGAAGCGGTGGGTTCTGGCCATATCCGTGCCGCCACCGATGTCTTCCCCGACGAGCCTGTCGCCCCCGACGATCCCGTTCGCAAGGTGGAAGGGCTGTTGCTGTCGGCACATCGCACCGGCGGCACACGTGACGCCTTCTACGCGCTTGGCTCGATGGCTGTCGCCGATGCAGAGCTCATCATGAAAGGCTTGCCGCCACAGCTTTGCAGAAGGGCGGATCCGGCAACTGCAAGTCGGTTGCGCTCCAAACCGGTCAGCGTTTCCTGACAAGCTCGGATGTCGAAGGGGCAAGACATTCGCGAACAAATTATCCTAAGGCTCTATCGCGCCGCAGGCGGTTAAAGTGCTAGCCTGCGGCAAAAGAAGAATGCCGGAGGACAGGATGACGAAGAAAACGCTTGGCGACTGGCAGGCTCTTGCCGAAAAAGAGCTGAAGGCCTCGCCCGAGACGCTCGTCTGGCACACGCCCGAGGGGATAGACGTCAAGCCGCTCTATACCGAAGGCGACATAAAGGGTGCCGAGCATCTCGGGTCATTCCCGGGCTTTGCACCCTTTACCCGGGGGCCGCGTGCCACCATGTATGCTGGCCGCCCCTGGACGATCCGGCAATATGCCGGTTTTTCCACCGCAGAGGCCTCCAACGCTTTCTACCGCAAGGCGCTCGCTGCCGGCCAGCAGGGCGTTTCCGTGGCCTTCGATCTTGCAACCCACCGCGGCTATGACAGCGATCATCCGCGCGTCGTCGGCGATGTCGGCAAGGCAGGAGTTGCGATCGACAGCGTCGAGGACATGAAGATCCTGTTCGATGGCATCCCGCTGGAGAAAATCTCGGTCTCCATGACGATGAACGGCGCCGTCATTCCGATACTTGCGAGCTTCATTGTGGCTGGCGAGGAACAGGGTGTGTCCCGGGCCGAGCTTTCGGGGACGATACAGAACGACATCCTCAAGGAGTTCATGGTTCGCAACACCTATATATATCCGCCGGAGCCCTCGATGCGGATCGTTGCGGATATTATCGAATACACGGCAAGGGAGATGCCGAAGTTCAACTCCATTTCGATCTCCGGCTATCATATGCAGGAGGCCGGCGCCACACTGGTTCAGGAGCTCGCCTTCACGCTTGCCGACGGGCGCGAATATGTTCGTGCCGCGCTCGCCAAGGGATTGAACGTCGATGATTTTGCCGGCCGCCTCTCCTTCTTCTTCGCCATCGGCATGAACTTCTTCATGGAAGCGGCGAAGCTGCGTGCTGCGCGCCTGCTCTGGACGCGCATCATGGAGGAGTTCGAGCCCAGGAAACCGTCCTCCCTCATGCTGCGCACGCATTGCCAGACATCCGGCGTCTCGCTGCAGGAGCAGGATCCCTACAACAACATCATCCGCACCGCCTTCGAGGCAATGTCGGCGGTTCTGGGAGGCACGCAGTCGCTCCACACCAATTCCTTCGACGAGGCAATCGCCTTGCCGACGGAATTTTCTGCGCGCATTGCCCGCAACACGCAGCTCATTCTTCAGCATGAGACGGGCGTGACCAATGTCGTTGATCCGCTTGCGGGCTCCTACTATGTCGAAAGCCTGACAAAGGCGCTTGCCGACAAGGCCTGGGCCTTGATCGAGGAGGTCGAGGCGCTCGGTGGCATGACCAGGGCGGTGAACGAGGGATTGCCCAAGCGGCTCATCGAGGAAGCGGCGACGCGACGCCAGGCGGCGGTCGACAAGGGCGAAGAGGTCATCGTCGGCGTCAACAAATATCGTCTCGACACGGAAGAAGAGCTCGAGATCCTGGCGATCGACAATGCAGCCGTGCGCACCGCCCAGATTGCGCGGATCGAAGACACGAAACGCCGCCGCGATGGCGTTACAGTACAAGCGGCCCTCAAGGCGCTCGAGGAGGTCGCAAACAGCGGCAATGGGAACCTGCTTGCGGCAGCCATCGAAGCGGCGCGCGCGCGGGCAACGGTTGGCGAGATCTCCGATGCCATGCGTCGGGCCTTCGGGGACCATGCAGCCGAGCCAGAGGTCATCAGGGACGTCTATGGTCAAGCCTATCGCGACGAGCCTGAGCTGGCAGTACTGAAGGACCGCATGGTCGAAGTCGGCAAGGTCCTCGGTCACAGGCCGAGAATCATGGTTGCCAAGCTTGGTCAGGACGGTCATGACCGCGGCGCCAAGGTGATCGCCTCGGCGTTTGGCGATATTGGCTTTGATGTGCTGGCAGGGCCCCTCTTTCAGACGCCAAAGGAAGCCGCCGACCTCGCGGTCGCCAGCAAGGTACACGTGGTTGGCATGTCGTCGCTGGCGGCTGGCCACAAGACACTGGCACCGCAACTGATTGACGAACTCAAGGCACAGGGCGCCGGCGATGTCATCGTCGTGGTGGGAGGGGTCGTTCCGCGGCAGGATTACCAGTACCTGATGGACCACGGGGTTGCGGCGGTCTTCGGCCCGGGCACGAACGTTCTCGATGCCGCAAATTCCGTGCTCGATCTGCTCGAGGGCAAACGGCGAAACCGCTAGATCCAGGCAGCGCGACGACGGCGTATTTCGCCGTTGCCGGGCCTTCACGCAAGCTCGCAGGCCATCCTTCGGCGTTTGCGCGCGGCGAGAACGGGCGTTCATGCCCGATTGAAGGCGATTGAAGCTGGGAAATGGGCGGTTATGAAAATTAATTTCATGCTTGCAACTTTTCGCGGGATTCGTGTTGACGAGTTCGAAATTTTGTCCCAACTTGACGAAAATAAATTACGTGAATGGGAACGAGAAGAGCATGAAAGTGGGAATTATCGGGCTAGGTTTCAGGCTCGGCTACCTTGGCTACGTCTTCAAGTCCGTTGATGAAAGCTTCGAGATCGTGGGTTACGTCGACCCCGATCCGGCAGGTCTTCCGGGTCTTGTCGAAAAAGGCATCTCTGCCGGCACGGCCTATACTTCCCCTGAGGAGCTGATCGCCAAGGAAAAGCTCGATCTCCTGATGATCGGTTCGCCCAACCACATGCATCTCGATCATATCAGGCTGGGTCTTGAAAGTGGCCTGAAGGTCTTCTGCGAAAAGCCGATCGTCACGACGGTCGCCGAGAGCATTGAGCTCGCCCGTCTGATGGCGAAGTTCGGTCATGAGCGCCTGATGGTTGGTCTCGTCCTTCGCTATTCGCCCCTCTACAAGGACCTTCGCGCCATTCAGGCCGCAGGCAAGCTTGGACAGATCGTTTCGATCGAGGCCTCGGAGCATATCGAGCCCTACCACGGCGCTTTCTTCATGCGCGATTGGCGTCGCTACGAGCGTTATTCGGGCAGCTTCATGCTGGAAAAGTGCTGCCACGACCTTGATCTCTACAACGGCGTCGTCGGCGCTCGTCCGGAGCGCGTTGCAAGCTTCGGCGGCCGCAAGAGCTTCATTCCGGCCAACGATCCCGCACGCGAAGGCATCAACGACCTGGAGCTTTTTCACCGCAAGCCGAGCGGCTGGATGGGGTCCGACAAGGTTTTCGACAGTGACGGCGACATCATCGACTATCAGGTGGCGATCGTCGAATATGCCAATGGCGTCGGCATGAATTTCCATACCAACCTCAACGTTCCCGACCAGTTCCGCCGTTTTGCCATCATGGGATCGCGCGGCATGGCGGAGGGCGATTTCGTCCGCGGCTATCTCGACGTCCATGAGCAGTTGACGGGCAAGAAGGTGATTGAGAACAAGTACGTGGCGACCGAGCTTTCGCAGCATTACGGTGCCGACGAACAGATGGCAGCCGACCTCCTCGACAGCGTGCGCACCGGCACCGAGCTTCCCGTCTCGACCCTAAACGCGCTGGAAGCCGGCATCCTTGCCCTATCGATGGACGAGGCAAGGATGAAAAAGGCGGTGATCGATCTGCGCCCGATTTGGGAGAGGTTCGACGAAGCCCTGCACGCAAGAGCGGCTTGAGGAGGGCGGCAAGATGAGCGTCCAACGCAACGCAGTCATCTTTGCCTGGATACTTCTCCTTCCGGCAGTCCTCTATGTCGCAGTGATCGTCGCCTATCCGCTGGTCGACACATTCATCCTCTCCTTCACCGATGCGTCGCTGAAGAAGACGACGAACTGGGTCGGCTGGGTGAACTATAGCAAGATCTTCAATGCTACCTTCGCCGAAGTCATCATTCGCACCTTCATCTGGACGTTCTTTTCCGTCTCCATCAAGATGATCATCGGTGTGTTCGGCGCAACGATGCTGAATTCTGCAGTTCCCGGCAGGGCGCTCTTCCGCGTCCTGACCATGCCGCCATGGATTGTCCCAATGGCGATCGGCATCTTCATGTGGGGCTGGATGTACAACGGCCAGTTCGGGATGATTTCCGGCATGCTGCAGCGCTTCGGGCTGGTAGACGCGCCGGTCGCATTTCTCGCGCAGGGGTCCACGGCGTTCTGGGCGACGATCATCACCGATGTCTGGATCGGCGTTCCGCTGGTCACGCTTTATATGCTCGCGGCCATGCAGGCGATTCCGCAGGATCTCTATGAGGCCGCCTGGACCGACGGGGCCGGCCGTTTCTATCGCTTCCGGCGCATTACCCTGCCACTGATCGTCCCGTCGATGATCACCATGTCGATGCTGTCGCTGATCGCTACGTTCAACTCATTCGACATCATCTGGATCCTGACGCGTGGCGGCCCGAGCGGCGAAACGACGACGATGATCATCGACACCTATAAAACCGCGATCGGCTCGAACAAATACGGGGAAGGCGCCGCGCGCGCCGTGCTGATCTGCATCTTCCTGTCGATTTTCTGCGTCTGCTACTTCCGCGTGACCAGCCGCCTTACTTCCGGAGACAAGCGATGAAACAGCCGCATCTGCTGATCCATCGGTACAAATGGTATGAGATCATCGGCATCTATGCCGGCATCCTGGTGTTCCTTACCTTCGTGCTTGCGCCCTTCGTCGAGGGCTTCCTGGTATCGCTGAAGCCGCTCAGCCAGCTCTTTTCATCGCCTTACCGGTTCATCCCCGAGAACGGTTCGTTCGAGGCCTATCGGACCATGTGGGTAAGCGTGCCGGGCTTTGCGCGCTACATCTTCAATTCCTTCTTTATCTCGACCATCGTCACCGCCGTTGTCCTGGTGCTCGTCATCCCTGCCTCCTATGCGTTCGCGCGGTTTGAATTCAAAGGCGCCGGGCTGCTGCTCGGCGCGTTCCTGGCCGTCAACATGTTTTCGGGCGCGGTGCTGCTCATCCCGCTCTTCCGGCTGATGCGAACGCTCGGCCTGCTGAATACCTATTTCGCCATCATGGTTCCCGGAGTTGCCTTCCTGATCCCTTCGGCGATCTGGCTGCTCAGAACCTACATGATGCGCATTCCGCGGGAGCTGGACGAAGCCGCATTCGTCGACGGCGCCAGCCATTTCTATACCCTGCGCCGGGTCATCCTGCCAATCGCCATGCCGGGCATCATGGTAGTTGCGATCACCACCTTCATCGGCTCCTATGCCCAGCAGTTCATCTTCGCGCTCACCTTCAATTCCAAGAGTGAATTTGCGCCCTTGCCGGTCGGACTCTTCGCCTATTTCGGCCGCCAGGAAGTCGTGTGGAATGAACTGATGGCTGCAAGTTTCGTCGGCATTGCGCCGGCCATGATCGTGATTTTCTTCCTTCAACGGTATCTCGTCAGCGGTCTGACCGCGGGCGCGGTGAAACAGTAAGTCAACCACCAGAGAAAAAACGGGAGCTAACAACGTGACAATTCAATTCAAGACCGGGCTGATGGCCCTTGCCCTGCTCGGCTCTACCGCGCTCGGCGCAATGACCGCGCACGCCGCTGACAAGGAGATCAGCTGGATCTATTGCGGCGACAAGATCGATCCGATCCACGAGAAATACATCAAGGAATGGGAAGGCAAGAACGCAGGCTGGAAGGTCACGCCTGAGGTTGTCGGCTGGGAACAGTGCCAGGACAAGGCCACGACGCTGGCTGCTGCCGGCACTCCGGTCGGCATGGCCTATGTCGGTTCGCGTACGCTGAAGGAATTCGCCCAGAACGATCTGATCGTTCCGGTGCCGATGACCGACGACGAGAAGAAGAGCTACTACCCGAACATCGTCGACACCGTCACCTTCGACAACAACCAGTGGGGCGTGCCGGTCGCCTTCTCGACCAAGGCACTCTACTGGAACAAGGACATCTTCAAGCAGGCCGGCCTCGACCCGGAGAACCCGCCGAAGACTTGGGCTGAGGAAATAGCCGCCGCCAAGCAGATCAAGGAAAAGACCGGCATTGCAGGCTACGGCCTCCCGGCGAAGACCTTCGACAACACCATGCATCAGTTCATGCATTGGGTTTACACCAACAACGGCAAGGTGATCGACGGCGATAAGATCGTCATGGACAGCCCGGAAGTCCTGGCCGCCCTGCAGGCCTACAAGGACATCACGCCCTACTCCGTCGAAGGCGCAACCGCCTACGAGCAGAACGAAATCCGCGCCATCTTCCTCGATGGCAAGGTCGGCATGATCCAGGCAGGTTCGGGTGCTGCTGCCCGCCTGAAGGACACCAAGATCAACTGGGGCGTCGCACCGCTGCCGCTCGGCCCGTCGGCCAAGGGTGAAGGCACGCTGCTCATCACCGACAGCCTGGCGGTCTTCAAGGGTACGGGTGTGGAAGACAAGGCGATCGAATTCGCCAAGTTCATCACCTCGCCGGGCCCGCAAGGCGAATACGAACTTCAGGGTGGTGCCGGCCTGACGCCGCTGCGTCCGTCGCCGAAGGTCGATGAGTTCGTCAAGGCTGATCCGTCGTGGAAGCCGTTCATCGACGGTATCACTTTCGGCGGTCCTGAGCCGCTCTTCACCGACTACAAGGGCTTCCAGAATTCGATGATCGAAATGGTACAGTCTGTCGTGACGGGCAAGGCCGAGCCGGCCGATGCTCTCAAGAAGGCTGCTGGCGAGATCGAAGCGTTCAAGTAAGCCTTTGTCGGGATCGCGGGCGCAACAACCGCGATCCCTTTGACTATCGCATACAGTGCCGCAGCGGCGGTGACCGGAGACAAGTTTTGGGACAGCTTCTTCTCAACAAGGTTCAGAAGTTCTACGGCGACTTCGAGGTTCTCAAGGGTGTTCAGCTTGAGGTGAGGAACGGCGAGTTCGTAGTTTTCGTCGGGCCATCAGGCTGCGGCAAATCCACCTTGCTGCGCATGATTGCCGGCCTGGACGCAACCTCCGGCGGCGACATCGTCATCGACGGGCTGAGGGTCAACGACCTGCCGCCGGTCAAGCGCGGCATCGCCATGGTGTTCCAGTCCTACGCGCTCTACCCCCACATGAGCGTTTTCGAAAACATTGCCTTCCCACTGCGCGTGGAAAAAATGGAAGAGCAGAAGCTGAAGGCCAAGGTCGAGCATGCCGCGCGCATCCTCCACCTGGATCAGCGCCTGCAACAGAAGCCGGGGATGCTTTCAGGAGGACAGCGCCAGCGCGTCGCGATCGGCCGCGCGATCGTGCGTGAACCGAAGATATTCCTGTTTGACGAACCACTCTCCAACCTCGACGCTGCCTTGCGCGCCGACATGCGCATCGAGCTTGCCAAACTGCACCGCCAGCTGAAGGCGACGATGATTTATGTCACGCACGACCAGATCGAGGCGATGACCATGGCGGACCGGATTGTGGTTTTGAACGCCGGCGAGATCGCCCAGACCGGCGCCCCGCTGGAACTCTACCACAAGCCTGCCAACATCTTTGTTGCCGCCTTCATCGGCAATCCCAAGATGAACTTCTTGCCCGTCACCTGCACAGGTATCAGCGATGCCGGCATCGAAATCGACTACAAAGGACAGAAGGCGGTGATCCCTGTCACGCCAAGAGGCGGCGCTATTGGCAAACAGCTGACCTTGGGCGTGCGTCCGGAGCATATCCAGATCGGGTCTGGCGACATCGCCTTCACCGTTACGCCGTCTGTCATCGAGCGCCTTGGCGCCCAGACGGTCGCCTATGCGTCGCTCGACGGCGAAAGCGAGAATTTCTGCGCGACGCTGCATGGGCGCGCCGCTGTTCACCCGGATCAGCCACTCGTCACCGGGATCAACGTTGCCGACTGCCATCTGTTCGATGAGGCGGGCATCGCGTTCGAGCGCCATGTGGAGCTGACGAGTATCGACATGAACCTCCTCAACCCCACGGCTGCGTGATCACCAACCCCGTGCTGGCGCTCCACCTCAGAAGAGTGGATAGAAGAGCCTGTTGGCCGGATAGGAATAAGCCCCCCGGTCCACTACGCCGAATCGATACATGCAGCTTCTCAGAGCTGTAATGTGCCAGGCATTTGTCGGATAGGGTGAGCCGCGATAGTTGGCTTCGGGCAGGCAATAGCGATAGATCCTTTCAAACCGCGAAAGCAGCACGGGATCGGAATCCATCCGTACGCCGTGAAAGGTCTGCCATTGCCAGGGCGGCTCGGCCGCCGATATTGCCAAAAGACTTGCTGCCATTCCCAATGCAACTAAGACTCTCATCGACGTGACCTCCCGCGTGCCTAACGCCCACACAAAAGAAGATGCTTTTCAATCGCGTAAGGTCAAGTGTCCGACACCAAAGGAAGGCGCGGGGTCCGACATCACGGGTCATGTTCCGGGGGGCTTATCAATTTCAGCCAATCGAGAGCGTGCCTCGACCGAGGTGGGCATTCGTCAGGACACCGAGCTCTTCTTGGCACCTGACCACTAACAATTGGCGTCAGCGAGCAAGTCGCTGCGTGCAAGGCATCCCACTTATCCCTTGGCCTCAGTCTGCCGATTTCGACCACGATTGTCGTCGCCTGCTGATGAAGGGAGGATCGAGATGCAGAGCTCGTGTCAGTTCCAATTACAACGACGTACCTCTTCAAATTCCCAGCACATAGTGCCGGGTACGGCAAGGTCGGCGGGCCAAGGCGTCTAGTCAACGAACGGAGATCACATGAAAAGCCATTACAGCCATGTCGGAAAGATAGATCGCGAATACGCGGCCGGTGCCAAGGGCATGGTGGAGCGCGACGTTCACGACGGTTTGCGAACCTCGCCAAGAACGGCGAGCAACATGTCAGATGCCGAGATCGTCTGTCGAAAGATTTATGAAGAAACCCGCTCCTGTTACGACAAACTCAAGCCGGCTCTCGGATCGGCAGCGTTGGGCTTCCGAATTCTCTATGGTCCGCCGATGGTGCGCGCGCCGTACATGTTCCTGGGTTTTCAGCCCGGCGGGCGGCAAGACGAGAGCCATGAAGGTCAGCATGACGGTTGGCCGGATCAATCATGGCATGCAAATGCGTCGTCACCCCTGGCGAACCATCTTCGAGCCGTATTCGGGATCGAGACGATGGAGCACACTGGGCTCAACATGGTCTTTTTTCGCGCTCCCAATATGAAAGCTTGGGATTGTATCCCGTCGAAGCTAAAGCACGAACTGGAGCAATTTAGTCTCGAACGAGCGCAGAGGGTTGTTGAAGCGTTGCAGCCCCAGCACTTGGTCGTGATTGGCCTGCGAACCTTCAAGCAGCTAACAAACACAAACGGCGAAACCGCCTTGCTAGGGCAGCGTGGCAATCGCCTTGCTGTGAACGGAGAATTCAGGGGTATCCCCACATCTGGTATCGTCCACCTGAGCGGTGCCCGCGTTAGCCGTCAAGACCGCGAAAGGCTCAAAGAGCATTTCAATCCAACAATTTCAAGCTGATCCGCGATTGGTGCCGCCGTCCGTCGAAGGCAGTGGAAGCAACAAGCACGGAGTTCAGACCCTGGGGGTAATCACTCCAGGATGTGGCAAGGGATAGAACGGATGATTGACTGGTTCGAAAAGCTCACGGGATTCAGGGAGACCGGCTACGAGGAAACCCGTGCACGACTTAAGGTCGTTGACGGGAGACTGCACTCGCGGGTCAATGGCGCGAGCTATGCGACAGGCGACCTTGAACTGATTTCCCTTGAGAAGCTCCGCGAGAAGGCAAAGCTTGGAGTCGGTTTGCCCGGTCGGATCCGAACAAATGTGGTGACCGGTGACGTGCGGAGCATGCACCGGTCCTTCGAAAATGCCGGCGCATTATTCCAAGTGGCATCACAGTTCAACTTGCTCGAGATGGTGTCGCCAGAGGTGACGCCGGAACAGGGCGTTACCCGATATCAAACCGACCATACTCAAGGGCCAGCTTGCGCCATTGCAGCGGGTGCAGCGACCATCTACCGGAATTATTTCGTTCCTTTCGAGGGCCGCGAAGGCCAGACCGCCGGGAGGCAACTCGACGGGCTCGCAGACCTTGGCGCGGCATTGAGCAGTAGGACTAAACTGCCTATCAGCGATCTTTGGAGGATGAAAAACGGTTACGCGCTGTGCAACAAGGAGGGACTCGATGCAATCACGCGGCATCTTAGATCGCTTGCTCCGGACGAGATCGACATTCTGCGTGGGAAGCTTCGCATTGGGTTGCACAGAGATGTGGAAGCCACGGAAGTGGAGGGGCCGAAACGGCCGCGTGTCTCACAGGCGCTCTGCTCGGCGCTCCCCGTTGCTTATTGTCGCGTAGCGCCCCCTTTTTGGGAGTTATTCGGATCGCTAGTCCTGGAGGCTGCATATGAGGCCACTATGTGGGCTGCGGTTTTGAACGCGCAACGCGGCGTTTCGAACGTCGTCTTCCTGACGCTTCTCGGCGGCAGCGCCTTCGGCAATCCCAGCAATTGGATCCACGCCGCGATACGGCGAGCCCTTTATTTGATGAAGGCGTTCGACCTAGATGTGAAGCTTGTAACCTACGGGACACCCTCGAAGGAGATTCAGGCTATCTCTCAAGAGTTCTGCTGACCGTGATTTTCGCCGGGCGACTTTAGCATCCATGCAATCGGCAAATCCGCCCTCGAAACAGCTATGTTATCTGCCATGCCTTGGATGTAACCCATGCACTCTGCAAGCCGCCTCCTCGCTCCGGCCCTAGTCCTCATACATCTTTCTCTTTCACAGAGCTTTTTGGCGGTCTGGACACCACCGGTCACGCCGAGGATCTGACACCTGGAGCCGCAAAGCTATTGATCTAGCCTTTGCCGCGGCCGCGAGCTCACTTGTCTGCGCGCACCAAGGTGGTTGCCAGCACAAACCTCCACACGTCCGCGGCGGATAAGAAAGCACCCCAGGGGCCTACCAGACAAGACCGCGCGCAGCCACGTCTTCGACACGTGTGACCACGCCGTCACGATGAAACACCATCGTGTCGAAGAGATTGGAGATAACGCAGGTGTGGTTGGGAATGATGCGGATCTTCTCGCCGATCTCAGGACGCTTGCCGCCGCATTTTGAAAGGTCGATGACGCCATGCTCCTCGGAGAGACCAGTAATCACCGCCTCGGGATAGCCGACGACTGTTCCGAAGTCGGAGAAGCCAAGCAGATCGGACGTCAGGGCCTTCGATCCGGCGTCAATGACAGCGCGATCTGCGGTCGGGCGCGACACGACGGTTGCCAGTACATGCATGGCGCAGTCGGCCTCGCTGCAGTGGCCGGCACGGACCATGGAGCGATCGTTGTAGATATAGGTGCCCGCGCGGTGCTCGGTCGCAGCGCTCACGAGATGAGCCTCAAAGAGGCTTGGCGTGCCGCCGTTGCTGACAATCGGACAGGCAATGCCGTCAGCGTTCAAGAGCAGTAGTGCTTTGCCGAGGAAGGCTTGCACAGCCTCGGCGGAGCCGGGCTTCGGGTAGTTGAGGAGGCCGCCGAAGGAAAGGCCCGGCGCGTCGTGAATGCGCTTGGCAAGGTTCTTCGCTTCTTCAGGCGTCTGGACACCGCAGCGCCCGCCACCAGTGTCGCATTCGACAAGAACGGTCAGCGGCTTGCGGGATTGAAAGGTAGAGGACAGGCCGTCGACCGTCACGGCGCTATCGGCAACGACCTTCAGACCCGAGATCCTGTCGTTGAGCGCGCCAAGGCGCTCGAGCTTTTGCGCGCCAAGGATATTGAAGGTGATCAGGATGTCTTCGAAGCCGGCCGCGGCGAACACTTCCGCCTCGCTGATCTTCTGACAATTGATGCCCTTGGCACCTGCCGCGATCTGCTCGGTGGCAAGCGCGGGGATCTTGTGCGTCTTGATGTGCGGACGGAAGTTCAGGCCGTGCCTGTCCATGTAGGCCTGCGTGCGGGCAATGTTTGCCGCCAATCGCTCCTCATCGATGATCGGCCGCGGCGTTGAAAGGTCGGCGACCCTGTCGCCCGGCTTGGCGACGACGGCAAACGAATTTTGCTGCATGTGACGGCTCTCCGCGCTAGCGGCCGTGGGGATCTTCGACCATCGGCCAGATGTTCTTCGGCGCCCGACGATAGGGTGTCTTGGCCGGACTGTTGGGATAAGGCGTTCCGGCAGAGCAGTAAATGATCTCCGCAGCGATTTTGGAGAAGGATGCGTAGAAATGATTGGTCGATTTGATGACCAGGATCTTCCTGGACGTCGGATCGATGCCCATGACCGAGAAAAGGCTTGGGTCGAAGCTCTGGGCGCGCGTCGAATTCAGAATGATATCGATGCCGTCGAGTACGATGTGCGCTGCATCGCCGAATGGCGCAAAGCTCTCGCCGAAGCGCATCTCAGCATTCGTGACGAGCCTCACGACCTTGACGACGCCATCGACCGGGTTGCCGGTGCCGGGTGCGGATTTGGCACCAAAGCGCAGGGGAATTTCGGCCCCCTCGCCCGCCGCCATGCAGATCTGCACTGCCATCGGGTCCCAGATCGTGCCGATCGCAACATCTCTCACACCCCTTGCAAGGAGTTCCTGCAACAGGACGGTGGCATCGCCGGCGGTGCCGCCGCCCGGATTGTCCCAGACGTCGGCGACGACGACCGGCCAGGACGTTGCTGCCACTGCCTGCGTTACGGCCTCGATCTCGTCGATCTGCGGCATGATGAAGGTACCACGCTTCGAAAACAGCTCGAGGCCGAGTTCACGCGCCAGGGCTTCACCCTTCTCCGGCTTGTCGTCGGTGACGACAAGCAGCTTCGTACCCATTTCCGGCACGTCGCCTGCCATGAACCCGTGAATGACCGAGATCGAGAGGATATCAGCGTCCTCCTTCTCGAGCCGCATGATCTTGTCGACAAAGGAGCGCATCGGATCGCGCGAGGTGGGAAAGACATCGATCATCCGGCAGTCGAAGACGGACATGACCGGTTTTGATCGACCCTCCAGCGTCTGGCTGGCAATGCGCCATAAATCCTCCGCGCGATCGACGAAATCGGTGTGCGGGAACTCCTTGAAGTAGACAAAGAAGTCGGCGGCCTGCAGCCTTTTGGCTGTAAGATGACTGTGCGGATCGAGTTCGGCGCAGACAAGGACATCAGGCCCGACAATCGCGCGTACACGCGCCAATATGTCGCCCTCCGTATCCTCGTAGCCGGCTGCGACCATGGCGCCGTGCAGGCCGAGGATAACGGCGTCGACCGGCATCGCGGCCTCAAGCTGGGTCAGCACCTCATCGCGAAGCCCCTCATAGGTCGAGCGGTTCACCAGTCCGGCCGGGTCCGCCCACGCCGCCGTACCCTCGATCAGCTCCCATCCCTTCTCGGCGCAAACACGCCGCCCTACGGTGATTGGCGCCGTGCAGAGGGTCGGGGTTTCCGGGTGCTGCCCTGGAGGCGCATAAAGCGACGCCTCGAATGCGCGCCGATCGACGCAGATCGGGGAAAACGTATTGGTCTCGGTTGCGAGCGCCGCCGTAAAAATGCGCAAGGGTTTGCCTTTGTGTTGATCAGCCCATCGGGTGCGGCAGGTAGCCGGTGAAGCCGCATATCTTCCAGCGGCCTTCATGCAGGCGGCAATAATAGAGGGTCTGCCACTGCATCACATCACGCGTGCCATCGGCCTTGGTAAGGCCGCCATCGAACTTCTTGCGCACCAGCGCCATCTCACCTTCGATCTCGATGTCCTCAAGCGTGGTGGTCGTGAAGATGGCGCTTCGAGTGTCCTCAGAGAAGGACTGTGTTGCAAAGTCTCGTGCCTGACGCAGCCACTCGTCACGGTAGGCCGACAAAGTCGGAAACGCCAGGCGCCACTTGTCGGGGCTGACTTGCTTGCGTCCGTCGATGCCGAGGAAGCCTTCCTCGACGAAATCATGCTCGACCATCGACCAGTCGGCAGCCAGGAATGCGTCGATATCGCGCGCTACCAGCATCTCCCAGATCGAGTGGCGGGCAGCGTCCGAAGCAGGAAACGGATTTTTGAAAGGATCGCGCATTATCTCCCCCGCATTGAAATTCTTTTCATGAATGCTGTTTTTCGCTGGTCAAATTCCGCTTTCTATGGTGACTTGTCAACTTAATACGAAAATAATTTGCAAGGATCGACCAATGTCCATCAAGCGTTATGGCACGGTTCAAAAGGGTGCCGGCGGCAAGTCCCTCCCCTTTGCCCGCGCCGTCGAAGCAGACGGATGGCTCTATGTTTCCGGCCAGGTTGCCATGGACAATGGCGAGATCATTGATGGAAACATCGTCGCGCAGACGCACAAGACGATCGAGAACGTGATCGCGATTCTCAACGAAGCCGGCTACGGCGTCGAGCATGTGGTGCGGTGCGGCGTCTGGCTCGACGACCCTCGCGACTTTTGGACCTTCAACGCCATCTATCAGCAATATTTCGGCGACCACCCGCCGGCGCGCGCCTGCGTCCAGTCATCAATGATGGTCGACTGCAAGGTTGAAATCGACTGCGTCGCGTATAAGCCGAAGGATCAGTAGCGCAAAGGACGGGAGAGCTCGGTTGGACATTTTCTCTACATTGCAGGAAGAGAAGCCCCGGCTTTCGCCCTCGGAAACCCGTATCGCGGATATTCTCCTCAATGACTTCGAGTTCGCGGTGAACGCCTCGATCATCGAGCTTGCCGAAAAGGCTGACGTATCGCCGCCGACGGTCACGCGTTTCTGCCGGCGGCTTGGCTGCGAAAGCTTCTCCGATTTCAAGGTCCAGCTTGCCCGAACAGCCTATGTCGGGATGCGATATCTGAAACCTGAGCCGAAAAGCACCAATCCGGGCGATGTCGCGCAAGATATCATAACAAAGGCCCAGAACGCTCTCTTCCTGCTTCATCGTTCACTTGACCTTGCTGCCATCGAGCTTGCCGCCGAGCGACTTGCACGCGCCGACATGATTTATGCCTTCGGTTCTGGTGGCAATTCATCAATGATTGCCAGTGAATTGCAAAACCGCCTGTTTCGCTTCGGCCTGCATGTCACCGCAAGCTCCGATCACGGCATGCAATTGATGATGGCCGCCGCCGCCAAGCAGAACGACGTGCTGATCGGCTCGTCCTTCACCGGGCGCAACACCGAGCTCGTGCGTGCCTTCGCTCTTGCGCGCGAGTCGAAGGTGACGACGATCGCGCTCACCCAGAGCAATAGCCCGGTCGCGCAAGCAGCCGAAATCGTCGTGCCGATCGATCTGCAAGAGGGCAACAATATCTTCCGGCCCACCTCGACCCGCATCGCCTATCTGGCGGCGGTCGATATTCTCGCCAGCCTCGTCGCCTATGCCATCCAGCCAAAGGCGGCAGTGGCGCTGCGCCGCATCAAGCAGCAGCTCGTTGCCCACCGCGATGGCGATGACCGGCAACTGCTCGGGGACTGACCATTCCATGCCAGAGAGGGGTAGAGAATGACAAAGACGGTAGCAATCGTGACCGGTGCGGCGGGTGATATAGGCCGTGCGATTGCCGAGCGGCTTGCCGAGGATCACGATGCCATCCTGATGGTCGACATCGACCTTGCCGCCGCCGAGACGGCCGCCCATGCGCTGGGCGCGGCCGAACGCTTCATCGCCTGTGGCTGTGATGTAACGAATGAGGCAAGTGTTGCCGAGATGGCGAAGCGTGCCGCGACACTCGGTGCCGTCAGGACGCTGGTCAACAATGCCGGTGCTGCGCGCGCCGTCAGCCTGCACGATACCACTGCGGAAATCTGGCGGATGGACAATGCCCTCAATCTCGAGGCGGCGTTCCTCTGCTTCCGCGCCGTCGAGGGACAGCTCGAAGCGACGAAGGGCTCGGTGGTCAACATTGCATCCGTCAACGGCATGAACGTCTTCGGCCATCCTGCCTATAGCGCGGCGAAAGCCGGACTGCTGCATCTGACCAAACTGATTGCGGTGGAATATGGAAAGCTCGGGATCCGCTCGAATGCGGTTGCGCCCGGCACCGTGCGTACGCAGGCCTGGGAGGCGCGCGCTGCCGCCAATCCCAATGTCTTCGAGGAAGCGCGCCGCTGGTACCCGCTGCAGCGGGTTGTCGATCCCCGGGATGTCGCCAATGCCGTTGCATTTCTGGCTGGCCCGCAGGCCGCCGCCATCACCGGCGTCTGCCTGCCGGTGGACTGCGGCCTGACCGCCGGTCAGGCGGAACTTGCCCGTACCTTTTCGCAATCCGAGCACTACTGAAAGACATAGCAAGAGAGGAACAGATATGACTGTGGCGCCCTACCGCCTGGAAAGTTTGTGGCAGCCGGATGGGGGCCCGAACGGCCGCTTTACCTTCTCCCTTTTCAATCTTTCCGATGTTGCGCTTTCCGGCTTCACGCTGGTCTACACCTCGCTGACGCGTGTCATCGATGCCAAGGCCTGCGAAAATGCCACCTTTGTGCGCCGCAATGCCAATTTTCACGAGTTTGCACCGCCAACCGACTTCGTCCTCGAACCGGGCAAGAGCTGGATTTTCACCGTCAGTGGCCTGCACAGGCCCGCGCGCCACTGCACCGATGGCGCCAAGTCCGCCTATGTGACGCTGGCTGATGGCAAGCATGTCACGGTTGGAGTGTCCGACCTGCTGCTTGAAGGTCGCGTCAATGAACCGCCACCGATGCTTCTCCCGGAAGGCAGGCTCACGCTTCCATTCTCGTTGCAGCCGTGGCCGGCTGAAATCGACGCCAGGCCCGGCGATGGCTTTCCTGTCGTTCTTTATCCCGCCGAAGGATCCTCGGCTGACGACGTGCGGGCCGTCTCAACTGCCCTTTCGCACTTCGGGCGCCTCTTTGAGAGCGACCACGCACCTTTCAATCTCGTGGCCTCGCCGCAGGGCCAGTCCCTGCAGTTTTCGGTTGATCCGACGATAGCTCCGGAAGGCTACAAGCTTGCCTTCTCGCCCGCGGCGATCACGCTATCCTTTG
This sequence comes from Rhizobium sp. 42MFCr.1, assembly GCF_000377185.1. Taxonomy (NCBI): domain Bacteria; kingdom Pseudomonadati; phylum Pseudomonadota; class Alphaproteobacteria; order Hyphomicrobiales; family Rhizobiaceae; genus Rhizobium; species Rhizobium sp. 42MFCr.1. The sequence goes on from NZ_KB897839.1 coordinate 61,199, forward strand.
CCGATGCTGCCGGACGACAATACGGGCTGACTTCGCTTTCGCAACTCCTGCGCGGCGCCCGCAGCCATCCACAGACGTTCCGCTTTCCCGTCTCCGGGACAATTTCCGACAAGCCGCGATACGGTTGGCGGGGGTGCCATCTCGACGTTTCACGGCAGTTCTATCCGGTCGCTGATATCAAACGCCTGATCGACATCCTTGCCTGGTTGAAGGTCAACATCTTCCATTGGCATCTGACTGATGATGAGGCATGGCGGCTTGAGATCAAGGCCTATCCGGAACTGACGACGACGGGCGTCTTGCGGGGGCCAGATGAGCCGCTCCTGCCTCAACTCGGCAACAGTGCCGAACCGGTTGGCGGCTTTTATTCCCAGGAGGACGTTCGCGACATTGTCGCTCACGCTGCAAGCTTGAGCGTCGAGATCATCCCCGAAATCGATATTCCGGGCCACAGCACGGCCACATTGACGGCGCTGCCCGATCTGTCCGACGGACAGGAGGCGCCGGACAGCTATCACTCCGTACAGGGCTATCCGAACAACGCGCTCAATCCAGCCGTCCCCGCGACCTACGAATTCCTCGAGAGCGTGCTCGACGAGATGGTCGAGCTTTTCCCCTCCTCCTATCTCCACATCGGTGGTGACGAGGTGGCGAACGGCTCGTGGCTTGCCTCCCCGCTTGCCAAGGCGCTGATGGAGAAGGAAGGGATTTCAGGAACGTTTGCGCTGCAGTCCTATTTCCTCAAGCGCGTGAAGGACATGCTGAGCGCGCGTGGTCGCAAGTTGGCCGGTTGGAACGAAGTGGCCCATGGCGGCGGCGTCGCCGCAGCAGACACGTTGCTGATGGCTTGGGAGAACCCGCAGGTCGGGATTGATCTCGCCAGGCAAGGCTACGAGGTCGTCATGACCCCTGGCCAGGCCTACTATCTCGACATGGTGCAGGCGGAGGCCTTTCAGGAGCCCGGTGCAAGCTGGGCCGGGACAGTGCCGCCGGCCCACACCTATGCCTATGAGGCAGAAGGTGAATTTCCGGAGGAACTGAAGGACAGGATGAAGGGCGTCCAGGCCTGTATCTGGTCGGAACACTTTCTGTCGCGCGGCTATTTCAATCGGCTGGTCTTCCCACGATTGCCGGCAATTGCCGAGGCCGCGTGGACGCCGCGGGCGAGGAAGGACTGGCATCGCTTCGCCGCGATCGTTCCCCTTAGCCCAAAACTGTGAGGGCCGACGATGCGGATTGCGGTTGGCGGAATTCATACGGAATGCAGCACCTATTCGCCGGTGCTGATGGCGGTCGACGATTTTCGCGTCCTGCGTGCGGCCGATCTCCTTGCTTCCGACTATTTCAGTTTTCTCGATGCGGAAGGGGTTGAACATCTCCCGCTACTTCACGCACGCGCCGTGCCCGGTGGCCCGGTTTCCGCTGTTGCATATCAGGCGTTCAAGGCGGAGTTTCTTGATCGATTGAAGGCTGTCCTGCCGGTCGACGGGCTTTACCTTGCAATGCATGGCGCCATGAATGTCGAGGGCATGGAGGATGCCGAAGGCGACTGGATCGCGGCGGCCCGCTCCGTCGTCGGTCCGGACTGCGTGGTCGCTGCAAGCTATGATTTGCATGGCAATGTCAGTCAGAAGATTGTCGACCAACTCGACATATTCGCGGCCTATCGCACCGCACCGCACATCGACGTCAGGGACACAATGGTGCGTGCCTGGTCGATGCTTGTGGACGCCTTGAGATCCGGCAGACGACCCGGTGTAGCCTGGGCACCGGTGCCGGTGCTCTGGCCGGGCGAGCGAACCTCGACCGAGGACGAGCCTGCAAGAAGCCTTTACAAGACGCTGCCCGACATCGACCGGCGCGCCGGCATTCTCGATGCAAATCTGATGATCGGCTATGTCTGGGCGGACGAACCGCGGGCGAGCGCCTGCGCGGTTGTCACAGCGACCGACAGACAGGCGGCGGCACGGGCAGCTGAAGAGATCGCCGCATCCTATTGGAATGCGCGGGAAAACTTTGTTTTTGGGCCGATGACCGGCCCGCTCGAACAGATGCTTGAACTGGCGGAGGAAGCCTCTACAGCGCCTGTGATCCTAGCGGATTCAGCCGACAATCCGACAGGCGGCGGTGTCGGGGATCGCGCTGATGTGCTCAAGGCTTTGCTGGAGCGGCGGTTTGACGGGGCACTGCTTGCCGGCATTACGGATCGGCCGGCTGTCGAGGCGTGCTTTGCCGCCGGCAAGGGCGCAAGGATCGGGCTCGATATCGGTGCGACGCTTGACCCGTCGAGCTCGCCTGTCCACGTGGAAGCAGAGGTTGTCTTCCTCGATGATCCCGGCGCCTTTGACGAGCGTCAGGCGGTGGTACGGACCGGAGGGATTACGGTCGTGCTTGCTGGCCGCCGACGGCCCTATCACAACATCGCCGATTTCAGGCGCCTGGGGCTCGATCCAAAGTCAGTGCGCATGCTGGTGGTAAAGTCGGGCTACCTCTCTCCGGAACTTGCGCCGATCGCCAATCCGAACCTGATGGCGCTGACGGAGGGGGTGGTGAACCAGGACATAGAAGCTCTGGTGAGCAAACGACGAATCCGGCCGGTCTTTCCCTTTGACCGCGACTTTGCCTATACGCCGCAGGCACGCCTTTCGGCGCGCTGGAAAGACTGATTTTTTTCCTGGCAGGTTTCGGCCTCGCGTCGAACCTGTTAAGGCGTCTCGATCCGCATCGCCGGTTGATTTCCTTCCCTCGACCCATCATGACCCGTTTTCTGCCTGACGTATTCCGCAACCCGACAGTTCGGGTCAGCATGCTTGCGATCTTCGCCTTTGGCTTTGCCGGCGCGGCGACCTCGCCGTATCAAGCGGTCATCGCGATCCGCGAGCTTGGCCTGAGCAATGGGCTCTACTCGGCGCTGATCTTTGCTGCAGCAGCCGTCAATGTCACCGTCAGCATCCTGCTCGGCAATCTTGCGGACAGACTTGGTGAGTTCCGCAGGCTGATGCTGTCGGTCGCCGTGTTCGGCATCTTCGGCTATGGCGCGGTCTACGTCTTTCCGGCACAGGCAACCTTTGTCCTCAGTGCGCTGTTGCTGCTGCCGATCTACAACGCGCTCAATTCCCTGCTCTTTGCCAATGTGCGCGCCACCACCAACGGGATGCCACGCGGTGACGTGGCGACGGTAAACTCGGGCGTGAGAGCGATGATTTCACTCTCCTGGGTGCTGGTCCCAGGGTTTGTCGGCATACTCCTGTCGCGGTCAACAAGCATGCTGCCCGCCTATCTCTTCGCAAGCCTTGCCTGCCTGGTGTGCCTCTGCCTGATCGCCGCGTTCCTGCCACGCCAGAGCGGAACCGACAATGCAGCCACGCATCATCTTTCCTATCTTGCTGCACTCGCAGAAGTCATCTCACCTCGCGTCTTCGTCCGCGTGATCGCGGTGGCGCTCATCAGCAGCACCCTTCACGTGAACGGTGCCATCCTGCCACTGATCGTTACGGGCCCCGCACACGGAACGGTCGGCGATATCGGGATCCTGGTTGGCATCGTTGCCCTGCTCGAAGTGATCTTCATCGTCGTCTGGGGCCGTGCCCAACGGATCATGAGCCACGTTACGGCGCTGGCGATCGGCACGATCATCTATGTCGTGTACCTTCTGTTGCTCGGCTTTGCCTTTGCACCATGGCATGTTTACGCCTTGACCTTCATCAGTGGTGTCGGCGCGGCAGCGCTCATCAGCATTCCGATCACCTACCTGCAGGATCTGATCGCCGAGCGGCCGGGCCTTGGCAGTGCGCTGATATCCGTCAACATCTTTGTCAGCGCGGGGCTTAGCGCCCTTCTCTTCGCGATCGGCACTGGCGTCAGCGGCTATTCCGGCACGGCAATTATCGGTGCTGCAGCAGGGCTTTGCGGGCTTTTCCTTCTGCTTTTCTTTGACGGAGACAAACGGCGCTGAGACCGGCCTATCTCCAACCAGCCCCCTTCAACTGCAAATGCCCGCCGCGGACTGCGGCGGGCATTTGCTCTCTTGGCTTGGGAGAATAAGCCTCAGATGTTGGCGAGCAACTCGTTGATGCGCTGTTCCATATCGGTGAGCGCTGCATCGATCTCCTTCTGACCGGTGATCGCAGCACTCATTTCCTGGCCGATAATGTCCTGGATCGCAAACTGGCGCTGGACGGAAGACGGCAGCGGAGTGCCGAGCGTGGCGATTGCCGAAATCGTGTCACGATGCGGCAGAGCCTTGAACTGATCGGAAGCCAGAACCGCCTTCACAGCTGGCAGGTGGCCGGTCCGCGACCAGTCGAAGTCGTTGTCGTGGAAGAACTTCAGGAACTTGCCGATGGCAGCTGTCTGCTCGTCGCTGCGATCCTTCTGCGACACTGCCCAGCTGTGGCCGTCGGCATATTGCGCCTTCTTGCCCGGGAAGAGCTGCGGATAGGGATAAACGGCATAGCCGCCGGCGTTCAGCGCGGTACCTGCCTTTTCGGAGGATGCCGTATAGTCGCCGATGACCCAGGTGCCGTTCAGGTGAACGCCGCCCTCGCCTGCGAGGAAGGCGTTGATGCCGGCCGCATAGTCGAGATCCTTGGTGGTATAGCCGTTGTCGTAGATCGCCTTGTACATCTCGAGGACTTTCTTGGCCTCGGGCGTATTGATCTTCACCTGCTTCGGATCGGCAAAGAAGTTCGAATCCTGCTGGAACAGGTAGGTATAAAGATTGCGGGTATAAAGCGCGACTTCGTTCGCCAGGTTCTGGACAAAGTATGGCTTGCCGGTCTTTTCCTTGAACTGCTTGGCCTGAGCCATGAGTTCATCAACGCTGGTCGGCAACTTCGGCGTGCCGTCGGCATTGAGAAGATCGGCCTTTTTGAAAAGGTCCAAGTTGATGTGGTACAGCATGGTCCAGTTGTCGATCGGCAGACCGTAGATCTTGCCGTCCTTGGTCACGCCGTTCAAGCTGGCATCGGTGAAGTCGGAAGACGCAACGCCAACGGACTTCAGGACGTCGTCCAGCGGCATCAGCAGGCCCTTGGACTGATAGTCAGCCAGTACCGACTGGTGGATCGTAACGATATCCGGCGGGTCGCCGGCAGCGAACTGTGCCGTCAGCTGGTCATAACCCGGCCATTCCACGGTCGTCACCGTCACATGCACATCCGGATTGTCCGCGTTGAACTTGTTGATAAGCGAGGTGATGATACCGCATTCCCCGACAGCCTTGCTGACATCGGTATTGGTGCCGAAGTCGGCATCGCACGCGCCGAAAAAGCGCTGAACCGTCAGTTCGGTGGCGGCAAAAGCAGGGCTTGCGCCGGCAAGGGCAATCACCGAGGCCGCCGCAAGCATGTATTTTCTGAAAGTATGCGTCATTCCAACTCCTCCTCTTTGGGGTTCCCCACCCCTTGACTGAGCCCCCTCCTCGGGAGCCGGTTGCACTTAAAACGTGGTCTCTGTCGCCAGCCCTAGCGCACGGCGGTGCCGGATACGGCCGTCACCATGTATTTCTGGAAGAACAGGTAAAGGATCAGGATCGGCGCGCTGGCGAAGACTGCCTGGGACATCAGGAAGCCGAGACCTTGAGACTGAGCGAAATTCATCTGGGTCGAGGCGATCCCGACAGTCAGGGTAAACATCTCCTTGCGGGTGCCTGAGATCAGCGGCCAGAGATAGTCATTCCAGGCGCTGAAGAAGGTGAAGATGCCAAGCGTTGCCTGCGCCGGAATGGTGAGCGGCAAGAGCACCTTCCAGAAGATCTTGAAGCGGCTGGCGTTGTCGAGCAGGGCCGCCTCGTCCAGCTCCTTGGGGATGGCGCGAAAATACTGCGTCATCAGGAAGACGCCGAAGGGTGCGGAAAGCCCCGGCAGGATCAGCCCCGGATAGGTGTTGTGGAGCTTGAGCCAGCCAAAGATCTGCTGGCGGGCAATCAGCACGGCCTGTTCCGGCACGGCAAGGCCGAGCAGCACGATGACGAAAAGCAGGTTGCGGTAAGGAAAGTTCAGCCGGGCGAAGCCATAGCCGGCAAGCGAGGAAAGGACCAGCGTCGCGAGCGTCAGGCCACCCGCAACGATGGTGCTGTTTAACACCCAGCGGAAAACCGAGGAGGTGCCGATGACATCGATATAATTCTTGATCGTGTAGGGCGCGCGGAAGACGGAGTTCATGTCCAGCATGAGTTCCTTGTTGTCCTTCACGGAGAGCGCCACCACCCAGACCACCGGCGCCACCATGACGAGGGCCAGCGCGATCACCAGGCCGAGGATGATGCGGTCGCCCAAGGTGCGACCGACGATATTGCCCGAGACAGATCCGCTCATCCCTCTTCTCCCTTGCGCCGCGTGGCGATGTACTGCGCCATGGCGGCAATCAGGATCATAATGAACAGGACTTCGGAAGCGGCAGCACCGAGCCCCAGGTCCCACTTGGTGAAAGCGGCCTCGTAGATGTAGAGGACGACCGGCTTGGAGACATTGTTGGGGCCACCGTTCGTCATCAGTCGCGCCTGGCCGAAGAGCTGGAACTGCAAGACGATCTGGATGATGACGACGAGCACGAAGGTGCGCTTGATCGAGGGCAGCGTGATGTACCAGAGCGTGCGCCAGCGGCTGGCATTATCAAGGGCTGCCGCCTCGTAGATCTCGCCAGGCACCTGCTGCAGCGCCGAGAGGAAGAGCATCATCGGCAGGCCGATGCACCACCAAACGGTAGCGATCGCAATGCCGATCATGGCAAGCTGCGGATCGGAGAGAAAAGCCGGCGCGGTCGCCCCGAACCAGCCGTAGATCGTCGCCAGCAAACCGAAATTGCCGATGAAGACGATCCGCCAGATCAGCGTCACGATCGTCACCGACAGGACCGAAGAGGAAAAATAGAAGGCGCGCAGCACGGCGGCGGTGCGGGTGCGGCGGTTGAGCGCCAGCGCCAGCATCAGGCCGATGATCGCCAGCGCCGGTACCGTCAGGAAGACGAAATAGAAGGTGTTGCCGATCGCCTGCAGGAAGATGCGGTCGTTATAGAGGCGGATATAGTTGGTCAGGCCGACGAACTTGCCGACGCCAAAGGCGTCCGCCTTGTGCAGGCTCAGCCAGATGCCCCAGAAAAGCGGGACGACGAGAAGGGCCACGAAGACGAGGAGATAGGGCGCGACGAAGAGGGCATTGCGCCATTGCGGCGCATTGATGTTCTGGATGTTGCGCCGTACGGCGGCCGTAGCCGTCGCCTCGGCGCGATCGAGTGCCGCCTCAGCCATGACCGGCCTCCTCATTGTGCCAGGCGTGACCGGCATCATCGAAGAGATGCGTGCGCGTCCCGTCGAGCGCCAGCCCCACCTCGTCGCCGATTGCCACGCGGCTGTTGCCGATGTCCTCGGCAATGACGACGCTGCCATCCTTGAGGCGCGTATAAAGAAGGGTGCGATCGCCAAGACGCTCGAGGACATCCACCTTGCCCGTCGTCGTCGCGGCAACGCCGTTGGCGAGCTTGACGGCCTCGGCACGAATGCCCAGCGAGTACTCGCCACCCTTGACCCCAGCTGCGCGGATGGCGGTCTTGAGTTGCGTGCCGTCGGGAAGCCTTGCGCGCAGGAAACCGTTTTCTTCCGACAGGGCGACGGTCAGGAAGTTCATGGTCGGAGAGCCGACAAAAGTGGCGACGAACCGGCTTGCCGGACGCGAATAGATCTCCATCGGCGTGCCGATCTGCTCGATCTTGCGATTGTTCATGACGACAATGCGGTCGGCGAGCGTCATTGCCTCGATCTGATCATGCGTCACGAAGATCATCGTCGATCTCACCCGATTGCGCAGCTGGGCGAGTTCGACGCGGGTGCGAACGCGCAACGCCGCGTCGAGGTTGGACAGCGGCTCGTCGAAGAGGAACGCCTTCGGTTCCTTGACGATGGCGCGGCCAATGGCGACGCGCTGGCGCTGGCCGCCGGACAGCTGGCCAGGCTTGCGCTCCAGGAGGTGGCCGATCTCGAGCATGCGGGCTGCTTCGGCAATTCGCTTCGAGATCACATCGCTCGAAAGATTGATGTTGCGCAGTCCGAAGGCCATGTTGTCGGCGACCGTCATATGCGGGTAGAGCGCATAGGACTGGAACACCATGGCGATGTCGCGTTGACCGGGCGGCAACGTGTCGATGCGTTCGCCATTCATGGAGATCGTGCCGTCATCCACGCTTTCGAGCCCGGCGATCATGCGCAACAGCGTCGATTTTCCGCAGCCCGACGGCCCCAGGAAGACCAGGAACTCGTTGGCCTTGATCGACAGTGACAAGCCGTCGAGGACGGTCATCGAGCCGTAGCGCTTGGTGACATTCTGGATTTCGATATTGGCGGTCATCCGGCTGCTCCTGGATTGCAGTCAGAACCCGAAAAGCCGATATGGACACATGGCAGGCATGCTGAGAGCGAGTATGCATCCGCTTTTATCGGCGAATGTCCCTCAGTCAGTGATAGTGCCAAAACAGAAGCTGTCGCTCCCATCTCTTCCTCCCAGTGGCACGTCAAAACCGGTGCGCTGACGTTAAATCATACAATTGCTTTGTCAACACATCGTTTGATATGTATCAGCAAAGCGGATTTATATTATGCCTGCAGGCGGATCATCCTGTAGGAGAGCGGCGCGATCCTGGCGCTGAGCTTGCCATCGGCAAAGCTCGTGCCCGTGACGGCCTTCGCCACGACGTTATCGGGCTTGTCGGCGGTATTGGTGATGTTGAGATCCGAATGGGCCACGACCTGATCGTCGATGACCCGCAAGGCACCGAATTCCAAGAGGCTCGCATCGAGATCGAGCGTCTCGGTTCCGTGGCGGTTGACGATGAAGAAGGTCACCGTCTTCTTATCCGCATCATGGACCGCCGATACGTCGAGGTAGGGCACATCTCCAAGGTCGTCGACCTTGTAGCTCGGGCTGTCGACCATCAGTTTGAGCGCAGTTCCACGCCCGTAGACGGAAGCGAAATAGTAGGGATAGAAGATCGTCTGACGCCACGCCGGGCCGCCAGGGACCGTCATGATGGGTGCAATGACGTTGATGAGCTGCGCCAGGCAGGCAATTTTGACGACATCGGCGCGGTTGATGAAGGTGTTGAGGATGCAGCCAACCTGGAGCACGTCCTCGAAGTTGTAGTCGTCTTCCAGAAGGGCCGGCGCATGCGGCCAGCCATTGGCGCCGGCAAGCGTTGCCTTGTCGCGCTCCTTGGAGTGGTACCAGACGTTCCACTCGTCGAAGGAGATATAGACGTTCCTTGACGAGCGCTTCTTCGCCTTGACGTAATCGATGACGCCTGCGACCGTGCCGATATAATTGTCCAGCTCGATGCTGCGGGCGAGATAGTTGGCCGTGTTCTTGGCGCGGTTTTCGAAGTACATATGCAGCGAGATGTAGTCGACCTCATTGTAGGTGTGGTCGAGGACCGTTGCCTCCCACTCCGGATAGGTCGGCATGTGTGCGTTGGACGAGCCGCAGACGACGAGTTCGAGGGAGCTGTCAAAGGCGCGCATGGCCTTGGCGGTTTCGTGTGCCAGACGGCCATATTCGTCCGCCGTCTTGTGGCCGATCTGCCAGGGTCCGTCCATTTCGTTGCCGAGGCACCAGAGCTTGACGTCCCAGGGCTCCTTTCTTCCGTTGGCAATGCGCTTGTCACTCCACTCGCTGCCGCCAGAATGATTGACATATTCGAGGAAGTTGCGCGCCTCGTCGAGACCACGCGAACCGAGGTTGACGGCAAGCATCATCTCCGTATTCGCCGAGACACACCAATCGGCGAATTCGTGGATGCCGACCTGGTTGCTTTCGGATGTATGCCAGGCAAGGTCGAGGCGGGTCGGACGATCCTCCTTGGGGCCGATGCCGTCTTCCCAGTTGTAGGCCGAGACGAAATTGCCGCCGGGATAGCGCACGATCGGAACATTCAATTCCTTGACGAGATCGATGACGTCCCGGCGCATGCCGTTCTCGTCTGCGGTCGCATGATCCGGCTCGTAGATGCCCGTATAGACGGCCCGACCGAGATGCTCGATGAACGAGCCGTAAAGGCGCGGGTCGATGTCCGAGATCGTATATTTGCTGTGCGCTGTAACCGCGGCCTTCATGAGATCCTCCACTGTATCGTCATTTGTGATTTGTATCACAATTTGAGATGAATAAAGCGGAAGCCCGGGGCGTGGTCAAGGCCAAAATGCAGAAAATCGGACAGACTTACCGAGTCTTGAGACGCAGCAGAATGTCCTGGTCGTAATTGCCGAATCCGCGCCCGAAGATGTTGATGCCGCCAGGATGTTTGGCGTTGTCGCGCACACCGATGCGCAAGCGGATCGAATGGTGTTCGTCGAGCTTCAGGTCAGCGAGCGTGATCTCGGAAATGCGCAATCCATCGACAAAGGCGCCGTCATCATTGATGCGGAAGTTCTTCAGCTTGCCGTACTGCGATCCCTTCAGTTTCCACCAATCCGGGGTGAATACACCGCGTTTGTCGCCAAAATCACCCGGAGACGTCCAGGTTCCGATATCAACCCCGTTGACCGTCAGGGTTATGTCGGAGGGCCAGTCGGCGCTGGTACCGGGAACCTCGGAGCTTAGCTCCATCAGGAACTCGATTTCGCGGATGCTGGTATTCGTCAATCGCGCATTGTTGGGAAACTGATATTCAACATGCCCGCGTGTGAACCAGATGAGCCCCGCCTTCATGCGGTCGGGATCAAGGAAGGTATTGGGCACATCGAGCAACCCGATGATGCCGTCGGCCGAGCAAAGTCCGCAAGGCGCCGTCACCTCGAAGCTCGTATAGAGACCAAGCGGCATCGATACCTCGATCGCGTCTGGTTCAGTTTCCTTGATTTCATTCTTGAAGACCACCAGGATCTCGTCATAGACGCTGCGGCAGACCTTCTGATTGCCCTTGCGGGCCTTCTGGGTTTCCGTGTGGATAAGCCCCGCCTCTTCCAACAACTGGACGTTGGTCGACACGCTGGATTGCGGCAGATCAAGGATATCAGCTATTTCGTTGACGTTGAGCGCGCCCTTCTCGTGGAGAAGCTTCAACACCGCCACGCGAGCCGGCGATGCCAGTCCCTTGAGGATAGGCATACCCTCTTCGGGGTCGACGACAAGGAAGCTGCGGCTCATGGGGCTCCGATCGGCACAGGAAAAGATTACGCAATTGGTTCTATATCAGAGATATTGATTTAATCAATCGGGCTGCCGACTTTATGTGCCCGATAGCAAAAGTCCCGCGGCGATGCCGCGGGACCTCTTGGGGCCGTGACCGGGAGAGAGATGGTCAGGCGGCCTGAACCTTGCGGCCGGTGCGCGCCCATGCAGGCAACCAGTCACCGTGGGCGGCCAGCAGTTCGTCCACCATCGACCAGATCTGGTCGAGGTCGAGTTCGGCCGCTGTATGAGGATCCATCATGGCGGCGTGGTAGATATGCTCGCGATTTTCCGTCATCAGCGCCTGGACCGTCAGCTCCTGGACATTGATGTTGGTGCGCATGAGTGCCGTGAGCTGCGGCGGCAGGTTGCCGATGAACGTCGGCTGGATGCCGGATGCATCAACGAGGCACGGCACTTCGGCGGCGCAATTGGACGGCAGCGACGTGATGCAGCCATTGTTGCGGACGTTGCCGTAGATGACGGACGGCTCACCCGTCCATACCGAATTGATGATCGAGGACGCGTATTCCTTCGACTGCTTGACCTCGATCTTGTCGGCCGAACGGTAGGCCTCGGCCTGCCCCTTCCAGCGCTCGATCTGTTCGATGCAGCGCTTCGGATATTCGTCGAGCGGAATGCCGAACTTCTCGATCAGATCCTCGCGGCCCTCCTTGATGAAGTAAGGCGTATATTCGGCAAAATGCTCCGAGCTTTCAGTGACAAAGTAGCCGAGACGGGTCAGCATCTCGTAACGGACCTTGTTCGGGCATCGCGGGTTCCAGCCGGGCTTCGGCGCACGGCCTTCGCGATAGGCGCGCACGAGATCCGGATAGAGATCCTTGTAGGAGCCATCTGGCTGGCGATGCTCGAACTTCAGATAGAAGGCCATGTGATTGATGCCGGCCGAACGGTAACGGATATCCTCGTAGGGAATGTCGAGGTCGTGGGCCAGTTCCATTGCCGTGCCCTGCACGGAGTGGCAGAGACCGACCTGCCTGATCGTGGGATATTTTTCCGCGATCGCCCAGGTATTGATCGCCATCGGGTTGACATATTGCAGCATGATCGCCTCGGGGCAGACAGCGAGCATGTCCTCGCAAATCTTCCAGAGATGCGGCACTGTTCGCAGGCCCCGCATGATGCCGCCAACGCCAAGCGTATCGGCAATCGTCTGTCGCAGGCCGTATTTCTTCGGGACTTCGAAGTCGGTCACGGTGCAGGGCTCGTAGCCGCCGATCTGGAAGGCGACGACGACGAAGTCGGCGCCAGCCAGGGCCTTGCGCTGGTCTGAATAGGTTTCCGCCTTGGCCTTGACGCCAAGCGTCGAGATCAGCTTGTTGACAACGATGGCGCTTTCTTCGAGGCGCTGCGGGTTGATGTCCATCAAGGCGATGGTCGCACCCGACAGCGCCGGGCGCTGCAGCACGTCGCCGACGATGTTCTTCATGAAGACGGTGGAGCCAGCTCCGATGAACGTGATCTTGGGATTTCTTGCCATTATAACCTCCGGCATGTGCAATCAGGCGACCTCGAAAGCGGCTTTGACGAGCCGTTCCGTGTAGGCGGTCTTGGGATTGGTGAGAACTTCGTTGACGGGCCCCTCCTCCATGATCTTGCCATGCTGCATGACGATCACACGGTGGCAGAGGGCGCGCACGACCTTGAGATCGTGCGAGATGAAGAGGTAGCTGAGGCCGCGCTCGTCCTGCAGCTTGCGAAGCAGTTCGATGATCTGGGCCTGGACGGAAAGGTCGAGCGCCGAGGTCGGTTCATCGAGCAGGATGAACTCCGGCTCGAGCGCGATGGCGCGAGCGATCGCGATGCGCTGGCGTTGACCGCCGGAAAATTCATGCGGGAAACGCGACAGGATATTGCCCGGCATGCCTGCCGCAATCAGCGCCTCGCGAACACGATCGAGCCGCTCTGCCCTGGTCGCGCCCAGTTGGTTGACGACCAACCCTTCCTCGATGATCTGGCCGATCGTCATGCGCGGGTTGAGCGAGGAGAACGGATCCTGAAAGACGACCTGCATGCGTGAGCGAAGCGGCCGCATCTCGGCCCGGGATTTGCCATGGAGCGGCAGCTTGTCGAAGAAGATCTCTCCGCCATCAGGGTCGTTCAGTCGAAGCAGCGCCTGTCCGAAGGTCGTCTTGCCGGAGCCAGATTCACCGACAAGACCCAGCGTTTCGTGACGTCGTAGCGTCAGGTTCAGGCTGTCGACGGCGACCAGTTCCTTCAATTGCGGTTTGAAGAAACTGCCGTGGCGCATCATGAACGAGACCCTCACGTCGCGCGCCTCGAGGATAATGTCAGATCCTTCGGGCAACGGATTGGCCTGCCCACGCGGCTCGGAACCAAGAAGATGCCTGGTGTAGGCGTGCTGCGGATTGGCAAAGAGGCGCTCCGTCGTGTTGTGCTCGCGCATTTCACCATGCTGCATGACGTAGACATAGTCGGAGAACTTCTGCACCACCGTGAGGTCGTGAGTGATGAGGATCACCGCCATTCGCAGTTCCGTCTGGAGGCTGCGAATGAGATTGAGGATCTGGGCCTGCACGGTGACGTCAAGCGCCGTCGTCGGTTCGTCTGCAATCAGCACATCAGGATCGTTGGCAAGAGCCATGGCGATCATCACACGCTGCCGCTGCCCGCCCGACAGCTGGTGCGGATACTGCTTCAGCCGCGCTTCCGGATCGGGAATCTGTACATGGTTCAACAGCTCCAGGGCCCGTGCCTCGGCTTGTTTGCGGCTGATCTTGCGGTGGACACGGATCGCTTCGATGATCTGGCTGCCAATCGTATAGATCGGGTTCAGTGAACTCATCGGCTCCTGGAAGATCATCGAGATCCGGTCGCCGCGCAGTTTGCGACGCTGACGCTCAGAAAATGTCAGGATGTTGTTGCCGTCATAGTGGACGCTCGACTTGTCCGAGACGGTTGCACGCTTGGACAAAAGCCCCATGACCGTGCGGGCAGTCACGGACTTGCCGGAACCCGATTCACCGACAATGGCGATCGTTTCGCCGCGGTAGAGCTGAAAGGATATATCCTTCACCGCGTCGACGATGCCGTGCTCGACCTTGAACTTGACGCCGATATTGCGGGCGTCGATGACGGGTTTTTCCTGATGCGCCTCGTGGTCGTGGCGCACCGGCGGAGCGAAGGAATTGACGAGTGAGAGAGCCATCTTCATCACCTCAATAAGGATCGACCGCGTCGCGCAGACCGTCGCCCAGTGCATTGAAGGCGAAGACGGTGACCAGCACGAAGCCGACAGGCGCCAGGATCCAGGGGTAGGTCCCGATCACGGAGTAATTTGCGGTATCCTGCAGCATCAGGCCCCAGGAAATCAGCGGTGGCTTTACGGCGAAGCCGAGGAAGCCGAGGAACGATTCCAGCAACACGACGCTCGGGATATGCAGGGTGACCGCAACGATCACGTGGCTCATCACGTTCGGGAAAATGTGCTGGAAGATGATGCGCCGGTCAGTGGCGCCAACCGCCATGGCGGCGCGCACATAGTCTATACGGGCGAGTGCCAGCGTCTTCCCGCGAACTTCGCGCGACATTTGCGCCCAACCGAGTGCCGACATGACCACGATGACAAATGCCAGGAACACATTGGTTGGTGCGGTGACCGGGATCAGCGACGTCAGGGCCAGATAAAGCGGCAACTGCGGGAAGGCCAGGACGATTTCCACGAAGCGCTGCACCCATGCATCGAAGGTTCCGCCGAAATAGCCTGAGACCATGCCAACGGTTGTTCCGACAATGGTGACAATGAAGACCACGGTCAGCGCGATCATCAGCGAGATGCGTGAGCCGATGATGGCACGCGAGAGGATGTCACGACCAAACTTGTCGGTTCCGAGGAAATGGACCGGTTGGCCATCGACCGATCCGAAGAAATGCCGGTCGGCAGGAATGAGGCCAAGGAGCCTGTATTCAGCGCCTCTCACGAAGAAGCCGAGATAGCGCGGGTTGTTGTAGTCCGGCCCGACGATTGGCTGGAACGTGACCGGATCGAGTTCCTCGGATTCGCCGAGCGCATAGACGCGAGGCGGAAAGGCGAAGTTGCCGTCCTTGTCGCGCAGGCTGACCAGCTGAGGCGGGGCGAAGCCAACATCGGTCGCCTTTGGATCCATCGGCGCGAAGAAATCCGCAAAGATTGCCATGAAGAGCAGCAGACCGACGAGGATCAGGCCCATCATGCCTGTCCAGGAACGCCGCAGCCGGCGCCAGACGAGCGAAAGATAGCTTTCATTGCCGTTATGCGGGTGCTTGGTGATTTCCTCGTGCGGTGGCGGAGGAGCTGAATCGAAGGCGAGCATGTCAGGCTCCTCCGTACTGGCGGACGCGCGGGTCCAGCATGGCAAGCAGCATGTCCGCAATGATGTTGCCGACGATCAGCGTGGCGGAAAGCACCATCATGAAGGTGGCCGTGACGTAGACGTCGCCGATTGCCATGGAGCCGACGATCGCCGGTCCGACGGTTGGCAGCGAGAAGATGATCGCGGTCTCGATCTCGCCGGTCAGCATGTAGGGAAGCACGACGCCCTGATACATAACGAGCGGATGCAGCGCGTTCGGAACTGCGTGGCGCATGACAACAGCACTGCCGGAGAGGCCCTTGGCGCGAGCCGTTTCAACATATTGCGCGTTCAGCGTATCGAGCAGATTGCCGCGCATGACACGCATGTTGTAGGCGAGCCCGCCGAAGGTGGCGATGGCGACGACCGGCCAGACATGGCTGACGAGATCGACGAACTTTGCCCAGGACCACGGCGCCCCGCCAAATTGCGGCGAGAAGAAGCTGCCGATTTCCGAGACGTTGAACTGGAAGACCAGGAGGTAGACGATGATCAGCGCCATCAGGAAGCGCGGCACCGTCATGCCAAGGAAGGAGATGCCGGAAAGAAGGCTGTCGATCCAGCTATACTGGCGGGTTGCGGCCCAGATGCCGAAGCCAATGCCGAGCACGGATGCGAAGATGTGGCAGACGAGGGCCAGCGCCAGCGTGCGCGGCAGGCGTTCGGCCACGACATCGGCAACAGGCTTGTTGTAGAACATGCTGTAGCCGAAATCGCCGCGGGTAATGATGCCCTTGATCCAGTTGACGTACTGGATGACCATCGGTTGGTCGAGGCCGTGGGCGATCCGGTATGCCTGGGCCTGTTCATCCGCCTGCGCGAATGAGGCACCACTCTGATTGATCAGCTGCGAACGGATGTAGTCGGCATAGTCACCGGGCGGAGCCTGGATGATCGCGAAAGTCACGATGCTCAAAATGATGAGGACGGGAATCGCAGAGGCTATGCGCACGAGCAGGAATCGTAACATCGGACGGTTCGCTTCTCCTTGCCGCCGGTCGCGCCTGTCGGTGCGGCTGGCTTGTTGATATTGCCCGGCCGCGCTTCACGCGCGACCGGAGTCCTCGTTGGGAGGGGAGTTCTTAGTTGTTCGGACCTTTGTCGCCAGGCTTGCCAGGCAGCTGTTCGGGGAACAGCTCGTATTTGCCCTGCTTGTCGGCGGCCACCCACAGACGCTCGCGGATGACGGAGTCCTCGGCCCAGTTGAACATGAAGATCGGAGTACCCGCAGGAACGTTCGAGAAGCGCTTGTTGACGATCAGGGCACCCGGATATTCCGTGAGGCCAACCGTATCGACATTCTCGGTCGCAACCTTCTGGTACTGCTTCATCAGCTCGACCTTCTCGTTGTTGTCCTGACTGCTCTGGAACTTCGTGATGATATCGACCATCTTCTGTTCGTAGGGCATCAGGTCAACCTTGCCGTCCTTGCCGGCACGATGTTGCCAGCTCGTCCGCGGACCGACAGGCGCCAGCTGCTCGGTGTTCTGGACGACCGAGGCAAGCTCTGGCGAGCTGCGCTGGATCAACCAGTCGAAACGGCCGGCATAGTGGGCGTCGTCACGCTTCGGGCCATCCAACGCATTGAGAATGACCTTCAGGCCGAGCTTTTCCATCTGGCCGATGACACCCTCGGCAAGGCTCTTGTCCGTGGCGTAGGCATTGTTGACCAGAAGCACGATTTCGATGTTCTTGCCGCCTTCCGTTCCCGCCGGGAAGTTCAGGAAGCCATCGCCATCGGTGTCTTTCAGGCCGACCTTGGCGAGCAGTTCCTTCGCACCCTTGAGGTCGAACGGATAATAGACCACGGAGTTGCGATCATAGAAGCTCGTGCCCGATGAGAGGCCGCCGGGATAGATCGCCGTGAATGGACCCTTGACCAGCGAGTCGCCGATTGCCTTGCGGTCGAGACCCATGGTGACTGCCTTGCGGAAGTCTTCGTTCCGGTTGAGTTCACGGATCGCCTGGCCGCGGGCATCAGGGTCGCCCCATCCGTTTGCGGAGAGGTTCATGCGCATGTTGTAGCCGATCAGGCGTGGGCCGAAGGCCAAACGTGCCGGTGCCGTCTTTTCGGCTGCGCGCTTCAGCGAAGCCACGAAATTTTCGGGCTGCTCAAGATTGGAGAAGTCGCCGGAACCGGCAACGGCCTGCACGTCACGATCAGCCCAGGTGGACAGCTTGTAGTGCAACTCGTTGAGATAGGGCAGCTGGTTGCCCTTTTCGTCGACCTTCCAGTAGTAGGGGTTGCGGCGCATGACGATAATGTCGTCGGGACGGTATTCGACCGGCACCCAGGCACCCATGACCGGCATGTTCATGAATTCCGGCGGGAAGGCATTCTTGAACTGGTCGTAAGTGTTCTTCGAATACTTCGGATGCTGCGGCTTCAGGATATGCGACGGGCCCGGGCAGAAGCTCGGATAGGCCATCGTGTAGAGATACTGCTTCGGGAAAGCATCCTTGAAGGTCCATTCGACGGTGTAATCGTCGATCTTCTTGAGTGTCGTTCCCTCGCCGAAAGCCTCAGGCGATGCGCCGCCTCCAAGCGGCGAAACGTTCGGATCGATGACTTCGTCGTCCCAGTAGAACATGATGTCGTCGGCGTTGAACGGCGCGCCATCCGACCACTTGGCACCTTCAACCAGATGCATGGTAAGCTTGTGGCCATCCGGCGACCAGTCCCAGCTCTTGGCGAGGTTGGGAAGCGGCTCGGTGTCCTTTGCTTCGACCTGGAAGAGCGGCGCCGTGCGCGTCAGGCACTCCGACAGGCCGATATCGATGCCGCCCCAACCCTGTGTCTGGCCGGCGCCATAGTTCCAGCCTTCCGGCCGGCCGCCGATGACATGGCGCATCGTGTCGCCATAAACGCCGATGCCGTCGACCATGTTGTCGGTCTTGAAGACGAGAGGTTCCTTGGGCAGTCGATCCTTGACGGGCGGCAGCTTGCCGCTGTCGACGAAGTTCTTCGTGACCCAGTCCGGCTCGTGATACGCCGGAAGCGCCTTGAATTCCTCGATGGAGTCTCTCGATACGTATTTGATCTTGCCTTCCGCCGGAAACTGCGGCGGAACGGGCGGTGTCGTCGGCTCGGAAGCATAGGCGTTCAATGCCGAGACCGAGACGCTCAGCGCCAGTCCGGCAAGAATGCCAAGGTTGCGGATATTACTCATCGTCTCTCCCTTTGTTTTTCGGGGTGCTTGTGGCAGCCCCGCTTCTCCTCAAACGATCGGGCGACGGGCCTTCGGCGATGAGTTCCCTCCCGGAGCCCCATCGCCACCCGTGTCCGGAAGCTTCAGACGGCCTGCTTGAGTGCAGCCTTTTCGGCACGCAGCTCGTCGATGGAACGGACGTTGCGACGGGCGGCACCTGCCCAGTCGCGGGTCTTGACAGTCGATTTCGCCAGACGTTCCTTGGCAGCCGGGATTGCATCCGCATATTGCGGCAACCAGCGCGCCTGGGCGACGACCATCTCGTCGACCATCTGCCAGACCTCCTCCGGCGTCGCGACGGCACCGACCAGCGGATCGTGCAGAACGGCGAGCTTCAAAAGGTCGATATCGCCGCTGATGGCCGCATGAACCGACATGCGTTGAACGTTGATCGACGCCATGCAGGTGGCCGCGCATGCTTCGGGGATCGTGATCCCGGAAACCATGTTGATGCCGAAGCGGTCGACGAAGCCGGGGGACTCGATAATCGCATCGGCCGGCAGGTTGGTGATGATCCCATTGTTCTTGAGGTTGAAGTGGCCGCGGTAGACACGTCCGGTTTCGAGGGCTTCAAGAATATGGCTCGCATGCTCGTTCGAACGCTTGGCCCGATCGATCGGTTTCGATGCCGACTCCAGGAATTGCGGGAATTCGGTTTCGAACCAGTTGCGGGTCTCGGTGGAGTGACGAAGATAACCGCCGGTTTCGCCATGGATCCAGTCGGACATGTCGATCCACTTGGTGATCTCGTCGGGGCGCTTGCGGTACCAGGGAAGATACTCGGACAGATGGCCGTTGCTTTCCGTGGAGTAGACCCCGAACCGCTTCAGCACGTCGATGCGCAGCTTTTCCTGCTGCGAGAAGACCGGATGGGCTTCGAAGGCGGCAACCAGCTCGTCCTTGCCGATCTTGCGGCCGTTGAGTTTTAGATCGACAAACCAGGTCTGGTGGTTGATGCCAGAGCAGATGTAGTCGAGTTCGGACGGCGATTTCGCGCCGAGCACCTCAGCGATCTGTTCGGCGCCATGCTGGACCCCATGGCAGAGACCGACCGTATCGACCTTGCCGTATTCAATGGCGGCCCAGGTATTCATTGCCATCGGATTTGCGTAGTTCAGGAACTTCGCACCCGGCTCTGCGACTTCACGGATGTCTTTGCAGAAATCCAGAATGACAGGAATATTGCGCTGGCCGTAGAGAATGCCGCCGGCGCAGATCGTATCGCCGACACACTGGTCGATGCCGTACTTCAGCGGAATGCGGATGTCATCGGCGTAGGCTTCCAGCCCGCCGACGCGCACGCAGCTGATGACATAGCGCGCACCCGTCAGTGCCTCGCGGCGGTTCGTCGTCGCCGTAACCCTGGTTGGCAGCTTGTTGGACGAAACGATCGTGTCGAGGATCTGCTTGATCATCTGCAGATTATGTTCGCTCATGTCGGTAAGCGCGAACTCAACGTCCTGGAATTCCGGCACACAGAGGATGTCGGTGAACAGTTTTTTTGTGAAGCCGACGCTGCCTGCGCCGATGATAGCGATTTTGAAACTCATGATCCTTGCCTCAATGCGATCAAATTTGCCGGCGCTGAACGATGAGAAGAAGAAATGGACCGGGACTTGCGCCCGACACCAAAAAAGGCCAGAAATCCGGCTTATTCTCCTCCCTGCCGCTCCTCGGTGCAGGCGGTGTTCTCTCTCTTGGGGGCGGATTATGCGCATATTCGGCGGGGCCGCCAGAGAAGGATTATGCTTTCATGGGTAATTTTGTGCTGCAACAATTGATTGACAACGGGCCGGTCATGAGGACCGTGTCGCTGCCGCGTGGCCGCCAGAGCCTGCACACAATGCCGACCAGCACGGGCTACGAGATCCGAGAAAATGCGACCTACGACTGGGATGGCAGAAAGCGCGGCCAAACACCGTTCACCGTCCTGCAACACACGATCAAAGGCGCGGGCAACCTGCGTTACGAGAATCGCCAGCTTCGCGTGAAAGAAGGCGAGACACTGCTCGTGCTCGTCCCGCACAATCACCGCTATTGGCTTGAAGAGGGGGACCGCTGGGAATTTTTCTGGATTTCGATGAATGGCGAGGAGGCGCTGCGCATCCACCGCTCGATCCTCGCGGTGACCGGACCGATCCTGAAACTACAACCGCAAACGATCGAGCATCTGGCAGATTGCAGTCTCCGGCTGATCAATGGCGCGGAGACGCCCGGCCTGGCTTCGGCAATCGCCTATGAGGCGGCCATGGCGCTGTACGACGATGTCTTCGGTTCGCATCCTGTTTTCAGTGAAGAATACCGGACGATGCAGCATGTCATCGACTACATCATGGCGAATTTGGAACGTCCTCTGCCGGTCGAGGATCTTGCGCGGGTCGCAGGCCTCAGCCGGGCACATTTCTCGCGAATGTTCGCAGCCAACGAGGGCCTGCCGCCCGCCGAGTTCGTCCTGCAGAAACGACTGAAGCGGGCCGTCAAACTGTTGACCAAGACCGCGAACATGCCCGTCAAGGAGGTCGCAATCCGCTCAGGCTTCGAGGACGCGAACTATTTTTCCAAGGTCTTTCGGCGCATCTATGGCACGAACCCGACCGAGTTTCGTACCACGGGCATGTATGCGAGCGTCGGCAGGCGAGGCTGACGCCCGCCTTACAGGCGGCCATGCCCTACGGCCTACTGCTATAGGCAAGGCTCGGATACCAGCTCGGCGGCCGCCCATCCGGCGTTGTGTCGAGCACGGTCCACAGCGGCATGAAATCCGGCGCGCCGCGCGGATCCTGGCCGGGATCGGCAGTTGCGGGGCCCATTTCCGGGTTCCAGAAGTGATGGATGACGCCATCCTTGATCGTGAAGACGTTATAGGCAGCGTCATCGCCGCCATCAGGACCGATGGCGTGATAGTCGCGACTGAATTCGTCCGTCGTGTCGGAGTAGAGTGGCAAGTGATGCCAGCCGCGCTCCTTCTTGAACGCCAATAAACGTTCAATCGGCGAGCGCGCGACGACGGCAAAGGCGACCTGCTGGCAAATATCGGGGACTTCTCCGTCGAGCGCCGACAGCATGGACGTACACATCGGGCATGGTCGTTCGCGTTGCGGCCCATACATGTAGCTGTAAATCACCAATGTGGATCTGCCCCCGAACAGGTCTCTCAAGGTAACCTCGCCATCGGCGCCCTGGAAGCGATAGTCCTTCCGGACCTGACCGCCTGGCGGCAGTGCGCGGCGCTGCTCGGCAACGCGTTCGATATGTCGGCGCAACTCGATTTCCTCGGCGAGCAATTCATCGCGGGCCTGCCGATACTCGGGGCTTTCGTTCGGAAAACTGAGGCCGTTTCTTCTGGCCAGCTCCCGCGCGGAAACAAGATTGTTCGCATCCATCACATCAACTCCTCCAGATATTGAAAGGACGACTGGGCGGATTCCGTAACCGCAGTCTAACAAGGAACGTTTGGGGACGGCCAGAATCGACAACACGTTCTGACTTTTTCATGGTCCCGCAAGATTTCCTTTCCCAGGCGCTTGATTTTGCTAGCCGACTATCCGCCTTGCAGATGGACCATATTCGCGTGTCTCAGGCTGTGGCCCCTTCCCCGCTCCGATTTGCGACCTATGTCCTCCTTGTCCTTCATCTCCTGGAAGGACGAGGGAGGCTTCGAGGCATCGTGGCAACCGGTGCTTCGAACCCTCCCTCCAATGGAGGCCCTTCATGCCCCGGGGTCGAAGCAGTCGCACTTTTCTGGATATGCGATAGCGGCGGGTCTATGGCGTGGCTTTCGGCGTGAGCGTCAGTTCGGATCCATAGGCATCGCGCAGCTCTTCATCCCCGGCTTTGCGGTCTTCGGCCTTGTGCAACAGGGTTGATCTGAAGCCGCGCGAGTGTGTCCCGGCGATTAAAGTCACGTCGGAATTTCCAGGATTGTCGGAGCGCTCGAACCAATCGACGGCATGGTGGAGAAAGTTCATTTCGAACGCTCTGTTGGTGACACCATGGCCAACGACGATCAGGTCGTTGTTGTCATCGCGCACGTCATTCGTCACGGTTTGAAGGAATAGACGAAGCCGCTGGGCCACATCCGCCCGGCTCTCGCCATCGGGTGGCCTTGCGTAGAACTTCCCGCTGTTGCTCCGCAATCTCGCCCATTTCTCGAACTCATCAGGAAATTTCTGTCTTCGCTCCGCGTGGTCATAGATTTCGGTGAAGAGACCGAAATCCTGCTCGCGCAACAGGTAGTCCTCACGAACGCTCCTGACCAATCCGGGAGGCAGCGCCTCCAGCAAGGCGTCCTTGCTTTGCCGCGTCCGCATATAGGGAGAATACCAGACGTCAAGTTGTCGTATCTGTCCGCGCGGCAATTCGGCAAGATAGGCTGCGATCGCTCGCCCGGCCGCCAGTGCTTGCCGATACCCCCACTGCGTCAACGGAACATTATGGTCGCCGAACTGCCGGTAGGCTTGTTCATTGATATTGCCAAGCGATTCGCCGTGTCGAACGAGGAAGATATGCATCAGCCGCCGCTTTCGATATCCGATGCGCTTATCATGAAGTGAGAGCCGGCTTGCTGCAATGTAGAAGTCGCAGCAAGCTTATGGCGCCCACCATTCACCGGGCCGGCTGTCGGGGCGGGACGGGACGGGACGGGACGGAAAAGACCTTCAGAGCCTCTCTCAAGAGGGCTGCCCGGATAGAACATACCCGTATTGGCAGAAGGAGATTTGTTGGCATAAGGATCATTGAGAATGTCAAATTTCCGCCGCGCGCCAATTCTCTGGCTAGGCTCGTTTGGATAACACCACGGCGGCCATGTAGGGTTCGTGAGGCCGGGGACCTTCAACCAGTCTACGCTCAAACCGTTTGAACAGTTCAGCGACAAATGCGGCCGGATTGCGATATGGCTCGATCAAGCTCGCGATTGTCGGCTCGCACCAGGCTTGCATCATTGCCGTGTGACGCTTGGCGAACGCCAACACATCGCCGTTCCTTTCGAATTGCTCCCAACAAGGATCCGTGAGTCTGACGAGATCCAGATGCTCGAGTTCTAGATCGGCGAAATTTTCGACTTTCAAGAACGGTTTCCTGATCTCCTCCAAGGTCCGTATGCCGATCGGTATTGTTATGCGGGTCTGCTCTCGTTCCGAAAGCCAGCCATCCGTCCTCATGTCGCTCAATGCCGACCAGAGCTCGCCAAGGAGCCATTCCCAACCCGTGATGTCGGCTGTGCGGGCCGTAAAGCCCGCCACGAGTTTCCCGCCAGGGCGCATTTCCCGTGACCTTAGGACCAGGAAGCGCTCCCAATCTTTCGCCTGTTGTCGCTTTACCGCAGAAACCACTGCAGGCGTGGCACTCATTCCAGCGAGAATGTGATCAGGCGCTTCGATCATTCCGGTACTCATCCACTGCAATGACCACGTCGACCATCCGAGATCCACGCGTTGACGTGGGAACAATGGCTCGAAATACGACCTGCCGATCGCAGAAGGAAAAACATCAGAAGCTTCATTCATGTAGCTGTCAGGGCTTGAAGAAAGCGCTTCAAACAGAGCCGAAAAATCATTCGTGGGTAGGTCAGTGTGGACGACTTCGATTGGCACGGATGGGCCCGACCGGAGCCTCAACGCCTCAATCGCCACGCGCATGGGGGTCATCGAATTGCGGCCTTGTGAGGAACCATAATCGACGATGGTGAAGGGACCTTCGCCCGCGGCAATTGTCCGGCACGCCGTTTCCCACAATGAAAGGAGTGCTGAAATGCCAGTGGCCTGCATTGAGGAATGACGGTTGTAGAAGCCGTCTCCTTTCATTGCCGCCAGATGAGATCGCGGTGGATCGTTTGGCATGTCCGAGCCTCGCTTGGCTTAGCGGCAGCTTAACAAACCGACCCTAAATTGGCGAGCCAATCCCCAAACAGGGGCTGAAGACTTTGCGTACACAGAAACGCCTTCATCGCACGTCCTGCGCGTCACCACGACCTCAGCGCACCACTTCCCCGCGGCCGGTCGCAAGGTTTGGTTCGTCATCCCACCCTCGCCCGCAGGCGAACCAGCTCGCATCGCTGCATCGACCGGTGTGCGGTTTGGATGGCGCCTCACGCTGCGTCCAGCTCGGAGTCGGTGGCGGGCCCCTTGAACTGGAGTTCGGCCAGCCGTTTGTAGAGGCCGCCGTTGCGCATTAGGGAGGCGTGCGTTCCTTGCTCGACGATCCGGCCCGCGTCGACCACAAGGATCCTGTCGGCCTTGAGAACGGTCGCAAGTCTGTGAGCGATCACGATGGTCGATCGATTGTCCATGAGCTGTTCCAAGCCCTCCTGCACGAGCTGCTCGTTCTCGGCGTCAAGCGACGCGGTTGCCTCATCGAGCAGGAGGACAGGGGCGTCCTTCAGTATAGCGCGGGCAATCGCCAACCGCTGCCGCTGTCCTCCAGAAAGGGTCAGACCCCTTTCGCCTACGACAGTGTCGTATCCATTCTCAAGGCCTGTGATGAAACCATGCGCCTGGGCCTTGATCGCGGCTGCGACGACCTCGTCCCGTGTTGCGTCGGGTCTTCCGAACGCGATGTTTTCAAAGATGGTGGTCGCGAAAATCGTCACCTCTTGTGGCACGATCGAAATCTCCTTGCGGAGGTCTCGCGGGGCGATGGAGCGCACGTCTCGTCCATCGATGGAAAGGCGTCCGGCGCTGCCGTCATAGAATCCGAGCAGAAGCGAAAAGACCGTGCTCTTTCCGGCACCCGATGGCCCGACAAGAGCGACCGTCTCTCCCGGAGAGACCGTCATGGAAAGTCCGGCGAGGATTTCTTTCTGGGGGGTGTTGGGATAGGAGAAATGCAGATCTGATACCTCGATGCCACCGCGGACGGGGCTGCGAAGCGGCATGCTTGCCTCAGGCTCGCGATCATAGGTTTGTTCATTCAAAAGCTCGAAGAGCCGACCGGCGGCGCCTGCTGCCTGCGCCAGCTCACCCCAGACTTCCGATAGAGAGCCCAAGGAGCCGGCTGCAATCACCGAGTAGATCAGAAACTGACTGAGACTTCCTGGCGAGAGCGTGCCGGCGAGGACGCTCTGCGCCCCGAGCCAGAGGACGCCGACCACACTGCCGAATATGAGTGCGATGGCAAAGCCTGTCAGGCAAGCGCGCGAGCGTGCCGCCGCAATGGATTTGCCGTAGGACATTTCGACGTCGCAGACATACCGTTGACGGGCAGCATCTTCGGCGTTGAAAGACTGCACCGTCCGGTTTGCCGCAATGATTTCGCTGGCATAGGCGGAGGCGCTCGCAAGCGAGTCCTGGGCCGCTCGGGACTTTTTCCTGACTGAGCGGCCGAAGACAATCAGCGGTGCGAGGATCAAGGGGATCACCGCGAGGGCGATCGATGACAGGCCAGGACTTGTCACGAACATCATGCCGAGGGCGCCCGCGCACAGGATTGAGTTTCTCAACGCCACCGAAGCTGTCAGACTGACCGCCGTCTTGATCTGGACAGTGTCACCGGTGAGACGCGAGGCAATTTCGCCGGAGTGGTTCGAATCGAAGAACTGGGCGGGAAGTGACAGGACGTGGCCAAAGACCTTCTTCCGGAGATCGGCTACCAGGCGTTCTCCCAGTGCCGTCACGAAATAGTATCGAAGAGCGCTGGCAATTGCCAACGCCACTGCCAGGGCCATTGCCATCAGGAAGTAGCGGTTTATGAATTCGCCATCGCCCTGCCCGAAGCCGTTGTCAATCATGCGCCGAACGGCCATCGGTAGCGCAAGCGAAATCAAGGCTGCGGCGGTGAGGGCAAGCGTCGCGCCGATTGTCAATCGTCGGTGGCTTCCAAGAAGAGGAACAAGCCTCCGCAGGTGCGCCACGGCCTGCCGCCTCGACGGCACCGGACCTTCCTTTTCATCTGCTTGATCATTCTGCGCGATGGCAGCTTGCCGGTCGTGTTGAGCTATCATCAAGGCCGTCTTCTCCTGAGGAATTCGATAACGTCTTGTCCACCGGAAGGACCAATGCGTCTTTGATCGCGATCAATTATTGGCGAGCCTTCTGGCCATGCCGGGGGCTGCCGAACGGGTGTGGTTTCCTTGCCCGCCGGCGACTGACACCCTCTTCAGCTTGGCAGGAGGCGGTCGACACGGCCGGGAACAGTCGCCAATACTTTCTCCAAGCATCGTCGCCCTGGCAGAGCCTTGTCCGTTGCGGGTTGCGTTCTGGTGTCCGTGGCGTATGGCTCATTTCGAACGAGCGAACTCCTTGATCATCCACGGGCAATACGAGCACTATCGCTCGCAATCGCCCGCCCGAATAGCGCTGGCTAGGCAACGTGCCGCGCCAGTGCGCAGCGCGCCCAGAGCGAATGCAGCGCCTCGACGAGATGCTCGATGTCGGCGTCGCTGTGCAGCGGCGTCGGAGTGATGCGCAGCCGCTCGGTCTTCTTCGGCACCGTCGGGTAGTTGATCGGCTGCACATAGACACCGCAATTGTCGAGCAGCAGGTCGGAGATCCACTTGCACTTGGCGGCATCGCCAACCATGACCGGCACGATGTGGCTCGGGTTCGGCATGTGCGGAATGCCGCGCTGATCGAGCAGCGCCCTCAGCTTGCGGA
Organism: Rhizobium sp. 42MFCr.1; assembly: GCF_000377185.1. Lineage (NCBI taxonomy): Bacteria > Pseudomonadati > Pseudomonadota > Alphaproteobacteria > Hyphomicrobiales > Rhizobiaceae > Rhizobium > Rhizobium sp. 42MFCr.1. The sequence continues at coordinate 88,528 of NZ_KB897839.1, forward strand.
CACGATCCTGGTGGCGCGCCCGCTCGAACGGGCTGACCTTCAGATGCTGGATCGAGGCAACCGCACCGGCAGCAAGGGCCGGCGGCAGCGCCGTCGTGAAGATGAAACCAGAGGCAAACGAGCGGATGAAGTCGCACAGCGCCGTCGAGGCGGCGATGTAGCCGCCCATGACGCCGAATGCCTTGCCGAGCGTGCCCTCGATGACCGTCAGGCGGTCCATCAGGCCCTCGCGCTCGGCAATGCCGCCGCCGCGCGGACCATACATGCCGACGGCATGGACTTCGTCGAGATAGGTCATCGCGCCGTATTTGTCGGCGAGGTCGCAGATCTCCTTGATCGGGGCGATGTCGCCATCAATCGAATAGACCGATTCGAAGGCGATCAGCTTCGGCGCCTTCGGATCGGCGGCGGCCAGCTTGGCTTCGAGATCATGGATGTCGTTGTGCTTCCAGATCACCTTGTCGCACTTGGCGTAGCGAATGCCTTCGATCATCGACGCATGGTTCAAGGCGTCGGAGAAGATGATCAGGCCGGGGATC